>NZ_JBEOWJ010000043.1:0-64477 GCF_040295965.1 Streptosporangium sp. NPDC002544 | reverse complement strand
CACGGACCCGAAGGACCCGCAGGACCGGAAGGACCGGAAGGACCCGCAGGACCAGCAGGCGCTGACGGCGCACCCGGACCCGAAGGACCCGCAGGACCGGAAGGACCGGAAGGACCCGCAGGACCAGCAGGCGCTGACGGCGCACCCGGACCCGAAGGACCCGCAGGACCAGAAGGTCCGGAAGGTCCTCAAGGTCCCGAAGGGCCGCAAGGACCACCCGGACCGCCCGGATCGGGAACTTTGAGCACCCCGACGACCAAGCCACCGGTTATCAGGATGCCGATCATCACCGCCCCGGTCATCTGGACTCCCATGCATGCCTGCTCTCCCGTGAGAATCTGCTGAGGTTTTCCGGAGAGCTCAGGGAACAGGTCGATTGACACCTCCCGGCCCAGCGGTTCACTCCTTAGGTCCCTAGGACCAGGAAAGTGGCATTCGGGAACGGCTGTGCCGGGCAGGTGGCCGTCGACTGACCGACAGAACTGACAGACAGCGAGGTACGGGGCATCATCGCCCCGTACCTCGCTGTCTGTCCGCCCCCCTGCCTGAAGTTCTCACACCCACGAAGTCGTCTCCTCTTCCGCAGGCCCGCGAATCGACACCGCCGGGCATCGCAGTCCTCCACCCCGACTACGCGATATGCCCCTGGACAGCGGGAAGTTTTCCTACAAGATTAGTTGGATATCGGTTCCGGCTACGAGTCCAGGAGTTCGCTGTGCCGCTCATCCAGCCTGACCCCACCTTCTACCCGTCCGCCCGCGAGGCCATGCTGGCCCCTCCGGAGGGGCTCGCCTACGTCGCCCTCCTCGACGCGGCCGGCGACGGCCGGCCCGATGGGCTCGCCACGATCGACCTCTCTGACGGATCGATCATCGATGTGCACGACATGTCCGTCCCCGGCGACGAGCTCCATCACTTCGGCTGGAACGTGTGCAGCGCGGCCCTGTGCCCGTACGCGCCGCACCCGCACGTGGAAAGGCGCTACCTGGTCCTCCCCGGCCTGAGGTCCAGCCGGATCTACATCTTCGACGTCAAGGACGACCCCCGGCATCCCAAGCTCGTCAAGACGATCGAACCGGAGACGGTCTTCAAGAAGACCGGCTACAGCCGCCCGCACACCGTCCACTGCGGCACGGACGCCATCTATGTCAGCGCGCTCGGCAACGTGGACGGCGACGCGCCCGGCGGGGTGTTCACTCTCGACCACGACACCTTCGAGCCAAAGGGCCGCTGGGAGTCCGACCGGGGGTCACAGCGGCTGCACTACGACTTCTGGTGGCACCTCGGACACGACACGATGATCACCAGCGAGTGGGGGACGCCCAACCAGATCGAGCCGGGCCCCTCGCTGGAGCTGCTGGTCGGCCGGCAGTACGGCCACAAGTTGCACGTCTGGGACCTGGCCAAGCGCAGGCATCTCCAGGAGATCGACCTGGGTGACCAGCATCAGATGGCCCTGGAGCTCCGGCCCGCCCACGACCCGACCAAGACCCACGGCTTCGTCAACACGGTGATCAACGTCGAGGACCTGTCGGCCGGCATCTTCACGTGGTACCTGGAGGACGGCCTCTGGAAGGCCCGCAAGACGATCACAATTCCAGCCGAGCCCGCCGACCCCGACCTGCTGCCCGAACCGCTCAAGCAGTTCGGCGCGGTACCGCCGCTGGTCAGCGATATCTCCCTGACCCTCGACGACCGGATCCTGCTCGTCTCGGCCTGGGGCACCGGCGAGCTCAAGGCGTACGACGTCTCCGACCCGTTCGCCCCGCGCGAGACCGGCTCTGTCCGAATCGGCGGGATCGTCCGGCGCGACGCCCACCCTTCCGCCCCTGACCGGGCGCTGAACGGGGGGCCGCAGATGGTCGAGACCAGCAGGGACGGGCGGCGGGTCTACTTCACCAACTCGCTCTACCGGTCCTGGGACGACGTCTTCTACCCCGACGGCATCTCCGGCTGGATGGCGAAGGTGGACATCGCCGACGACGGTTCGATCGCCCTCGACCCCGGCTTCTTCGTCGACTTCGCCGCCGACGGCCGCCGTGCGCACCAGATCCGCCTGCAGGGCGGCGACTCCTCCTCCGACTCCTACTGCTTCCCCTAAAGGCCCGCCCGATGGATCTGACGTCCCTGCTCGTCCTGGCCGGGCTCGGTGCCTTCCACGGCCTGAACCCGGCCATGGGCTGGCTCTTCGCGGTCGCGCTCGGTCTGCAGGAGCGCTCGCGCGACGGAGTCCTCCGGGCGCTGCCGCCTATCGTGTTCGGCCACGCGGGCTCGGTGCTGATCACGCTCGGGCTGGTGTCCGCGGCACGGCTCGCCGCCCCGCCGAAAGCGATCTCGTACGGTGTGGCGGCCCTGGTGTGCGCCTTCGGCCTCTGGCGGCTGCTCAGACGGCGCCACCCCCGCTGGGTCGGCATGAGGGTGACGAGGTGGCAGCTGGCCGGATGGTCGTTCCTGATGGCCACCGCGCACGGAGCGGGCCTGATGGTGCTCCCGGTCACCCTGCGCGGCGGGCATGAGGGACACGGAGGGCATGAGGGCCATGACGCCACCGCACTGGCCTCGCAGAGCCTGCTGGCGACCGGGGTGCACACGCTGGCCATGCTGGTGACGGCCACTGTCCTGGCCCTGGTCGTCTACGAACGGCTGGGGGTGGCGGTGCTCCGCAAGGCGTGGTTCAACCTCGACCTCGCCTGGGCCGTCGCCCTCATCGGGGCGGGCGCCTTCGCCGCACTCACCTGACGTCACCCGCCGCGCCGAGGGTGAACCACCGTGCGACGGCATGCGTGTTAGAAGCATGCGCCGACTGTTTCCCGCCCTGCTGGCCGTCGCCGTCCTGTCATCGTGCGCCATGGCCGAGCCCAACGTGATCACCGCTGAGGAGGTGCGGCGGGAGGTCCCGGAGAACCCTCCGGTCGCGGAGACCGTACGTGGTCTGACGTCCTTCGGGCATGCCCTGTTCGCCGCGACCGCGAGCCCCGGGGCCAACGCCGTCCTGTCACCCCTGAGCATCGGTTACGCCTTCGGCCTGGCGAGGGCGGGGGCGGTCGCGGATACCGCGACCGAGCTCGACGAGGTCTTCGGTTTCCCCTCAGCAGGACCGCATACCTCGCTCAACGCGCTCACCAGGCAGATCATCACGACCGAGGACCCGCCACCCCCTCCTGCCCCGGGTGCGGAGCGGGATGCCCGGGACACCCCCGCCCCTGCGATCGTGGGCATGGCCAACGGGCTGTTCACCCAGGAAGGGCTGAGCGTCAGGGCGGAGTTCCTGCGCACCCTCGCGGCACAGTACGGCACGGGTGTGCACCAGGTGGACTTCACCGGGGATGGCGCCAAGGTCATCGACGCCTGGGCCGAGGAGCGGACAGCCGGGCGGATCAGGAAGGTGTTCGACAACCTGAGCCCACGGACCAGGCTGGTCATCGCCAACGCCGTATACCTCAGGGCCGAGTGGACGACGCCGTTCATCGAACCGCCCGAGGAAGGCGCCTCCTTCACCCGCGCGGACGGCACGACCGTGCGTACGGCCCTGATGCGCCGCGACGGCGGCCTCCCGTACGCGGCGGGGCCCGGCTGGCAGGCCGTGGAATTGCGGTACGCCGGCGGTGACCTGGCCATGTGGGTTCTCGTACCGCAGGCGGGCGGTTCTCCCGGCGACCTGCTCTCCCCCGCCGTGATGGCACGGGTGGCCGCCGGGCTCAGGGAACGGCCGGTGAGGCTCGCCATGCCACGCTGGGACTTCTCCACGAGCCTGGACCTGGCGGAGCCGCTCGGGAAGCTGGGACTGCGGGAGACCGACTATTCGGGCATCACCGACGGCGCCTCTCTTGAGCAGGCCGTCCACCGCGCCAACATCACGGTGAACGAGTGGGGGACCGAGGCCGCCGCCGTCACCGGCCTCGCCTTCGCCGTATCGGCCCCGGCCACGCCCGAGGCCGAGGTCCGCGCCGACCACCCGTTCGCCTTCGCGATCGTTCACCGGCCGACGCTGACCCCGTTGTTCATCGGCCAGGTCGGCGATCCGGCCGCCAGGGACTGAGCCGGCACGGACGGTCAGGCCGGCCCCCGGCGATCACGCCCGCAACGAGTCAACGAAATGCGCCATTCCGGTCAGCCAGCGGTCGGGGTCCTCGGCCTTGCGCCGGACGAAGCCGGCGACCTCGGGGTGCGGAAAGATATGGAACCGCTCGGCGGCGAGGCC
Source organism: Streptosporangium sp. NPDC002544 (assembly GCF_040295965.1). Taxonomy (NCBI): domain Bacteria; kingdom Bacillati; phylum Actinomycetota; class Actinomycetes; order Streptosporangiales; family Streptosporangiaceae; genus Streptosporangium; species Streptosporangium sp. NPDC002544. The sequence goes on along the minus strand of NZ_JBEOWJ010000043.1, from coordinate 60,276 downwards.
CTCGACCACCGCGTCGGCCACGGCCTCAGGATCGAGGACGGGTCCCGACGCGCCCGCCGCCCTCGCGCTGAGATGGTCCGCGGTGACGCCGCGCTCGAACATGGCGGTGCGCACGCTCTGCGGGCAGAGCACGCTGACCCTGACGCCCCTGGTCGCGTAGTGGATGGACACCCACTCGGCGAAGGAGATCGCCGCCGACTTGGTCACGGCGTAGGGGGCGTCTCCGGGGCAGCTCACCAGCCCGGCCGCCGAACAGGTGTTGAGCAGGTAGCCCTCACCGCGCTCGACCATCCCGGGCACGACCGCGCGTGCCGCGTAGACGTGGGCGAGGACGTTCACCGCGATCGTCCGGGTCCAGTCCGGGTTCGTGGCGTCGAGCCCGCGGCCGGTGGTGACACCGGCGTTGGAACAGAACAGGCCGACCGGGCCGAAGGCGCTCTCGGCGGTGGTGACCAGGCCTCGTACGTCCTCCTCGACCGACACATCAGCCCGTACCGCGACCGCCCGGTCACCGATCTCCCTGGCCACCGCGGTCGCACCCGCCGCGTCGATGTCGGCCACGACCACGCCGGCCGCCCCTTCGTCGGCGAACCTGCGGACCATCGCCCGGCCGATCCCGCTCGAGGCCCCGGTCACCACCACGACCTTGTCCCGCACCCGCATGCAAGCTCCCTCGAACCGACCAGCCGGTCTCTGGGAACCTATTCCTACCCGCCAGTAGCCGTCAACGACGGCGCAGCACGAAGACACCCCAGCCGAGGTGTTGCCTGCCGTACTCGACATGCGAGCGGCGGCAGCGCTCCAAAAAGCCGCGCACTCCCTCGACGTCGGGATCGTCGGGATTGTCACGCAGCCAGTCACTCAGCGTCCACCACTGGCTCGCCACGTAACGGTCCCAGCTGTCCTGGTCGGCGAGGACCATCTCCAGCACCTCGACCCCTGCCGCCTCGAACCTGTCGAAGGTCCCCGCCAGCGAGGTGAAGTCGTCCGGTCCGAACCCGAACGACTCGTATGCCGCCGCGGGCGGCTCGGAGTTCCAGTACGGCTCGCCGACGAGCAGGATCCCGTCCTCCTTCAGCGAGGGGAGCATCAGCTTGACCGTTCCCTCCAGCCCGTTGCCGATCCAGGTCGCCCCCAGGCAGGACACGACGTCGAACGCCCCCGGCTCCGCCGGGTAGGCTCCGGCGTCACCCTTCTCCAGGCGTACGCGATCGGCGACCCCGAGTTCCCTGGCCCTGGCACGCGCCGCGTCGAGGAAGACGTCGCTGATGTCGACCCCGACCCCCTCGATCCCGTGGGCGAGAGACCACTGGCAGAGCATCTCCGCCTTGCCGCAGCACAGGTCGAGCAGGCGGGCTCCCCGCCGGAGCCTGGCGACCTCGCCGAGCAGCGCCAGCTTGTCGTTCGTGAACGGGTTGAGGATGCGGTGACCGCCCTCGGCGATCTCGTGAAAACGCAGTGACATGACCACCATGCTTCCCGGGTGGGGAACGGCCGGACAACCGGTTATCCGCAGGGGGCGGATCTGAGGTTGCGGCTGACACGGTGTCAGCCCCTATACCTGAAGGCACCATGTTCAGCATAGGAGAGTTCGCCCAGCTCGGCCGCGTGTCGGTGCGCATGTTGCGCCACTACGACGCGATCGGCCTACTTCAGCCCGCCCATGTCGACCCGGCCGGTCACCGCTTCTACCGGGCCGACCAGCTGTCACGGCTCAACCGCGTCATCGCCCTGAAGGACCTCGGCTTCACCCTGCACCAGGTCGGTTCGATCCTGGACGAGCGGGTCGACGCCGCAGAGCTTCACGGGATGCTGCGGTTGCGCCGCGCGGAACTGGAGGAGCGGATCGCGGCGGACGCGGCGCGGCTGATCCGGGTGGAAGTAAGGCTCACGACAATCGCCAAGGAAGGTCACATGCATCCCGAAGAGGTTCTGCTCAAGCCGATCCCCGCGACCCGCGTGGCGGAGCTCACCGCCGTCGCGGCGAGCTACGACGCCGAGGACATCGGCCCCGTCATCCAGCCGCTCTTCGACGACCTGTGCCGGAGGATCGAGACCGCCGGAGTAAGGATCACCGGTTATGGCATCGCCCGCTACGAGCCGGAGGCCGACGGCCGGGTGACCGTGCACGCCGGGTTGGAGGTCTCCGCGGAGACGGGCGGCGACTACGACTTCGCGATCGTGGACCTGCCGGAGATCGAGTCGGCCGCCACCATCATTCACCGCGGCTCGATGGAGCAGACGGGCCCGACGTTCCAGACGCTGGCCCACTGGATCGACGAGCACGGCTACCGGGGTGTCGGACTCGCGCGGGAGGTCTCCATCGACTGCCCACCCGACGACCATGACAGCTGGGTGACCGAGTTGCAGATGACGGTCACGCGCGCGCGATGACCAGGTCGCCGAGGCGGCGGAGGTCCTGCTGGAGCTTGTTCCTGAGCACGCGTCTGACAAAGGGGACACGCAGGCGCTGCAGGCCGCGGAGCCTGATCCTGAGGTGAACGGTCACCAGGCACCGGTCGCCGTCCAGCGGCACGACCGACCTGCCGCCCTCGGCGTCGATCCCCGAGATCATCCGCCAGGCGAACTCCGTCCCGGGAACCACCGAGGTCACCACGCTGCCGGTGTGATGGACACGGCCCCCGAAAGTGATGGATTCGTCCGTGGTGGTACCCGGGACGACGAGGCCCGGCGGGTCCGGCGCCATGGTGGTCACACCCGCCCGCCATCGGGGATCCTGGCCGAAGTCGGCGATGATCCGCCATATCTCGGCCGCCGGACGCGCTATCTCGATCGACACGTTCAGCTCGATCACAGTCCGTACACGATCCCTGTCGGGCGCTCTGACCTCGCCCGCGAGCGAGCACCGGAACGGACCCGCCTGGGGCGGCCGGGGCCGTCGACCTCCGTCCAATGACTACTGGTCATTGCCGCCCTTTTCCATAAAGCAATTTAGTCGACAAACCATACCGAATCTGCATTTGTTATGAATGTTGACTAAAAGGGAGAATCTGCGGCAACCTGACAGAGCTGTCCCCGGTCCACGGTGGCCGGGGATCACAGCTGCTCGGAGCCGGTGGACTCGGGGACGCGGATGGTGATGCCGCCGGGTACGACCCTGGCCTTGAGCTTGGTGACGGCCCCCTTGGCGCCGCCGTCCAGCTCGTAGGTCATGGGAGAGCCGAATCTGGCGGTGATCTTGCGTGCCCGGGTCATCCGGACGAACGGCGACTCCTCGGACCGCCCCGTGCTCATCCGGCCGAGCACGCGGGCCCACTGGATCGGCCCCTTCGCGGTGGTCACGCCGATCTCCAGCCATCCGTCGTCGGGACGCGCGTCGTCGAACGCCTCGATACCGCCGGTGATGGTGCCGACGTTGCCCAGCAGCAGGCAGCTGGCCTCGCCCTCGAACCACGTCACCCCGTCGATCCTGACCTCCGTCGGCACGAGTTCCCCGCGGACGTGGCGCAGTCCCGTCCAGACGTACGCCACACGCCCCAGGCGGTCCTTCAACCCCCGGTCGGCCTCCTCCACCATCGCCGCGTCGAAGCCGACCCCGGCCATGACGGCGAAGTGCTCCCCGTTGACCTTCCCCAGGTCCAGCTTCCGGCTCTCACCGTGGAACGCGACGTGCACGGCCTTGGGCAGGTCCTCGGGGATGCCCAGGTTCTGCGCGAAGAGGTTGGCCGTTCCCGCGGGGAGGATGCCGACCGTGACGCCCGAGCCCGCGATCGCGTCCACGCAGCGCTGCACCATGCCGTCACCGCCCCACACCAGGATCAGGTCGGCCCCCTCCTTCAGCGCCTTCCGCGCCTTCTTCGGCGCCTTCTTGCTCTTGGGCACCTCGTACCAGAGCAACTCGCCGACTCCCTCGTCGGCGAGGAGCCTGCGCAGCTCGTCCAGCCCTCCGCCGAATGACTTCCGCCGGTGAGCGATCACCGCGACCGTGCCGATCCTCTGCTTCCGGGGCAGCATCTGACCTCCTGTAGCACCGTGCCGGATACGGTGGCGGCTGCCCTCGCCCCGGAGCGGCAAACGTCGCGTGCGCCCAGCTCGTATCTGGTTTCCGCGCCTCCCGGCTGCCCGTCCGGTTCGGTCAATCGGTGATCAACTGGTCCTGGAAGTCACTATCGTCACACCCATGGAGCAACTGGCGTTCACCTCGACCACCCTGGTCAACTTCAAGGACAGGACCTACCGCTGGGTGGACGTGAAGCACTTCCGCATCACCCCCGGACAGGACGACGAACCGCTGCTCACCGCGCTGCTCTCGCACCAGCTGTACCGGGACGACTATCTGGGCTCCGACTCCTGGAAGGGCGACGGATCGGTGCACGGCCCCTACCGCCTCGACGCGCTCTCGGCCGCCTCCTTCGAGGACGTCGACGCGGAAACCGCCTCCGCCACGATCCGCACCTGGGCCGGCAGATACACCGATCTCCCCGAGACCGTCGCCCACGACCTGGAGACCGAGGTCTACCGGCTGATCCGCGCGGCCACCTCCCGCTATCGCCTCCGCGACCTCGACGAGGCGGCCCGCGACGACGACCTGGGATGGATCCTCGGCGAGTTCCACGAGCTGGTCCTGATCGACCGGAACGAGGGCTCCCTGGCCGTCATCGTCGCCTCCGACGACTGACCCGGGCCCGCCGTTCCCAGGAGCGCGAGGGCGCCCTCCCGTGTGAACGACGAGGGGCGCACGGGGAGCGGGGCTTACCCGTGGACAGGGGCCGATGACCGCTTACTCGGACCCAGCATCCCAGGTCAGAGCACTCCACGACATACCGACCAACCATCCGGCCAAACCGTGGCCGAGTCCCGGACCTCCTCAGCCGGCCAGGCCGGCACCGACGCCCAGGTCCCCTGCCCCCGATCAGCCCGCGAGCACCGCGGTATCTCCTCGCGACTCCTTTTGAAGTTCACATATATGAACAGCTTGACAGCATACGGAACCCAACTGACAATGGGCCGCAACGTCCGGCAAGAGAGGTGGAGTTGTCGTGTCGGCTCATGTCAGCCAGACGCCCGGCGCGAGCATCGCCGCCGGCCTGAGTTTCGATGCCCTCACCCCGACGGCCTTCCTCGACCGGGCCGCGGCGGTCCACGCCGACCGCACAGCGGTGATCGACGGGTCACTCCGGCTGACCTACCGCGAGCTGCACCAGCGGTGCCTGCGCCAGGCGGGCGCGCTCGCCGGTCTGGGCGTGCGGCCGGGCGACCGCGTCGCCGTACTCGCCGCCAACACCCCGCTGCTGCTGGAGTCGCATTTCGGCGTGCTGTACGCGGGGGCGGTGCTGGTCACCCTCAACACCAGGCTCTCGGCCGAGGAACTGCGTCACATCATCCAGCACTCGGGCGCTCGGCTGCTGCTGTTCGACCCCGAGTTCGCCGAACTCGCCGCGGCGGTCGTCGAACCGCTGGAAGACCTGAGGACCGTGAATCCGGAGGAGTACGAGTCGCTGCGCGCCGACGCCGCGCCGTACCGGGTTCCCGTGACCGACGAGCGCGCTCTGATGGCCCTGAACTACACCAGCGGAACCACGGGGCCCGCCAAAGGGGTCATGTACCACCACCGGGGCGCCTACCTCCAGGCCCTGGCGATGGTCAGCCACTTCCGCCTCACATCGGAGGCCGTCTACCTCTGGACGCTGCCGATGTTCCACTGCAACGGCTGGGCGTTCCCCTGGGCGGTCACGGCCGTCGGCGGCGTCCACGTCTGCCTGCGCAGAGTCGACCCGCCCCGGGTGTGGCAGCTGATCGCCACCGAGCGGGTCACCATGCTGTGCGCCGCGCCCACCGTACTGATCTCCCTGGTCGAGGCCGCCCCTGCGGCGTTCGACGGCCACCGGGTGACGATCGCGGTCGGCGGCGCGCCGCCGTCGCCCACCCTGCTCCAGGGCTGCGACCGGGTCGGCTTCGACGTCACCCACCTGTACGGCCTGACCGAGACGTTCGGCCCGGCGGCCATCTGTGACTGGCGGCCGGAGTGGTCGGCCCTGCCCGCCGACGAGCAGGCGCTGCTGCGCGCCCGCCAGGGCGTCTCGAACCTGGTGTCGTGCGCGATGCGCGTCCTCGACGCCGAGGGCCTGGACGTGCCGCGGGACGGGGAGACGATCGGCGAGGTCGCGCTGCGGGGCAACACGGTGATGCTCGGCTACTACCGGGACGAGAAGGCCACCCGGGCCGCCGCGCCCGACGGCTGGTTTCGCACCGGCGACCTCGGCGTACTGCATCCGGACGGCTACCTGCAACTGCGCGACCGCGCCAAGGACATCATCATCTCCGGCGGGGAGAACATCTCCTCGATCGAGGTCGAAGCGGCCCTGGCCGGCCATCCGGCGGTCCTGGAGGCGGCGGTGGTCGGCGTTCCCGACGACCGCTGGGGCGAACGCCCGATTGCCTTCGTGACCCTGCGCCCCGGCGCGGAGGCCTCGGCTGAGGAACTGCGCGCGTACGTGCGCGGCCGGCTCGCCGCGTTCAAGGCACCGGACCGGATCGAGTTCGGGGAGCTGCCCAAGACGTCCTCCGGCAAGATCCGCAAGGTGCTGTTGCGGGCTCGGGCCGATGTCCGCTAGCGCCGCCGGTCGAGAGCGTGGACCCCCACGCGGGGCGACCAGCCGGACCTTTCCAGGTTCTCCCCTGTGCGTCAGCGAGCCGAGTAAGGTACCACTGACCGAACCCCGGTTTACCTACATGAACGGCTTTCCATACCCATGAACCCACTTGTCAAGTCGGCAGACCGTACCCTCGCCATTCTGGACCTGCTGACCGACCATCGCGACGGCCTTACCCTGACCGAGATCCAGCGCCTGCTGGAGATCCCGAAAAGCAGCACCTACACGCTGCTCGTCACGATGGCCACCCGGGGGTTCCTGGAACAGGACGCCGAGACGCGACGCTTCCGCGTCGGCATCCGGCTGTGGCAGGCGGGCCAGAGCTACGTCGCGGTCTCCGACCTGGAGCAGGCGGCGCTGCCGTACATGGAGGCGCTGCGGGACACCTTGAACGAGACCGTCCAGCTGGCCACGCTCGACGGCACGGACAACGTCTACATCGCCAAGGTCGACCCCGATCAGCAGCTGCGGCTCGCTTCCCGCGTCGGCATCCGGCTGCCGGCCTACGCCACCGGGATCGGCAAGGCCCTGCTCAGCCAGCTCGGCGACGAGGAGATCCGGGAACGATTCGCCGAGGTCCGCTTCGTCCAGTACACCCCGCAGACCATCATGTCGCTGCCCCACCTGCTCGCCGCCGTGCGCGAGGTGCGCGAGAACGGCTACGCGACCGACAACTCCGAGTACACCCCCGGCGTGTTCTGCATCGCCGCCTCCTTCAGCGGCCACCGGGGGGGCAGCCGCGCCGCGATCAGCGTCTCGATCCCCGAGATGCGCAAGACGCCGGCGCTCATCGCCACGACCATCGACAACGTCCGCTCCACCGCTCACCAGCTCTCGTTGCGCATGGGCTACCAGGACGGCGCGGGCGGCAACGTATAAGGACTGACATGGAACTCTTCCGGTTCGGCCCCGCCGGGTCAGAACGCCCCGCCGTACGGCACGAAGGTCGCGAATACCACCTCACCCCGCTGACCGCCGACCTTGACGGCGCGTTCTTCGCGGCCGACGGTATCGAGCGGGTCGCCGCCGCCCTGGCCGCAGGCGAGCTTCCGGAGATCGACACGGCCGGGCAGCGGATCGGGTCGCCCATCGCGCGGCCGGCCGCCGTGGTGTGCATCGGGATGAACTACGCCGCCCACGCGGCCGAGTCCGGCGCGGCCCCGCCGGAGCAGCCCGTGGTCTTCCTGAAGCACCCAGGCTGCGTGGTCGGCCCGGACGACGAGGTGATCCTCCCTCCCGGCTCGGTCAAGACCGACTGGGAGGTCGAGCTCGCCGTGGTGATGAAGCGCACGCCGCGCTATCTGAGTGACCCGTCCGAGGCCCTCGACTACGTGGCGGGCTACGCGCTCTCCAACGACCTGTCGGAGCGGGCGTTCCAGCTTGAGGTGTCGGGCGGGCAGTGGTCCAAGGGCAAGTGCGCCGAGACGTTCAACCCGCTCGGCCCGGTGCTGCGGCCCGCGGCCGAACTCCGGCCCGACCGGCTGCGGCTGCGTTCCTGGGTCAACGGCGAGCCACGGCAGGACTCAAGCACCGCCGACATGATCTTCTCGGTGCCCGAGCTCATCGTGCATCTGAGCCACCACATGCTGCTGCTGCCCGGCGACGTCATCAGTACCGGCACCCCCGAGGGCGTCGGCCTCTCCGGCCGCTTTCCGTACCTCAAGGCCGGCGACGTGGTGAGCATGGAGATCGACGGGCTGGGCCGGCAGGAGCAGAAGGTGGTGGACTACCAGCCCGCGTCCTGAGTCGGCGGCTCCGCCCGGTCCAGCGACCGCAGCTCCTCCTCGCTCAGGACGAGCCCGGCCCCCCGTACGGCGGCGGCGACGCTGCCCGGGCGCCCGGCGCCGACGACGGGAACGACCATCGGGGACTGGGCCAGCAGCCAGGCGATGGCCACCTCGTGCGCGCTCACGCCACGCGCCAGCGCGATCTCGCCAAGGGCGGGCAGGCGGCCGGCCAGGCCGCGCGCCCCGGCGGGCCCGCCGAACGGCGAGTAGGCGAGGTAGGCGATGCCGTGCGCGGTGCAGTGGTCCAGCACCGCGCGATCGGCGCGGTCCAGCACGGAGAATCGGTTCTGCACCGCGTCGACCCGGGTCCGCGCGGTGGCCTCCCGTAGCTGAACGAGCCCGACGTTGCAGACCCCGACGAGCTCGACGAGACCTTCATCACGCAGCCGGGCCAGCGCGCCGACGCTGTCGGCGATCGGCACCTCCGGATCGGGCCAGTGCAACTGGTACAGGTCGATCCGCGGGACACCGAGCGCGGCGAGGCTGCCCAGGCAGTGCCGCCGCAGGGTCTCCGGCCGGGCGTCGACGGGAAATCCGCCGCCCGGGTCGCGCCAGTGCCCACCCTTGGTCGCCACCAGGACCGAGGAGCCGCGCGGGTGAGCGGCCAGGCCCCGCGCGATCAGCTCCTCGTTGTGGCTGCACCCGGGACGCGAGGCCGGGACGTAGGCGGGCGCGGTGTCCACCAGCGTCACCCCGGCGTCGATGGCGGCGTGCAGCGTCGCGAGCGCGGCCGCCTCGTCCGGCTCCGCGACCAGAGACCAGCGGGCGCCGCCCAGCCCGACCGGGCCGACCTGGCGCGATCCGATCAGCCGGGGCGTCGGCGGGCGGATCCCGGTCACGAACCGGGGACCGCCGCGACGACGCCGTCCGGATAGCGGGTGAGCTGGTCGGCGTCGTAGAGGGTCAGCGGCACGTCGGCCACCCTGCGGACCCGCTCGTGGGCCGCCATCGCCTCGTAGATGTTCTCGCAGATCCCGATGGGCTGGTCGGTGTCGAGGTTGCGGCGGGTGAAGTAGGCGTCGGTCACCGTGACCACGCCCGCCGTGCTGTCGATCTCCACGGCCATGGAGGCGCGGTGGTGCGATCCGGTCCACCAGGTGCGGATCCCCGGCACCACCTCGTCCTCGTCGGCGAGCAGCCGGACCCGGTCCCACGCGTCGTGGGTGAGATAGCTCAGCACGTGCGGCGGCAGGCAGGACCAGCGGTCGTCGTGCGGGTGCCGCTTGGTGCGGTGGAAGTGGGTCCAGCCACGCTCGGTCAGGCAGAATCGCGCATTCGGGAACAGCGGGATGTTCGAGGTGGTGTAGAGCTGCAACGGCGTCAGCAGGACGTGGGTGACCTCCTCCAGCGCGACCCCGTGCGCGGCCAGCTGGTCGGGCAGCCACTGGCCCTGCTCGCGCCGCATCGCCGCGCGCTCGCCGAGGAAGCCGGCCCACTGTTCGTTCATCGGGCCGAGGTCCTCGGCCGGCCCCGTGCCGACGAGCGCGGTGACTCCTTCGCCCTGGATCAGCACGGCCTGGAAGGCCAGCCGGTACCACTGGTCCCAGTCCGACATCCAGTACACCTCTGGACCCGGAACGTCTCCATCGCCCAGATGAAGCAGGCGTACACCGAACATCTCACTCCTCTCCCCACGGGCGCAGCAGCGCCTTGACGACATCCTGGCGGCCCGCCATCAGCTCGCCGAAAATGGCCGCGCCGTCGGCCAGGTCGAAACAGGACGTCCAGTCCAGCGCGACCTCCTCGGCGAGCTTCACCGCGTGGGCGAACTCGGCCGCCGTGTAACAGTACGAACCGACGATGTGCTTCTCCTCGCGGACGATCTTCTGCCCGTCGAAGGCGGCGTCGCTGCTGAGCAGTCCCACCCACACGGCAGTGCCGCCCGGGCGCAGGTGCTGCACCGACATACGGTGCGTCGCCGCCGCGCCGACGGCGTCCACGACGATGTCGAACTCGCCCCGGAGAGACGTGGTGACGGCGGTCGCGCCCAGGCGACCGGCCACCTCCAGCCGCTCCCGCGACAGGTCGCAGACCACTACCTGGTCGGAGAACTGCCTGGCCACGAGCATGGAGACCAGGCCGATCGTGCCGGCGCCCAGCACGGCGACGCGGGCGCCCTCGGCCGGGCGGGCCAGGTTCAGCGCGTGCACGCCGTTGGCCAGGGGCTCGATCATCGCCGCCGTCTCGAACGACATGGACGGCGCGAGCGGGTGCAGGGCCTTCTCCGGCACGGAGACGTACTCGGCGAACGCCCCCGCCCGGTGGATGCCCAGGATGGCCCGCTCGCGGCAGAGATGGTCGCGGCCCAGCAGGCACAGGTCGCACGCCCCGCAGCTGAGCAGGGGGTTGACCGTGACCCGGCGGCCGTCGGGGGTGGTCCCGGCGAACTCGTGGCCCATGATCAGCGGTGGCCGTCGGAAGCCGCTGTCGCGGATGCCGTGCAGCTCGCTGCCGCAGATGCCGACCGCGCGGACCTTGACCAGGACCTCGCCGTCGACCGGCTGGGGGTCCTGGACATCGAGCAGCTCGACGGTGCTCGGCTTGGTGAAAACGAGAGCTCGCACCGTCTCAGCCCGCCGCCGTCAGCAGGTCGCGCATGATCTCGGCGGCCCGCCGCTGGAGCATCGGCAGCGACCGCGTCGAGAGGTAGGCGACATGCGGGGTCACCAGCACGCGGTCGTGCCCGGCCAGCTCCGCCGATATCCCGGACGGCGGCTCCCCGGCCAGTACGTCCAGCGAGGCGAAGCCCAGCGTGCCCGCCTCCAGTGCGGCCAGCAGCGCGGCCTCCTCCACCAGGGCGCCCCTGGCGGTGTTGACCAGGTGCCCGGCCGGGCCGAGCGCGTCGAGCACCGCCCGGCCGACGATGCCGCGGGTCTGCTCGGTCGAGGGCACGTGCAGCGTGAGGTGGTTGACGGCCGCGGCCAGGCCGGACAGCGTCGCATGTCCGGTGACGTCGGGGGGCAGGTCGGTGACGTACGGATCCCACACGTGCACCGGGAAGCCGAGCGCGGTGGCGCGCCGGGCGACCTCACGGCCGATCCGCCCGAACCCGGCGATGCCGACGGGGTCCTCGCCGGGGGGCAGCGGCGCGGCGATGCCCTCGGTGGTCCATCCCCTGACGGTGTAGGACCGGCTCGCCGCGGTGAGCCTGCGGTTGTGGGCGTAGATCGACGCGACCGCGTGGTCGGCCACCTCTGCCAGGCAGTAGTCGTCCACGTTGCGGACCTCGATGCCCAGCCGGGCGGCGGCGGCCAGGTCGATGTTGTCCAGGCCGATCCCGTACCGCACGACCGCGCGCAGCCGGGGAAGGCCCGCCAGGACCCGCTCGGTCAGCGGCGCCCATTGCACCAGCAGGCCGGCGGCGTCCGCGCCGACCTCCAGTACCTTCTCCTCGGTCCTGGCGTCGTGCCGGCTCACCTCGAAGGCGGGGACCAGGACGCCGCACTCGATGGAGCCGTCCCCCAGGTTGGTGTCGGTGATGACGATGTGCGTGTTCAACGCGGGTTCCTCGAATCGCTGTCGATGTGCGTCACCGGAGCGGATCCGGCGAAGCTGGAGTCCTCGCCCAGGCCCTCAGGACCCATGGCCAGGTAGCCGCCGTCCACGGGCAGTTCCACGCCGGTGATGAAGCTGGCGTCGGAGGAGCACAGGAAGGCGATGGCACGGGCCACCTCGTCCGGCTCGCCCAGGCGGCGCAGCAGGTGGAAGCGGCCCCAGACCGGTTCGACGGCGGCCCGGTCGCCGTGCGCGGCCCGGCTCACCTCGGGTGTCCAGATCCATCCCGGGCTGACCGCGTTGACCCGGATACCGTCCGGGGCGAGGTCCATCGCCATGCACTTGGTCAGCGTCAGGATGGCGCCCTTGGTGGCGTTGTAGGTCCAGCGCGCGGGCTGGGCGACGTGGGCGGAGACACTGGCGGTGTTGACGATCGCGCCCGCCCCGGAACGGGCCAGCAGCGGATGCGCCGCCTGCACCACGTTGCTGATGCCCTGCACGTTGACCCGGAGCACCCGGTCCCACTCCGGCGGAGTCACGTCCAGGCCCCGGGCCAGGAAGTTCACGGCGCAGTTGACCACCGCGTCCAGGCGGCCGTGCGCGGCCCCGATGCCGGCGACGGCGCGGCGCACCGCCTCGCCATCGCCGACGTCGACCACCTCGACGGTGGCCGTGCCGCCCGCCTGCTCGATCGCCTCGCGAGTGGCGGCCAGGCCGGTCTCGTCGACGTCGAACCCGATCACATGCATGCCGCGCGCGGCGAAGCGCAGAGCCGTGGCCGCGCCGATACCCGACGCGGCGCCGGTCACGACGCCGACACGATCCGTCCAGTCCATGATTGTCCTACCCTTCGGTCAGGCGTCCGGTCGCGAGGTCAGCCCGACACCCACGCGTTCAGGAAGCTCGGCACGCTGTAGCGCAGCCGGCCCGGCTCGTCGAGGTCGATGCTGTGCACCCGCTTGGACCAGATGAAGCCGATCGGCGCGCTGGTCGTCCACACCCACGGGAGCCGGCTGGTCAGGACGGCGTCCGCCTCGTTCCACAGCTTCTTCTGCTCCTCGGGACTCCCGGTGACGCGGGCCGCCTCGGCCTTCTCGTCGAAGGCGGCGTCCTTGAACCCGCCGGTGTTCAGATCGCCACCCGAGTGCAGGAACCGGTACGGCAGCAGGTCCGGGGTGAGGAATCCGGCCATCGTCCAGCAGATCGCCCCGTACTTCTTGCCGAAGAACTGTGCCAGCCAGGCGGAACCCTCCAGCGCGTCCAGCTTCACGTCGAACCCGGCCGCCTTGAGCTGGGAGACGATGACGTCGGTGGCCGCCCGGGCGTTGTTGCAGGTGTAGGTGAAGGAGGCCTTCTTCCCGGTCTCCGTCTCGTACGCCTTGATCAGCTCCTTGGCCCCCGCGAGGTCGTACTCCGGGTTGGCCTCGGTGCCGTGGAAGGGATTGCCCTCGGGGAAGAGGCTGACCGCGGGCTTGCCCAGGCCCTCGGTGGCCAGGTCGACGATCTCCTGGCGGTTGAGCGCCTTCGACACCGCCTGACGGACCCGCTCGTCATCGAAGGGGGGCCTGGTCACGTTGAGGATGATGCTGTCCTGGTCACCGCCGACGCCCTGGACGAAGTTGACCTGGGTGTTCGCCTTGGCCGTCTTCATCAGCGTCGAGGAGGTGGTCGCCATCAGGTCGATGTCCCCGGCCAGCAGCGCCTGGTAGGCGCTCTGCGGGTCGCCGATGGTCTTGACCACGACCTTGTCCAGGTAGGCCTGCTTGTCCTTGTTCCAGTAGTTGGGGTTGCGGACCAGCTCCACCGGACTGCCCGGCGACCACGACTGGAGCTTGTACGGCCCGACCCCGGCGGCGTGCGCCGTGTAGTCGTCGCCGTACTGCTTCAACGCCGTCGGGGAGGCCACGTACCCGGCGGTGCCGGAGCCGTCGTAGGCGAACACGTACGGCAGGTTGCTGAAGGGCTTCTTCATCTTGATGACGACCGTGCTGTCGTCCTTGACCTCGACCGAGTCGATGGAGGACAGCAGCGCCGCCGCGGTCGAGCCCTCGGCCCTGTTCCGGTCGAGGTTGAACTTCACCGCCTCGGCGTTGAAGGGCGTGCCGTCGCTGAACTGGACGCCCGTGGGCAGCGTCATCTCCCAGCTCATCTGGTCATCGCTCTCGACCAGCGACTTGGCCAGGTTCGGCTCCGGCTGATCACCGATCTTCGGCACCACCATCAGCGTGTCGTAGACCGCCGAGCCGATCAGCGCCATCGTGTTGGCCGAGCCCTTGGAGGGGTCGAGGGTGGTCAGGTCGACCCCGCCGCCGACGGTCAGGGTTCCCCCGGCCTTCGGGACGGCATCGGTGGCGGCGGGGGCGCCGGAGGTGGTGCTGCCGTCCTGCACCGTGCAGGCGGACATGGTGATCGCCGTGGCGGACGCGAGGAGGAGGACGGTCGCCCTGCCCACGCGGCTACCCCGATATGGGACGCGCATTGCCTTGCCTTCTTTCTCGGGGACTGATGGAGCCGATGTCAGCGGACAGCGGGCTCGAACGGGTGGTAGCAGGCGACCTCGTGCCGCGGGGACAGCTCGTCCAGCGCGGGCGGAGTGGCCGTGCAGGCAGAGGTGACGGACGGGCACAGCGCGGCGAAGCGGCAGCCGGGCAGGAGCCGGCCGTCCACATCGTCGGTCCCGGTCCTGGTACGGATCCGGGGCGCGAGATCGGTGGTCAGGTCCAGTGACGGCACGGCGTCCTGGAGGGCGACCGAGTAGGGGTGGCGTGGCCTGTTGGCGATGTCCGGCGCGGCGCCCTGCTCGACCACCCGCCCGGCGTACATCACGGCGGTCCGATCGCACAGGGACGCGACGACGCCGAGGTCGTGGGAGATGAACAGCATGGCCAAGCCCTGCTCGGTGCGCAGTTCGGCCAGCAGTTCCAGGATCTGCGCCTGGATGGAGACGTCCAACGCGGAGACCGGCTCGTCGCAGACGAGCACCTCGGGCCGCAGGATCGTGGCCCGGGCGATCGCGGCCCGCTGGCACTGGCCTCCGGAGACCTCGTTCGGTCGGCGGACCGCCATCTGCTCGGTGACGCCGACCCGGTCGAGCTCGGCCAGCGCCCGCGCGCGCCGTTCCTTCGAGGTGCCCTGGCCGTGCACCCGCAGCGGCTCGGCGACCGAGTCGAGCAGCGACCTCTTCGGGTTGAACGACGCGGCCGGGTTCTGGAAGATCGCCTGCACCGACGCCCGCAGCCGCCGATCGTGGACGCCCACGGGCGTGCCGTGCAGCGTCAACCGGCCGCCGCTCAGTGGGACCAGGCCGAGCATCGCCCGTGCCGTGGTGGACTTCCCGCAGCCGGACTCCCCGACCAGACCGAGGATCTCCCCTCGATAGAGCCGCACCGAGACATCCGAGACGGCTTCGGGGCCGCCGCCGTACCGCACGGAGCCGTTCTCCAACGTGAAGATCGGCTGCTTCTGTTCCGTCATCGGCTCGCCTTTCCTGGGTGCCAGCAGGCGTACTCGTGGCCGGGGACGTCGCCGAGCGCGAGCAGCGGCGGCTGCTCGTCGCGGCAGCGTGGCGAGGCGTGCCCGCACCGGGGCCCGAAACGGCAGCCGGGGGGCGGGTCCAGCAGGTTGGGCGGCTGCCCCGGAATCGGCCGCGGCAGGGACTGCTCAGCCGCGCGGTGCCGCGGGATCGCGGCCATGAGCGAGCTGGTGTAGTGCATGCTCGGCCGGGCGAAGACGGCCCGTACCGGCCCTCGCTCGGCGATCCGCCCGGCGTACATCACGGCGACCTGGTCGGTGTGGCGGCCGACGACGCCGAGATCGTGGCTGACCATCACCAGTCCGATCCCGAAGCTCGCGCACAGCTCGTCGAACAGGTCGAGGATGCGGGCCTGCACGGTGACGTCCAGCGCGGTGGTCGGCTCGTCGGCGAACAGGAGCTTGGGACGGCAGGCGACGGCCATCGCGATGGCCACCCGCTGGCGCATTCCGCCGGACAGCTCATGGGCGCGGGCGTGGACGCGCCGGGCGGCCTGCGGGATGCCCACGGTCTCCAGCAGCTCGACCGCCCGCGCCGCGGCCTGGCTGCGGGTCACCCGGGGGTCGCGGCGGACCGCCTCGGCGATCTGCTCGCCGATCGGCGTGATCGGGTGCAGCGCGCTCAGCGGATCCTGGAAGACCATGGCGACCTCGCGTCCCCACAGCGCCCGGCGGCGGCGCTCGCCGAGATCCAGCACCGAATGTCCGTCGATCACGATTTGACCGCTGATCCGGGCCGTGCCCGATCGGGTGAGCCCCATCGCGGTGCGGGCCAGCACGCTCTTACCCGAACCCGACTCCCCGACGATGCCCAGGCGCTCGCCGTAGCCGAGTTCGAGACTCACATGGTCGACCGCACGGACCGTCCCGGCAGCGGTCGGGAACTCCACGACCAGGTCCCGGATACTCAGCAGCGTGTCGTTGGCAGCGGAGGTCATCGCACACCTGCCGTCGCGGCGTCGGAACGGGACAGGAAGCGGTCGGCGATCAGGTTCAGTCCGAGAATGGTCAGCAGCATGAACATCGACGGCACCGCGACCAGGCGCGGATCCTCGCTGATGAAGATCCGGCCGTTGTTGATCATGCTTCCCCAGGAGGGTTGCTCCGGTGGCACGCCCATCCCCAGGAAGCTCAGGCCGCCCTCGATGAGGATCGCCGAGCCCACGCTGACCAGCGCGTACGCCAGGACGGGCTGGAGGATGTTGGGCAGCACGTCGCGCACCACGATCGACCACGTCCGGGTGCCGATCACCTGACTCGCCTCCACGTACTCCCGGCCGGCCACCGACATCGTCTGTGCCTTGGCCAGCCGGACAAACACCGGCGTCATCGGCACCAGGATCGCGATCATCACGTTGCTGACCGAGGCCCCGAGGAACGAGGCCAGCGCCAGTGCCAGCACCAGCCCGGGGAAGGCGAGGATCACGTCCACGACGAAGGAGATGGCCGCGTCCACCCGGCCCTTCAGATAGCCCGCGAGCATGCCGAGCGGCACCCCGATGACGGCGGCCGCGGCGACCGAGCCGAACCCGATCCCGAGCGAGATCTGCGCCCCGGACAGAGCACGGGCGAGCAGGTCACGACCGTAGTTGTCGGTGCCGAGCCAGTGCTGGGCGGAAGGACCACTGAGTCGCTCGGTCGCCGACATGGTCTCGGTGTCGAGCTGGAGGAAAAGCGGCAGTGCCAGCGCGGCGAGGGCGAGGAGCCCGAGCCAGGTCAGCGACAGCGCGTCGGTCAGCCGCCAGGCACGCAGCCGCCGGCGCCAGGTACCGGCGGCGCCCACCGCGGGGAGAAGTCCTGTGCTCACGCGACCGGCACCTCGCGCGCGCGCCTGACCTGGCGGCCCACCGTCCGCGTCTTCCGCAGCCGGGGATCGATGAAGCCGTACAACAGGTCCACGACCGCGTTGATCAGCACGAACGACGTGGCCGCCACCAGCACGACTCCCTGCACGGTGACGTAGTCTCGGGCGCTGACCGACTGGGCCAGGATCGACCCCAGACCGGGCAGGCTGAACAGGTTCTCGATGATCACGCTCGATCCGATCAGCATGCCGACCACCACGCCGAGTGAGGTGGTGAGCCCGAGCAGGCTGGGCCGGAACGCGTGCCGCACGGCCATCCGCAGCGGCGAGATCCCTTTGGCACGGGCCACGTTCATGAACTCCTGTCCGTACGTCTCGACGAGGTCGGCCCGCAGTACCCGCTGGTAGAGCGCGGCCGGCCCGGCAGCGAGCGCGAGGGCGGGCAGGAACAGCGAGCCGAGGTTCTGCCCCAGTCCGGCGCTGACCGGGATGAAACCGTTGGCCGGGTAGAGCCCGAGTTTGATGGCGAACACCCAGATCAGCACGAACGCGAGGACGAAGGAGGGCACCGATACGGCCACGAACACCAGCGAGCTGATGCCGCGGTCCACCGCGGTCCCCCGCTTGATCGCGGCGACGGCGGCCAGGGGCACGGCCACCGCGAGCGCGATGATCTGGCTGAGGACGATGAGTTCGATGGTGACCGGGGCCCGCTGGAGGATGATGTCGGCGACCGGCTGCCGGTTGGCGTAGGAGCGGCCGAAGTCGCCCCGCAGGATGTTGCCCAGCCAGCTCACGTAGCGGTCGGCCAGCGGCTGGTCCAGCCCGAGCTCCTGGCGCAGGGCCGCCACCGACTGGGGGGTGCCCGACTCGCCGAGAATCGCCCGGGCCGGGTCTCCCGGCAGCAGGTTGAGGCTCAGGAAGCACAGCATCGACACCACGATCAGCACGGCCGCCAGCCGGGCCAGCCGCAGCACGACCGTCCGCGTCCTCATCGCGAACCCAGGTGCACGCGGACCGTGTGACGGCCGGGGCCGAGCCGGACCTGCCCGGCACCGGCGGTCGCGCCCCCGGCCTCCAGCGCGGCGCCGACCGGTGCGTGCACGGTCGCGTACGCGGCACCGGGCACCTCCAGCTCGTGCTCGACGACCTCGCCGGACCATTTCCAGTCGCTGCGGATCGGGCCGACCGGGCTGTCATAGGCGGCCCTGACCCAGTCGAGTTCGCGACTGTAGCGGGCGCGCACGACGACCTCTCCGGTCCAGGTGGTCTCGGTGGCGTCGATGCCCGCCACGCCCTCGAAGAGGTGACGGCCGACCGCGCCGAGGGCGCAGTGGTTGAAGGAGTTCATCTCGGCGGTGGCCAGCGACCCGTCCGGCTCGATGCCGTTCCACTTCTCCCAGATCGTCGTCGCGCCCTGGCCGACCATGTAGAGCCAGCTGGGCATCTGGTCGCGGAGCAGCAGCCCGGTGGCGAGGTCCGTGTGCCCGTGGGCGCTCAGAACGGGCAGCACGTGCTCGACGCCGTGGATCCCGGCGGTCACGTATCCGATTCGCTCGATGCTCTCGCGTAGCCGGTCGGCCATCGCCCACGCGGCCTCGCCCCGCACCAGGCCGTACCCGACGGCCTGGGCATAGGCGGTCTGGGTCGCCTCCTTGATGCTGCCGTCCGGCAGCAGGAACGCCCCCAGGTAGGCGGCGCGGATCTGCTCGGCCCTGGCCGCCAACCGGGCCGCCTCACCGTCCTCGCCCAGCCAATGGGCGATCTCGGACAGCTGGACGAAGGAACGGTAGCTGTGCCCGGTCCCGACGATCGGCCGGGGCGTGGTCGAATACGCGCCGGTGTATTCGAACCCGGGGTGCCGCTCCAGCCCGTCGCGCTCGGGCAGGGACAGCCAGTCCCCGAAGTCCGCGCCGGTCTGGTTGACCCGCAGGCCGTCGGGGTTGGCGCGGTCGACGTGGTCGAGGAAGCGCACCATGGGCTCGAACAGGCGCCGCGCGGCGGCCAGCTCGCCGTACCGCTGGACGAGCAGGTGCACCAGCCGGATGAAGCCGTCGGACCAGCCTGGCGCACCCGGTCTCAACGTGCCCGGCGGCACGGCCGGCGCGTAGTTGCGGATGCCCCCGTCGGAGTCCTGAGTGTCGGCCGCGTCCTGCGCGAACTTGGCCACGAACGCGGAGACGTCGAAGTGGTAGGCGGCGGTCGGGGCGATCACACCTGCGTCGCCCAGCCAGCCGTGCCGTTCGTCCCGCTGCGGGCAGTCGGTCGCCGCCTCCAGGAAGTTGTCCCGCACGGTCCACTCCACGTTGCTCGCCAGCCGGGTCAGCCGGTCGTCGGAGCACTCGAACCAGCCCGTCCGGCTGGGCAGCCCGGTGACGGAGCGCGCCTCGATCAAGGTCTCCGGCAGCACCTTGTAGGCGCCGTGCGGCGTCGTCGACGGCAACCCCCACACCTCGGCGTAGCGGAAACCGTGCATCGTGAACGAGGTCTCCAGGCGGTGCGGCCCCGGGTCGGGAACGGTGTAGCGGTCCTCCTGGAAGGCACCGCGCAGATTGTCGCGGTAGACCAGCAGGTCCGGCGTGAGGATCTCGCCGTGCCGCACGATCAGCTCGACCGAGGGCGTGCAGGGCGTGGTGAGCCTGGTCCAGCCGACCAGGTTCTGCCCGAAGTCGAAGATGGCCGGGCCGCGCGTGTGCTCGTGGACCAACCGGCCGGAGTGCGTCCGGTAACCGGTGATCGAGTCGTGCGGCTGCGGCAGCACCAGTTCGGGTGCCCCGGCGAAGGGCCGGGCCGGGGCCCACGCGCTGTCGTCGAACCCGTTCAGGTGCCAGCCCACGGGCTCCTGCCGCAGGTCCTGGATCTCGCCGCGCAGCAGGTCGGAGGCCTGGAGCGCGCCGTGCCCCGTGCGCCATTCGCCGTCGGTGGCGACGACGGGAACGCCGTCGACCTCCAGCTGCGCCAGGAAGGCCGGTTGGTCGCCGTAGTAGCCGGGCTCGCGGAGCAGGCCGAGACGTCCCGCGTACCAGCCCTTGGCCAGGACGGCGGTGAGGGTGTTGCGCCCGCGCCGCAGCGCCGCCGTGCCGTCGAAGGTCTGGTGGTGGACGCGGACGGCGTAGTCGGTCCAGCCGGGCCGGTACAGCTCGCCGGAGGTCAGTTCGACGCCGTTGAGCCAGAGGCGGTAGAGGCCGAGCGCGCTCGCGTACACCCGGACCGAGCCCACGTCCTCGACGTCGAACTCGCGCCGCAGGTACGGGCAGGGGTCCCAGCTCTCGCGCGGGAACGCCACCGGCTCGGCACTGATCCACTCAGCCCGCCAGTCGGCGGCCGAGGTCAGCCCGACCTCCCACGACGCGACGTCACTGGCCAGGCGCAGGCCGGAACGATCCAAGGCAGTGACCAGCCAGTGCAGCCGCTGGCGCGAGGCGGGCTCCGGCCCGCCGTAGCCCACCCAGGGGCGCTCGCCGCCACCCGACCACAGCACCGGACCGTCCCGCAGCGCGCGCTCCGAGGCTGCGACGGACACCTCGAAGGACGTGCCGGGATCGATCCGGGCGTCCGGCGCGACCGACCAGGACAGGCGCGGCGGCGTGCCGGGCATGCCCAGCGGATCGACGCGCCCCCCGGTGCGCAGCGAACTCAACGCCGGGCTTGTCTGCTGCCTCATCATCGCGAACTGCCCTTCTGGTTTACGGCCCTCCGGAACGCGCCTTTGTAACGCACCGTTCACACGAGCGGAATCGTGCGCCAATTCACGCCGAACTGTCAAGTATGAGAACCGAAGTTCATATACATGAACTTACCGCACATATTTGATCTACCACACATATATTTGATGGTTAGTTTCACATATGCCCGATTTGTCGGATAAGCAGGCCAAAGAGGCTCTTCAGTTCACGTATGTGAACACGCGTCTATACCCTTGACTCAGCGGCGCGCCGTAGGACAGCATCGCGCGGGTCGCTTCGATTACGGGGCGTCTCGCCGTCCGGAGAGGAACCGGCCCATGCAGACCGCGGTGAACCCCGCCTCCCACGGCCTCGCCCCATCGAGCCTGACCACACTCGACGAGCGGCTGCGCGAGTACGTCGACAACGGCGTCCTACCCGGCTGGCAACTCCTGGTGAGCCGGCACGGGCAGGTCGTCCACCGCCGCTCCCACGGCTTGGACAACCGCGATGACATGATCTTCCGGATCTACTCGATGACCAAGCCCATCACCTCGGTCGCCGCGATGATCCTCCACGAGGAAGGCCGCTTCGACCTGGCCGACCCGCTGGAGCGCCACCTACCGGCCTTCCACGACATGAGGATCTTCACCGGCGGCGACGCGGACGCCCCCGAGACCGAGTCCGCGCGGGGTTCCATCCAGGTCCGTCACCTGCTCCAGCACACCTCAGGCCTGTCCTACGGCGCTTTCCTGGACCATCCGCTGGACGGGATGTACCGCGCCCGTGGCCTCGGCTCACCGCAGCCCGCGGGCCGCGACCTGGCCGAGCTCACCGACGCCTGGGCCGGGCTGCCGCTGCTGTTCGAACCCGGCACCCGCTGGAACTACAGCGTCTCCACCGACGTCCTCGGCCGCCTGATCGAGGTCGTCTCCGGACAGGACCTGGACGCCTTCCTCGCCGAGCGTGTCTTCGCGCCGCTGGGAATGACCGACACCACCTTCACCCCGACCACGGCGCAGCGCGCCCGCCTCGCCCGCCTGTACACCCCTGACGAGACCGGCTACCTGGTCGAGCAGACCGGGGAGACGGTGCTGGAGAGCTCCGGTTTCCTGTGCGGCGGCGGCGGGCTGCTGTCGACCATGGCCGACTACCACCGCTTCACCCAGATGCTGCTGCGCGGCGGCGACACCCTCGACGGCGTCCGCCTGCTGGATCGCCGCACGGTGAGTCTCATGACCGCCAACCACCTGCCCGGCGGCGTCGATCTCGCCCAGGCCGCCGTGACGATCCCCGAACCCGGCCGCTACGACGGCCTCGGCTTCGGCCTCGGCTTCTCCACGGACCTGGATCCGATCGCCCGCGGCGTCACCTGCGCCCCCGGCCAGTACGGCTGGTCCGGCGCGGCCGGAACGACCTTCCTCATCGACCCCCGTCACCACCTGACCGCGATCTTCCTGACCCAGCTCCTGCCCTCCCCCCACACCGCCGCCATCCGAACCCTCCTCAGCCATCTTCTGCACGCCGGGCTGGAGGACTGACCGGGAAGGCCGTCCCAGGAACGCGCGGAGCGCCCGAACCCGCGCCGGTCATAGGAGATCACCCGACGGCCGGGCGGCTGCTGGACCTGCTTCACCCCGGTCTGCCGAAGTCGGTGCCCCGCCGCGTGCTGAGCGAGGCGGCGGGCAACCCGCTCGCGCTCAAGAACCCAACCGGCACAGCCCCGAAAGCAGGACTCGCCCTCCGGGCGGACCGCGCCAAAGATGTGGCCGTCAAACGGCGAGGTCCCGCCCGATCGAGATGATCGGACGGGACCTCGTCAACACACTTCAGGCCGTCTTGAGAACCGCCCTGAAGTGGAGCTATGGGGATTCGAACCCCAGACCTCCTCCATGCCATGGAGGCGCGCTACCAGCTGCGCCATAGCCCCTTGCGATGCAGATGAAATCTTAACCGACTTCAGACACCCCTCGCGCCATCATTCCGGACACGAGCGCGATGGCCGCCGACCCCAGGGCGCTCACGGTGATGATCCCGAAGGAGATCACGTAGGCGTCCCGGGACGGGATGGCGGTGCCGGCGACGGTGATGGAGGTGAGGAGCGCGGCGGTCGCGGCGCCGGAGAGGCTGCCGCCGATGGAGCGGACCAGGGAGTTGATGCCGCTGGCGATGCCGCTCTGGTCCCTGGGCACGTGCTGCACGGCGAGCGCGCCCAGCGCCGCGTAGGCGACGCCGAAGCCCAGTCCCTGCACCGCGTTGGCGCCGACCAGCTGGAGCACCGAGTCGTTGAAGAGGGTGAACCAGCCGAATCCGATCGCGCACAGGCCGGCGCCGAGAGCGAGGGAGTAGGCGGGGCCGAACCAGGCCGAGAGACGGCCGGCCATGAAGGAGGAGAGCAGCATGGTCACGGTGCTGGGCAGGGCGTAGAGACCGACGTCGAGAACAGATCCCCCGAAACCGTACCCAGCAGACGGGGGTGTCTGGATGAAGCTGGAGATCAGGGCGAAGGAGCCGAACATGGCGAAGCCCAGGAGCAGCGAGGCCAGGTTGGCCGGGAGGGAACGGCGGCCGACGAGCAGGTGGAGCCGTACCATCGGCGCCCGGAGCCGCAGCTGGCTGAAGACCCAGACGGCACCGAATCCGCCCGCGCCCGCGAACAGCCGCAGGACGGCTCCCGAACCCCAGCCCCAGTCGTTGCCCTTGGAGATCGCCAGCAGCAGGCAGACGAGCCAGGCGGACAGCAGTGCCGCGCCGATGAGGTCGGGGCGGCCTCCGGCACCGGTTCCGCCGCCGGGGGCGCTCAGCACGATGAGAACGATCGCGATCACGCCGAGCCCCGCGGTGATCCAGAAGACCGGGTGGTGGCTGGGGGTGCGGTCGGCGATCAGGCCGGTGACGATCATGCCGAGGCTGCCGCCGACGCCCATGGTGGCGCTGACCACCCCGATGGCCGTCATGACCCTGTCGGGCGGGAAGGTGTCCTTGATCATACCGATGGCCAGCGGCACCAGCGCCGCCGACGCGCCCTGCAGGGCCCGTCCGGCGATCAGTGCGGAAAAGGAACCGGACAGGGCGCAGACCAACGAGCCCAGGACGAGCAGGCCGACCGTGAACAGGATCATCCGCTTCTTGCCGTACATGTCGCCGAGGCGCGACAGCAGCGGCGTGGCCACCGCGGCGGCGAGCAGTGAGGCGGTGAAGACCCAGGTGACCTCGGCCACCGACACGCCGAAGGTGGCCATCAGCCGGGGCAGCAGCGGGATGACCACGGTCTGCTGGACGGAGACGACCATCCCTGCCGCGGAGAGTGCCACCAGGGTCAACCAGAGATGTCTGCCCTGCTGCGCGGCGCCCGGTTCGACGACGATCGTTCCCGTCACTGCACACTCCTTCGCTGCCGACTTCTGCTCTCGCATGGTAAGGCGCGGCAGTAAACAGCTGTTTACCGGGCTATGTCACACCGGAGGGCCGTGATACGTCTATGCCCCTATGGCCGTTGAGCGTTTCGAAGGACACCGCGACCTGCTGACCGGGGTCGCCTACCGGATCCTGGGCAGCGTGACCGACGCCGAAGACGTGGTCCAGGAGGCGTGGCTGCGCTGGTCGGGGGTGGACGCCTCCCAGGTGCGGGACGACCGCGCCTACCTGGTCAGGGTGGTGACACGGCTCTCCATCGACCGGCTCCGGCGGGTGCGGGCCCAGCGGGAGTCCTACGTCGGGCCGTGGTTGCCGGAACTGGTCGTCACCCCGGATGTGGCCGAGCACGCCGAACTGGCCGACTCGGTCGAGTTGGCGCTGCTCGTGGTGCTGGAGACCCTGTCCCCGCTGGAACGTGCGGTGTTCGTGCTGCGGGAGGCGTTCGACATGCCGTACGCGGAGATCGGCGAGGTGATCGGGCGCAGCGAGGCGACGACCCGGCAACTGGCCCGGCGCGGCCGGGAGCACGTCCAGGAGGGCAGACCGAGGTTCGAGGTGAACCGGGGGCTGCGGCGCAGGCTCACCGAGCGGTTCGCCGCGGCGGCCGTGACCGGAGACCTGGAGGCGCTGACCACGTTGCTCGCCGAGGACGCGTCGCTGGTCAGCGATGGCGGCGGCAAGGTCAAGGCCCCGCTGCGGGTCATCAGGGGCGCGGGCAGGGTGGCGCGGTTCCTGTCCTCGATCGGATCCGAGACGGGCGCGCGGAGATTCATGGAGAGCCTGGGCGCCGAGTCGTTCCCCGGCTTCGAGGTGGAGATCGCGGAGGTGAACGGCGGGCCCGCCGCGGTGGTGAGCGTGAGCGGGCAGCCGATCACGGTGTTCTCGCTGGTCGTCGAGGACGGACTGATCAGGACCGTCTTCCTGGTGGCGAACCCGGAGAAGCTCTTCCGGCTGAGGGGATCGCGGTGATGTCACGAACGGCGCCCCGCGCTCCGTCGTGAGGGCATGACACCAAACACGCGAGACATCAGCATCGTCGGCGGCGGGCTCGCCGGGCTCACCGCGGCCATCGCGTGCGCCGAAGGCGGCGCGCGGGTCACCCTCCACGAGGCCCACCGGGAGCCGGGCGGCCGGGCCCGCAGCACCGCGGCCCCGTACATCGCCAACGACGGCCCCCACGTTTTCTACTCCGACGGCGAGCCATGGCGCTGGCTGGTGAGAAGAGGTCTGGTCGGGCCGTACACCAAGCCCACGCCCGGCAAGCTCGCGAAGGGCAGGTTCCGGCACGGCGACCGGCTGTCCGCCATGCCACCCTGGTCACTGCTGAGGGCGTGCACCAAACGGCGACTGCGGGCCCCGGTGGACGAGGAGTTCAGGACCTGGGCCACCCGGCACTTCGGTGAGGAGGCCATGCGGGCTCTCGCCGGGCTGGTCGGTGTGATCACCTACGACGCCGACGCCGGACGGCTGTCGGCGGCGTTCGTCTGGGAGCGAGTGCTGCGGGCGACCGCGCCGAGGTATCCGGCACCGCGCTACATCGTCGGCGGCTGGGGGCGGGTGATCGAGCGGATGGCCGTACACGCGCGCGGTCTGGGCGTGCGGATCGAGACCGGCTCGCGGGTGGACCGCCTGCCCGAGGACACCCCCGTGATCGTGGCGACCTCACTGGACGCCGCCAGGACGCTGCTCGGCGACGGGTCGCTGCGCTGGGAGAGCGGGAAGGCCGTCCTGCTCGACCTCGGCCTCCGGGTGAGCGGCGACGACCTCTTCCTCGTCTCCGACCTGGACGAGGGCGGCTTCATGGAGCAGTACGGCCTGGCGGACCCCTCGCTCGCCACCAACGGGCAGACCCTCTGCCAGCTACAGATGCCGGTCAGAGCGGGTGAGACGAAGGTCGAGGCGGTGTCCAGGGCGGAGCGGGTGGCAGATCTCGGGCTTCCCGGCTGGCGGGAGCGGACGACCTGGCGGCGGGAGGCCACCTGCAACGGCCGCACCGGAGCGCTGGACCTGCCGGGGACCACCTGGCGGGACCGGCCCGCGATCGACCGGGGGGACGGCGTCTGGCTGGCCGGTGACTCGGTGGCGGCCCCCGGCCTGCTCAGTGAGGTCTCCTCGCACAGCGCTCTGATCGCGGCGGAATCCGCCCTGCGGGCCATCCGGCGAGCGGGCCATCGGGAGCCGCACTCGTCGATCGCCTGACGGCTGCGCCGGCGCGGCCTGTGCCGCCCCCGAGAGGGCACAGGCCGCGCGGCGAGGGAGGGTCAGCGTGCCAGAGCCCGCTCATCCTCCAGGTAACCCGGCCGCCCGGCGTACCAGCCGGCCACGAACTGCACCGCGACCACCCCGAGCAGCAGCAGGAACGGCAGCGTCCAGCCGCCGGTCGACTCGTGCGTGAAGCCGATGACCAGGGGTCCGGCGCCCGCGATGAGATATCCGGTGCTCTGCCCGAAGGCCGACAGCGCGGCTGTCGCCTCGGGGGTGCGGGTGCGCATGGCGAGCATGGTGAGCGCGAGCGGGAAGGACCCCATCCCGATGCCGACCAGGCTCGCGAAGAGCCACGCCAGGCCGACGGGCGCGAGCCAGAGGCCGAGGAAGCCGGCGACGTAGAAGACCACGAAGGCGGCGACCACGGGCCGCTGGTCGGTGAACTTCGACGCCATCCAGGGCACGAGGAGCGAGACCGGGATACCGATCGCGGTGAAGACGCCCAGCACCAGACCCGCCTGCCCGCTGCTGTAGCCACCATCGATGAGGATCTTCGGCAGGAAGCCGAACATGATGTAGGCGACCATGCTCTGGGTGCCGAAGTAGGCGGCGACCGCCCAGGCCAGCCTGCTGCGGAGCAGGGCGCGGGCACTCGTTCCCTCGCCCGCGCCGCGCCGCTCCGGCTCACTGCGCGCGAGCGCAAGCCACGGAATGGCGGCGACGGCGGCGAGCGCCCCCCACACCCCGAGGGCAACGTGCCAGTTGCCGTCGGTGGCCTGCTGGATGGGCACGGTCGCGGCGGCCGCGAGCATCGTGCCCACCGCGAGGGCCGTGGTGTAGACGGTGGTCATGATCCCGGCCCTGCCGGGGAAGTGGCGCTTGATCAGGCTGGGGATGAGCACGTTGCCCACCGCTCCGCCCGACAGTGCCAGGGCACTGCTGTAGAGGAACACCTCGGCCGAGTCCACCATCGAGCGGATGAGCAGGCCGGCGCCCAGGACGATGAGGGAGAAGAGCAGGAGGCGGTGCTCGCCGACCTTCCTGGCCAGCGCCGGGGTCAGCGCGCCGACCGAGGCGAAGATGAGCACGGGGAGCGTGGTGAGCAGCCCGACTCCGAGGGCGGTCATGCCGAGGCCGGAGGCTATCTGGTCGAGAACCGGCCCGACGCTCGTGACGGCGGTGCGCAGGTTCAGCGACGCGAGAACGATTCCCAGCACGAGCAACCAGGCGAGAGATCCTGTCGTTCCACCGGTGCGGCCCCTGGTCTGATGGGTTAGCACGCTCATGCTGGTTTCAGTCCTCCTCAGTGGTTTCATCCAATCGTAGGATGATTGGCTGACTGTAACTTTAACAGGACTGAAACCTCTGTTTGTTCCTGACCGACGCGTCGGGGTGGAGGTGATCGAAAACTGCTGACAATATGAAAGCCGGGCCACGCATCCCTTTACAGGGCGTGACCCGGCTCTCTCGCGCACCGGCGTGTCCCCGGCTCCGATGCCGAAGAACCCGGACGGTCAGGGCACCGGACATCTGGGGCCGCACCGGGCGAGCCTGCGATCCGGGCGGACATCAGGCGGTCATCCCGGACCCGCGAGCGTCAGACGCGTGGCCCCGGGGTGAGCGGCGGCTCCTCGCCGAGCCGGCGGCCGGCCGGCGGCAGCGGCTCGCCGCCGGGAGGCGGAAGCGCGGACTCCGGCGGGTAGCCCTGGCCCACGGTGCGCGGAGGTGCGGGCTCGTCAGAGCCGCGGCCACCTGTCGTGCCGGTGCCGCCGACCCGGGCACCGTGCTCGTGCGGTCCCGGCACATCCCCGCGCCAGGCGCCGGTCTCGCCACCGCGCGACTCGATGAAGGTCTTGAAACGCTCCAGGTCACCGCGGACCCGCAGGCGGACGATCTGCAGCCGGTCGCCGACGGTCTCGACGAACCCCTCGGGGTCGTACTCCATCTGGAGCGTGACCCGGGTGGTGTCCGGACCGAGGTGGTGGAAGGTCACCACACCGGCCTGGTGCGGCCGCTCGACCGATCTCCAGGCCACCCGCTCATCGGGGTGCTGCTCGGTTATCTCCGCCTGGAACTCCCGGCGGACCCCCGCGATCTCGACGACCCACGCGGTACGCGTGTCGCTGAGTTGCTTGATCGACTCCACGCCTTCCATGAATTCGGGAAAGCTCTCGAACTGGGTCCACTGGTTGTACGCGGTCCGGATCGGGACGTTGACGTCGACTGACTGTTCGATCGAGCTCATGACCGTGCCTCCCTTGTGGTTCGGTCGGTTCGGGAGGCAGACCTGCCCGGTGCGGTCCGGACCTAACTAGCGGCGCCGCAGAAGCCAGTAAAGCCCCAGGACTGGCAGCACAAACGGGATGAAGAGATATCCGCTTCCATAACCCGACCAGACTGTGGCACGCGGGAACGCCTCTGGGTAGACCATGCTGAGCGTGCCGACGATGAGCACCCCGGCCAGCTCGATCCCGCAGGCGACCAGCGCCAGGGGCCGGTTCCCCCTGGCCAGCGCGACGGTGAGCACGATGTAGACGGCGGCGGCGAACGCCGACAGCCAGTAGGCCAGCGGGGCCTCCTGCAGGCGCGTCGCGATCTGCACCGCGGCGCGGGCCCCCGCGGCCAGGGCGAACACCCCGTAGACCGCCACCAGCGCGCGGCCGGGCCCACTGCCGATCGCCGGCTCGCTCACGGCATCCCCTGCCAGACCTGGAGCAGCCGCCCGACCATGCCGGGAATCGCGAAGCCCGCCACCGCGACCACCGCGGGCCCCCAGCGTGAGCGCTCGCCGATCCCCCAGAAGGCCGCCACCGGCGGGATCACCACGCTGCCCGCCAGGTAGCCGATGAGCGTGGCCGAGCTCGCCGGCCCCTCGCCCCGCACCATCGCGGCGATCACGAACCCGGCCTGGACCAGCAGTCCGACCTCCAGCACCCCGAGCGCGACGAGGAGCACGGTGCCCATCGCTCTGTTCCGCATGGTGGTCAGGAGGCTGACCAGGCCGACCGCCAGGGAGAACAGGATCAGGCCGGTCGCGAGCGGGCCGATCATCGAGACCGCAGGGGATCGAAAAGCATGAGCAGTAGGGTACTGCCCGCCCCCCTCACCCCCTCCTGCACGGCGTCTATTCTGAGACCGTGGAAAGGATCCTGGTCAGCGCCTGCCTGATGGGGCGGAAGGTCCGTTACGACGGGGCCGCCAAGACGAGCGGCGACGCGCTGCTGGCCGCGTGGCGGCGCCAGGGGAGACTCGTTCCGTTCTGCCCGGAGGTCGAGGGCGGCCTGCCCGTCCCGCGCCCCGCCGCGGAGATCGAGAGCGGCGCCGGAGGCGCGGCGGTGCTCTCCGGGACGGCCCGGGTGCTGACCGCCGGGGGTGCCGACGTCACGGCCGCCTTCCTCGCCGGTGCTCAGGCGGCGCTCGCCGTCGCCAGGTCCTTCGACGTGAAGGTGGCGATCCTGAAGGAGGGCAGCCCCTCCTGCGGCAGCCTGACCGTCTACGACGGCACCTTCGCCGGCCGGCGCGTCCCCGGTCACGGAGTCACCTCGGCCCTGCTCGAACTGCACGGCATCGCGGTCTTCGGCGAGGATCGCATCACCGAGGCCGCCGCACGACTGCGCGAGATCGGCGAACCCTAGTATTCCCACAGGTCTGTACGGCTCTCCCCGCCGATGCAGAAGACCGCAGAGCCGTGCTCTCCCTTGACCAGGTCGACCCGGATCCACCCGGTGGCCGAGGCGACCTTGGCCTCGTAGCCCGCGTTGGGGGCCGCGGCGATCAGGCGGCACACACCGTTCTCGATGGCGAACGAGACCGAACCACCCTTGACGTTCACCACGCGCAGGTTCTCGGTCGAGATCGACCTGGTCTTGGTGGCCGCCGGCTTGGGCGCGGTGGGCGACGGCGCGCCGGATCCGGACCGCGAGGGGGACGGCGCCGACCGGGAGAGCCCGGCGTCCCGCGTGCGCACCGGCGCGGCCGTCCTCGACGGGGAACGGGCCGGCTGCGATCCGGCGGTATCCCGCGTGGGCGGGATGAGACGGGGCGCCGGGGTACGGACGGGTTCCGAGGAGGCCGTCGGCACGCCGATGACCTGCGGTCCCGTCGGCGCCCCCAGCGGGAGTCGCGAGTCTCCGGTGCGGCCGATGGCGGCGTTGAGGGGCTCGATACTCGCGTCCTCGAAGACCTCGCTGCGGAGCACGTCGCGGACGCCGAACCAGGCGACCGAGATCGCCAGGACGGTGGCTCCGCACCACACCGCTATGAACCCCAGCGTTTGCCGCATGTCACGGATTATTACGTTACATGTCCCACCATTCACTACCGTTACATGACATGGCGACAGTTCTGGTGGTCGAAGATGACGAGTACGTACGATCCGCGATCATTCAGGAACTCAGCAGGCGCCAGCACGTCGTGCGCAGCGCGGGACGTGCCCTCGACGCCCTGAGGGAGATCACCCAGAACCCCCCGGACGCGGTGGTCCTCGACCTCGGGCTACCCGACCTGGACGGGGCGGAGGCTCTCAAGATGGTCCGCAGCGTATCCAGTGTCCCCGTCATCATCGCCACGGCCAGGGACAACGAAGCGGAGATCGTCCGTCTGCTCCAGGCGGGGGCCGACGACTATCTGGTGAAGCCGTTCTCCGGCGACCACCTGAACGCCCGTCTGGACGCCGTGTTGCGCCGGGCGCGGAGCGCGACCCCACCGCCGCTACTGTGCGTCGGTGCGCTGTCGGTGGACCTGAACCGGCGCGAGGCCCATCTGGACGGCGTCCCTCTCACCCTCACCAGACGCGAGTTCGACCTCCTCGCCTACCTCGCCGCCCGCGCCGACCGGGTGGTCTCCCGTAAGGAGTTGCTCACCGAGGTGTGGCAGCAGTCCTACGGCGACGACCAGACGATCGACGTCCACCTGTCGTGGCTGCGGCGCAAACTCGGCGAGAGCGCGTCCTCCCCCCGCTACCTGCACACCGTACGCGGCGTGGGGGTCATGTTGATCACACCGTCGTGAGACGGACCCTGGCCCTGCTCACCGTCGCCGGGACCTCGATGGTCGCCCTGGCCTTCCTGATCCCGCTCGGGCTCATCGTCAGGGAGATCGCCTACGGCCGGGCCATGGCCGAGGCTGAACGGCAGGCGTCGGCTCTGGTCCCGGTGCTGGCCATCACCGTCGAGGAGACCCGGCTCACCCACGCGCTGCTCAGCACGGGCGCGCAGGACCGGATCGCGGTCCACCTGCCCGGCGGCGGCTCGGCCGGCACCGTCAGGGCCCCCGCCGAGACCGTGGCCGCCGCCTCCCGGCTGACCAGGGCCATCACCGCGGAGATGGACACCGGCTACCTCCTGCTGCGCCCGGTCGCCCTGGAGGGCGGGCGGACCGTGGTCATTGAGATCTTCATCCCCTCGGACGACCTCACCCGGGGCGTCGCCGCGTCGTGGGCCGTGCTGAGCGGGGTGGCGACGGTGCTCGTCGCCGGCTCCCTGCTGGTCGGCGACCGGCTGGGCGTCCGGGTGGTGCGTTCGGCCCGGCGCCTGGGCAGGGCGGCGAGCGCGCTGGGCGCCGGAGATCTCAGCGTCCGCATCGAGCCGGAGGGCCCACCCGAGCTGGTCGCGGTCGGTGAGGCGTTCAACAGCATGGCCGACCGCGTGGTCCAGCTCCTGGCCGCCGAGCGGGAGATGGCCGCCGACCTGTCGCACCGCCTGCGCACACCCCTCACCGCACTCCGGCTCAGCCTGGACCACCTGGGGCCCGAGGCCGAACAGAGCAGGAGCGCGCTGGGCCGCCTGGAAGCGGAGGTGGACCAGATCATCGCGGCGGCCAGGCAACCCTCCCTGGCGCCGGAGCTCGTCCACTGTGACGCCGCCGAGGTGCTGCGCGAGCGGCTGACCTTCTGGTCCGCCCTGGCCGAGGACCAGCAGCGCGCCTGGGAGTTGATCGGCGCCTCGACCTCCACGCGGGTTCCGGTCGCGGCAGGAGAGCTCAGCGCCGTGCTGGACGCCCTGCTCGGCAACATCTTCCGGCACACCCCCGAGGGCACGGCGTTCACGGTGACCCTGCACCAGGGCTCGGGCACCGTCGGCATGCTGATCGCCGACGCCGGCCCCGGGATCCCCGACCCGGAGGCGGCGCTGCGGCGCGGGAGCAGCGGCGCGGGATCCACCGGGCTGGGCCTGGACATCGCCCGCCGGCTCGCCGAGTCCACCGGCGGCACGCTGCGGATCGACGCCTCCTCCCTCGGCGGCGCCAGGGTCCAGCTCTGGTTCCGCACCGACCGGCACGATCGGCCTCCGCGCATCACCCGGCGCCTGGTCCGCGGCCGCTGGTCCCGCGGGAACGCACCGCGTTGAACAGCCCGCTGAAGGTCACCGTCATGCTTGTCGGGGAGACCATCGGGGTTTGCGCGACAGGCGCGTTTCTTCTCTTTTGTGGGTCCCGTGCCGGAAACGGGCGGGGCTTGGCCGTCGCCCGCCTCGTTCGAGGGAGGCGAGAAGCCGCTTCCCCCGGGGCACGGAGAAGTCAGACATTGGTTAGATCGCACGTAAGCACGCCTTAAGAGCAGCTAAAGCACGCTGTTTCGCCAATCCGGCTGCACGATCATGAAGGAGCGCGGAAGGGATCGCGTACGCCACCCGCGTCCGTGATCCCCCGCGCGTCTCACCGGGCCGGCCTCACGTTCAGACGGAGGGCGCGCGGCCGGCCCGGCAAGACGCGCCGAGATCCGCGGCCAGAAACGGAAACCGCCTCTGCCCTGCACAAAAGCGCAGGTCAGAGGCGGTTCAACTGTGGAGCTATGGGGATTCGAACCCCAGACCTCCTCCATGCCATGGAGGCGCGCTACCAGCTGCGCCATAGCCCCTGGTCACCGCTTCGAGTGCTCTCGTCGCGGCGCTTGGGAAGCATATAAGGACACCGACATGTTCACCTAATCGACGGCCACACGGCCCGCGCCCGCCACCGGGGCGCAAGCCGCACCGGCGAGGTCACTCCTAGGTGGCCTCGGGGCTGTCGTCGCTGCTGACCGGCTCGGGGAGGGTTCCGGCGTTGTGCTCCAGCAGGCGCCAGCCCTTGCGCGACTCCTCCAGCACCGACCAGGAACAGTTTCCCAGGCCTCCCAGGGCGGGCCAGAGCTCCTGCGGCAGGTTCATGAGCTTGGCGATGCCGAGCCGGATCGCCGCCCCGTGGGAGGCGACGACGAGCAGGCCGTCGGAGTCGACCTGCGCGGCCCAGCGGCGCACCGCCGAGGCCACCCTGTCGGCGACGTCGCCGACCTCCTCGCCGCCCGGCGCCTCCCAGGCCGCGAACTCCCTGGGCCAACCCGCGGAGATCTCCTCCCGGGTGAGCCCTTCCCACTGCCCGCCGCCCCGCTCTCGCAGATCCTTGTCGACCATGACGTTCAGGCCGGTGACGCGGGCCAGTGCCGAGGCCGTGTCGAAGGCCCGTTGGAGGTCGGAGGAGACGATCATGCTCGGGCGGAGCGCGGCGAGCAGCGAGGCCGCACGGGTCGCCTGCGCGATCCCGGTCTCGTCAAGCGGGATGTCGCTGTGGCCCTGGAAGCGGTGTTCGACGTTCCACAGCGTCTGACCATGTCTGAGACAGACGACGCGACGGCTCACTCAGCTACCGCCCCGCGGGCGCGCTGGGCGGCGACCTGGGTCACGCTGTCCGGCAGCGCGATGGAGGGGCAGTCCTTCCACAGGCGCTCGAGCGCGTAGAAGGTGCGGTCTTCCTCGTGCTGGACGTGCACGACGATGTCGATGTAGTCCAGCAGGACCCAGCGGCCCTCGCGCTCGCCCTCGCGGCGGACGGGCTTGGCGTCGGCCTCGATCCGCAGCCGATCCTCGATCTCGTCGACGATGGCGCGGACCTGGCGGTCGTTGGTGGCGGAGCAGAGCACGAACGCGTCGGTGATGACGAGCTGGTCGCTCACGTCATAGGCGAGGATGTCATCGGCCAGCTTGTCCGCCGCCGCCTCGGCGGCGAGCCTGACGAGCTGGATGGATCTGTCGGTTGCTGTCACGGTGTGGGTCAGTCCTCCTGCTAGTCGGCGCTGTCACCTATCAGGGTGCCCGATTCGGCGCTCGTTGAAGAGCCACCGTTCGAACAACGCCTATCGTGGGCCGCCCGATTCCGTACCGCAAACGGATTGGCGGTCTGATCGGGGGCGTACCGCGCGGTCGGGGCCGCGCCTGCCGATCTCGGGTGGGACGGGCAGGTGCCCGGGTCATTCGGCGATCAAGCCGGTTGAGCTGTGGACACCCGTCCCACGCAAACTTCTCAAATCATAGCGAAACACGTTCTAACTTGCGCCATTTCCGCAGATCATCGCGATTCACAGATTCTCTTCCGGCCTGCCCTGCCCCAACCGCCGGGGACGATCCCCCTCAGATGACGCCTTGCCGTAGAGGCCACGCTTGTTGATGTACTGGACGATGCCGTCGGGCACGAGGTACCAGATGGGCTCCCCGGCGGCCACCCGCTCGCGGCACTCCGACGACGAGATGGCCAGCGCCGGGATCTCCACCAGGCTGACCTTCCCCTCGGGAAGGCCGGGGTCGTGCAGGACGTGGCCGGGCCTGGTGGCACCCACGAAGTGCGCGATGGTGAACAGCTCGTCGACGTCGCGCCAGCTCAGGATCTGGGCCAGGGCATCGGCGCCGGTGATGAAGTAGAGATCGACGTCGGGCCCCCAGGCAGAGGAGATCTCCCGGAGCGTGTCGATGGTGAAGGTCGGCCCCGGGCGGTCGATGTCGACGCGGCTCACCGAGAAGCGAGGGTTGGACGCGGTCGCGATGACCGTCATGAGATACCGGTCCTCCGCGGCGGAGACGGTCCTGTCGGCTTTCTGCCAGGGCTGTCCCGTCGGCACGAAGACCACCTCGTCGAGGTCGAAGTGGTGGGCGACCTCACTGGCCGCGACCAGGTGACCATGGTGGATCGGATCAAAGGTCCCGCCCATGACGCCCAGGCGCCGCTTCCCCCGACCGGTAGGCGCGTTCATCATGAAACGGACCATACGCGCAAGCCGTACAGAGCTTTTAATCACCCCCCGCGCGTGGCAGGCAGACCCGACGTAGCATGCCGGACATGACCACCACCCCGGATCGCAACCGCGTGCAGCTTCCCGGCATCAGCTCACGCGCCTACGAACATCCCGCTGACCGGTCCGCGCTGGTCGCCCTCCGATCGCTCAGCGGATTCGACACGGTGCTCAAGCAGATGTCCGGCCTGGTCAGTGAGCGCCGCCTGCGCCTGATCTACCTCGCCTCGGCCGTACGCACCGGTGACACGCAGTTCCGAGCACTGCACGACATGGGCCGCGACGCGGCCTACACGCTCGACCTCCACCGCATTCCCGAGGTCTACGTGCAGCAGAGCCCGCTGGTGCAGGCGAAGGCGATCGGTTTCGACGACCCGTTCATCGTCGTCACGACCGGCCTGCTGGACCTGATGGATTTGGAGGAGCAGCGCTTCGTCATCGGCCACGAGACCGCCCACATCCTGTCGGGCCACGCCGTCTACCGCACCATGCTCGACATCCTGACCCGTCTGGCCACGCGCGTGGCCTGGATCCCGCTCGGCTACATCGGCCTGCGCGCGATCGTGGCCGGCCTGGAGGAGTGGCACCGCAAGTCCGAGCTCTCCGCCGACCGCGGCGGCCTGCTCTGCGGCCAGGACCCCGATGCGGCGCTGCGCGCCCTGATGAAGCTCGCCGGCGGCTCGCGCCTGCACGAGATGAACATCGAGGCCTTCCTCGACCAGGCACGGGAGTACGACACCGCGGGCGACGTCCGCGACGGCCTGCTCAAGGTCCTCAACCTGCTGGGCACCACCCATCCGTTCGCCGTCTCCCGCGTCGCCGAGCTCGACAAGTGGCGCCGCGGCGGCGAGTACGACACGATCATCGCCGGCGACTACCCCCGCCGCGCCGACGACTCCAACGCGAAGATCTCCGAGGAGGTCCGGGCTGCCGCCCGCTCCTACCGCGAGTCCTGGTCGCAGTCCCAGGACCCGTTCATCGGTGTTCTGCGCGACGTGGCGGAAGGTGCTGTCAACGCCGGGGAGCGCATCTTCAATCGCTTCTCCCGCCGCGATGGAAATTAGCCGCGAGTTCCACCAAAAGGGCCCGGACGGGCCCTTTTTTATTCGATAGGTACGGCCCCGGAACGCGTTGCCGCGCCCCCTGAAGGTCAACGGTGATCCCGCGGGCAAGGGGACCGACCGCGGCGCCTGAACGAACGTGGGGCACATCACCGGCGCCCCGGCCTCCCACGACACCTGGGCCGCCACACCGCCCAAGGTCGCCTGAGCCGGCACGACCCCCACCACCGGCCGGGACCTGGCGCCGGGGGCCTTTTCGACGAAAGGACGCCCCCTACACGAGAAGGGCGATCGCGCGTACGGCCGCCGAGCACAGGGCGACGAAGCCGCCCAGCACGGCGAGCGCGCGCAGTCCCTCCTTGCGGAGCTCGACGAGCTCGGCGCCGATCCGCTCGATCTCCCGGCCGAGGAGACCGCCACAGACGACGCCGAACACGACGCCGGAGACGGCGATCGGGGCCGAGTGCAGCCACCACTCCGGTGGCAGCGAGCCACCGAGGGTCAGCCAGAGTGCGAGACCCGCCAGGGCGGCCGCCGGCAGCCCCGGCCAGGCCAGGACGGTCAGCAGCGAGGCGGCGAAGATCACCGGAAAGCCCAGCACCCGCAGGGCCACCCGGACCCTGGCCGACTTGCGCTTCCTGACCAGCCAGTGCCCGCCCCAGAGCGCGCGGGCCAGTGCGGCGAACAGGCCGGTGACGGCGAAGGTGGCCGGCGGCCAGATGACCGTGGCCACGACGCACGGCACGGCCAGCACCGCCAGCAGGAGCAGCGCCGCGTTGCCCGTGGGCAGCGGCCCTGCCCGGCCAGGGGCCTGAGCCTCCCCTGCCGCGCCGCCGGACCGTCTGCCCGCCCGGCGCCGGGTCGCCCGGCCATCCGCGGCGGAGGAACGCCCGCCCCGCGACGCCTCACCTGCCGCGAGAGCCGCACGCCCACCGCTGGACGCCTCAGCGGCCGGGGAGGCCTGACGCCCGCCCCGCGACGTCTCCCCCGCCGCGGGGAGCGCTCGCCCCGCGCGGGGCGCCTCACCGGAGGCGAGCGCCGCCCGTCCGCCACGTGACGTGCCCTCCGCGGCGGCAGGGGGGCGTACCGCCCGCGCGGGCCCCGCCGAGCCTTCCGCCGCCGGGGCGGGCGACCTTCCCCTGGCCGATCGGCCGCTCCTCGCGGGCTCGTCGCCCTTGGCGCGGGGCTTGGGACGGCTCTCCTGCTTCCTGGCTCCGCCGGGCTTCTCCCCCGCGGAGCCTGCCGCCTTCTGGGAGACTCCCGCCTCGGGCGAGGCCACCCGGGCGAGCCGGCCGAGGCGGCCGGCGAGAAGGGCCGCGGTGGGGCGCTTGGCCGGCTCACGGTGCAGGGCCGCGCGGATCAGGGGCAGCAGGGCTGCCGGGACACCCTCAAGATCGGCCTGACCGTTGAGGATCGCGTACATCTGCGCCTCGACCGTGCCCCTGCCGAAGGTGGGCCTGCCGGTCGCGGCGAAGGCCACGGTGGCCGCCCAGGCGTGCACGTCCGCGGGCTCGCCCACGGGCTCGTCGGCGAACAGCTCGGGGGCGGTGTAACCGGGGGTGCCGAGGAAGGTGCCGGTCAGGGTGAGTCTGGTGGCGTCCAGGACGTGGGCGATGCCGAAGTCGATGAGGACGGGCTCGTCGTCCTCGTTGACCAGCACGTTGGCGGGTTTGAGGTCACGGTGGACGACCCCGGCCGCGTGGATGATCGACAAGGCGGTGGCCAGCCCCTGTGCGAGGGTGAGCAGACCTCCGTCCAGGGGGCCGCCGCGCCGTACCCGCTCCAGGAGGGTCTCTCCCTCGATGTGCTCCATGACCAGGTAGGGCCGATCACCGTTGAGGTCGGCGTCGACGACGCGGGCCACGTAGGGGCTCTCGACCCTGCGAAGGGCACGGACCTCCCGCTCCAGACGCATCCGGGCCTCGGAGTCGGTGTCGACCATGTCGTGGAGGACCTTGAGCGCGACGTTGTCACCACGGCGGCCGACGGCGAGGTAGACCTCGCCCATGCCTCCCCGGCCGAGACGCTCCAGCAACGTGTAAGGACCGACCCGCCCGAGACGACCCATGTGACCTCCTGCGTCGGCCACATGGGTCAGGGACCGCTGCGCCTATCGGGTCGCTCGCTCCCGCTCGCTTCCCTGCTGTCCAGCCGTAGGAGACCACACCATAGCGGGCGAGTGTGACGTTTTCCCGATGGCACGCCGGACTCCTGAAAAGATCGGCATGGCGGGACGCGCGCCTCCTCGTGCGCCTCGTCAGGCTCGGGTCAGGCCACGGGCGGGGCCTCTCAGGGCCGGCGCGTGGGCTTGCGGACCGGGTCTTCCAGCAGGCTGTCGAGCTTCGCGGTGGGTTCCGCCGACAGGTCACGGCGCCGGGTGCGGCGCCAGTTGACATGCCCGCGGCTCTCCATGAGCAGCAGTAGCCGGTCCGCACCAAAAACGACAAAAGCTATGAAGAGGAATGCAACGACGATTTCCATGAAGTCCAGTCAAACCATAAGCGACCGTGATCACACGGAGCGACACACCATAACGCTCAGTGACGATCAAAGTCACCGAACGAGATCCCCGATGAACCTCCGGAGTGCCGACTACACCGTAGACCCCGGAGCGCCCGGCAGCGCGATGATCCCGGAACCCCGATGGATCACCCGTACCGTGCGGCTCGCGGAGCGTTCCCGACGCCGTTGGTCCTCGGCGCCGGGAACGCTCCGCGGCCCGCGCCCCTACCTCAGGCGGGCTTCGGCCGAGGCGAGGACCGTACCCTCGCTGGTGCGCAGGTGGCCCTCGCCGGTGTAGACCCACTTGGTCGAGGTCAGCTCCGGCAGGCCCATGGGGCCGCGCGCGTGCAGCTTCTGGGTGGAGATGCCGATCTCCGCGCCGAAGCCGAACTCCGCGCCGTCGGTGAACCGGGTCGAGGCGTTGACCGCCACGGCCGCGGAGTCGACCAGGGCGACGAACCTGCGGGAGGCGCTGACCGAGCGCGTGACGATCGCGTCGGTGTGGGCTGAGCCGTACTTCCTGATGTGCGCGACCGCGTCCTCCAGCGAGTCGACCACGGCGGCCGCGATGTCCAGCGAGAGGTACTCCATCCGGAAGTCCTCCTCGTCGGCGGGCACCACGTCACCGTACGCCGCGACGCGGGCGTCACCGTGCACCGTGACGCCCTCCGCCTCCAGCGCGGCCAGTGCGCGCGGCACGAAGGTGTCCGCCACGGCCGCGTGCACCAGGAGCGTCTCCGCGGAGTTGCAGACCGAGGGGCGCTGGACCTTGGCATTGATCAGGATCTGGATCGCCAGGTCGAGGTCGGCGTCGGCGTCGACATAGACGTGGCAGTTGCCCACGCCGGTCTCGATCACCGGGACCGTGGACTCCTCCACCACCGAATTGATCAGCGAGGCCCCGCCGCGCGGGATCAGCACGTCGACCAGGCCGCGGGCCCGCATGAGCTGCTTGACCGAGTCGCGGGTCAGCCCGGGAACCAGCTGGACGGCCCCCGCGGGCACCTCGGTGCCCGCCAGCGCCTCCTGCATGATCCTGACGAGAACCGTGTTGGACTCGTACGCGCTGGAGGAGCCGCGCAGCAGGGTGGCGTTGCCGCTCTTGAGGCAGAGCGCCGCGGCGTCCACGGTCACGTTGGGCCGGCCCTCATAGATGATGCCGATCACCCCGAGCGGGACCCGGAGCTGGCGCAACTCCAGTCCGTTGGGCAGCGTGTTGCCCCGGATCACCTCACCCACCGGGTCGGGAAGGTCGGCGACCTGACGGACCGCCTCGGCGATCGCCTCGATCCTGGCCTCGTCGAGGCTGAGACGGTCGATCATGTATTCGGAGGTCCCGCTCTCCCTGGCCTTCTCGACGTCGAGCGCGTTGGCCGCGACGATCTCGGCGGACCCGGCCACGAGCGCGTCCGCGACCACCCGGAGCGCGGCGTCCTTCGGCGCCCTCGGCAGCGGGGCCAGCTCGGCGGCGGCCTCTTTAGCCGCCAGGGCTACCTTCAGGAAGTCCTCGGACATCTCGCGCTCCAAAAAGAACTAGTGGTGGGATTCCAGTATGACGATGTCGTCACGGTGGATGAGCTCTCGTTCGTACTCGGGCCCCAGGGTGGCCGCCAGTTCCCTGGTGGAACGGCCGAGCAGCCCGGGGATCTCCCCCGCGTCGAAGTTGACCAGGCCGCGCGCGATCACCTGGCCGAGCGGCTCGCACAGATCCACCGGGTCGCCCGCCGCGAAGTCGCCCTCGACCGCCGTGACCCCCGCGGGAAGCAGTGACTTGCGGCGGCTCACCACGGCCTCGACGGCGCCGGAGTCCAGATGGAGCCGGCCTCGGCCGGTGGTGGCGTGGGCCAGCCAGAGCAGGCGGGTGCCCGGGTGGCGGCCCTCCGGGTGGAAGTAGGTGCCGACATCGGCTCCCGCGAGGGCCTGGGCCGCGTGCGCGGCGGCGGTCAGCACCACGGGAACGCCCGCCCCTGTGGCGATCTTGGCGGCCTGAACCTTGGTGACCATGCCACCGGTGCCGACCGCGCCGCCCTTGCCGAGCTCGACCCCGACGAGGTCGGAGGGCCCGCGCACCTCGGTGAGCCGGCGGGCGCCGGGGCGGCGGGGGTCGCCGTCGTAGAGGGCGTCCACATCCGACAGCAGCACCAGCGCGTCGGCCCTGGTCAGGTGTGCGACCAGGGCGGCGAGGCGGTCGTTGTCGCCGAATCGGATCTCGTCGGTGGCCACGGTGTCGTTCTCGTTGACCACCGGGACGATGCCCAGCTCCAGCAGGCGTGCCAGCGTGCGCTCGGCGTTGACGTGGTGCGAGCGGCGCATCATGTCGTCGGCGGTCAGCAGCACCTGACCGACCCGCAGGCCGTACCTGGCGAAGGAGGAGGTGTAGCGGGCCACCAGCACACCCTGGCCGACCGAGGCCGCGGCCTGCTGGGTGGCGAGGTCGCGTGGCCTGGCCGCCAGGCCCAGCGGGCCGAGGCCCGCCGCGATCGCGCCCGAGGAGACCAGCACGATCTGGGTGCCGGACTTCCGCCGGGCGCCGAGCACGTCGACCAGGGCGTCCACCCGGTCGACGTCGATCATTCCCTGCGGAGTGGTGAGCGAGGACGAACCCACCTTCACGACGAGGCGTGAGGCCTTACGGATCCGTTCGCGCGCAGAGTCCACGACACGCACCTTTCAAAAATGATCACTGGAAGAACAGCGGGAAGCGTACTAACCGAGCCGGTTGTCCGACCCGCGCGGCCCCTGGTGCACGGCCTCGGCGTTGAGCGTCGGCTGCCAGTCGAAGATGTAGCCGTTCTCCATGGAACCGATGATCACTTCGGCCCCGGCCTTCGCCCCGGCCTTGGTGAGCTCCTCCTCGACACCGAGCCGCTCCAGCCGGTCGGCCAGATAGCCCACGGCCTCGTCGTTGGTGAAGTCGGTCTGGCGGATCCACCGCTCCGGCTTGGCCCCGGTGACCTGGAAGGTGTCCTCGTCGATCCGGCGGACGGCGAATCCGGTGTCACCGTGCTGCTTGGGCCTGATGACCAGTCGGGTCGGCTCGGGGACAGGGGCGGCGGCCCTGGCCGCGGCGACCATCTCCCCCATGGCGTAGGTCAGTTCCTTGAGCCCCTCGTGGGTGGCCGCGGAGATCGAGAAGACCCGCAGCCCCCGCTCCTCGAGCATCGGCCCGACGATGTCGGCCAGGTCGCGGGCGTCGGGCACGTCGGACTTGTTGAGCACCGCCAGGCGCGGCCGGTCCTCCAGCTTGCCGTACGCCGCGAGCTCGGCCTCGATCGCCTCGTAGTCGCTGATGGGGTCGCGGCCCGGCTCCATCGTGGCGCAGTCGATCACGTGCACCAGCGTGTTGCAGCGCTCGACGTGGCGCAGGAACTCGTGCCCCAGGCCCTTGCCCTGTGAGGCGCCGGGGATCAGGCCGGGGACGTCCGCGACCGTGAAGACGGTCGCGCCCGCGGTGACCACCCCGAGGTTGGGGACCAGCGTGGTGAACGGGTAGTCGGCGATCTTCGGCCGGGCCGCGGACAGGGCCGCGATGAGGGAGGACTTGCCCGCGCTGGGGAAGCCGACCAGCGCCACGTCGGCGACGCTCTTCATCTCCAGCATCACGTCGAGCTCGTCGCCGGGCTCGCCGAGCAGCGCGAACCCGGGGGCCTTGCGCTTGGCGCTGGCCAGTGCGGCGTTGCCGAGCCCGCCGTGCCCGCCCTCGGCGATCACATAGCGGGTGCCCGCGCCGACCAAGTCGATGAGGACCTCACCGGTGTCGGCGTCCTTGACCACGGTGCCGTCCGGCACCGGGATGACGATGTCGGGACCGTTGGCACCGTCGCGGTTGGAGCCCTGTCCCTGCTTGCCGTTGTCGGCCTTGCGGTGCGGGCGGCGGTGGTACTCCAGGAGCGTCGCCGTGTTGGCGTCCACCTCCAGGATCACGTCGCCGCCGCGGCCACCGTTGCCCCCGTCCGGGCCCCCCAGCGGCTTGAACTTCTCCCGATGGACAGAGGCGCAGCCGTTTCCCCCGTCACCGGCCTTGATGTGCAGGACCACCTGGTCCACAAAGTCCGGCATCTCTACTTTCCTACCTCTATCTACGGGAACTTCTGCGGAAAACGCGAACAGGGGTGGACCGCCGAATGCGATCCACCCCTGCCCTCAACGTCTGTCGGTGCGAATCTACTCCGCGACCGGAACGATGCTCACCGCGCGGCGCCCGCGCTTGACACCGAACAGAACGTGGCCTGCGGCCAGCGCGAACAGCGTGTCGTCACTGCCACGGCCGACGTTGTCGCCGGGGTGGAAGTGGGTGCCACGCTGACGAACGATGATCTCGCCGGCGTTGACCAGCTGACCGCCGAAGCGCTTCACACCGAGCCGCTGGGCGTTGGAGTCGCGGCCGTTCCGAGTGGACGACGCGCCCTTCTTGTGTGCCATCTCGCAAAACTCCCGAAACTCAGGCCTGGTCGATGCCGGTGATCTTCACCTGGGTGTACCGCTGGCGGTGACCCTGGCGCTTCTTGTACCCCGACTTGTTCTTGTACTTCAGAATCCGGATCTTCGGACCCTTGGTCTCACCGAGAATCTCGGCGGCAACCGTGAACTTGCCCGCCTCGGTGGTCACGTCGCCGTCGTTGACGACGAGGACCGTCGGCAGCGAAACCGTGGAACCGACCTCGCCGGCGACCTTGTCCACTTCAAGGACGTCACCGACGGAGACCTTCTGCTGCCTGCCGCCGCAACGAACGATCGCGTACACCGCGGAACCCTTCTTCTGACTGCTTGCTCGCTGGATGCTGCGCCCCGCATCCGGCTGTGGTCATTGATGACGTACCGGGTAGGCGCGCGAACAGGGCGCGCCATGAGCGCACCGGTTCACCAGAATACCGGATTGACGGTGTCCTGGTCGAACCGGGCGGAACGTCGGAGGTGCCGACCTCAGGTCCTGCTCCTTGGATCTTCTGCCTGCCTTGGTCACCCGGACGGGGCCTCGCGACGGTTCCGTCACCCATAGCACGCTATGAGCTCCTCTTCCGCCCTACGAGACACCGTCCGGCAGACCCACGCCACGGCAAAATCTGCGGGACAGGACCTACTCGGCCGACCTGGCCTTGCGGGAGCGTCTCCGCCCCCGGCCAGAAGCCTGTGCTGCCTGACCGTCCTCATTCTGGACTCCATCAAGCGCATCGGTCACCGTATCACGACCCGACTGGTCACCGGCCGCCACAGCGTGGCTACCGTCCTTGCCGAGCTTCTCCGCGACGGCCTTCTCGACCGCCATCTTGCCCTGCGTACCACGCGGCTCCGGCTTGCCCTCGACCGGCTCGGTCGAGACGTGCAGGCCGCGGCCGTTGCAGCACTCACAGACCGTGGAGAACGCCTCCAGGAGCCCCTGACCGACCCGCTTACGCGTCATCTGGACCAGACCCAGGGAGGTGACCTCGGCGACCTGGTGCTTGGTACGGTCGCGGGCCAGGCACTCCAGCAGCCGCCTCAGCACCAGGTCCCGGTTGTTCTCCAGCACCATGTCGATGAAGTCGATGACGATGATGCCGCCGATGTCGCGCAGCCTGAGCTGGCGGACGATCTCCTCGGCCGCCTCCAGGTTGTTGCGGGTGACGGTCTCCTCAAGGTTGCCGCCCTGGCCGGTGAACTTGCCGGTGTTGACGTCGACCACGGTCATGGCCTCGGTCCGGTCGATCACCAGCGAGCCACCGCTGGGCAGCCAGACCTTGCGCTCCATCGCCTTGGCGATCTGCTCGTCGATCCGGTAGGCGGCGAAGACGTCACCGTCCTCCTCCCACCTGCTGAGGCGGTCGGCCAGGTGCGGGGCGACATAACGGACGTACTCGTC
Organism: Streptosporangium sp. NPDC002544; assembly: GCF_040295965.1. Taxonomy (NCBI): domain Bacteria; kingdom Bacillati; phylum Actinomycetota; class Actinomycetes; order Streptosporangiales; family Streptosporangiaceae; genus Streptosporangium; species Streptosporangium sp. NPDC002544. The sequence continues at coordinate 15,319 of NZ_JBEOWJ010000043.1, read as the reverse complement.
GACCGTCTCCCACACCTCGTCTCCCGCGACGACCAGCGAGGAGAAGTCCTCGTTGAACACGTCCCTGACCACCCGGACCGTCAGGTCCGGCTCGGAGGAGAGCAGCTCCGGCGCGCTGGCCGACTTGGCCTTGCGCTGGATGTTCTCCCACTGCGCCGACAGCCTGGCCACGTCGCGGCTCAGCTCGTCCTCCGACGCGCCTTCGGCGGCCGTGCGGACGATGACCCCGGCGTTCTCCGGCATGACCTTCTTGAGGATGCTCTTGAGGCGGGTGCGCTCCTTGTCGGGGAGCTTGCGGCTGATCCCGGTCATCGAGCCGTCGGGCACGTAGACCAGGTAGCGCCCGGGCAGGCTGATCTGGCTCGTCAGGCGGGCGCCCTTGTGCCCCATCGGGTCCTTGGTGACCTGTACCAGCACCGACTGGCCCGACTTCAGCGCCACCTCAATCCGCTTGGGCTGTCCCTCCAGCCCGGCGGTGTCGAAGTTCACCTCTCCGGCGTACAGCACCGCGTTACGGCCCTTGCCGATGTCGACGAACGCGGCCTCCATGCTCGGCAGGACGTTCTGCACCTTGCCGAGATAGACGTTGCCCACGTACGACTGGCTCGCCTCGCGGTTGACGTAGTGCTCGACGAGGACCCCGTCCTCCAGCACCGCGATCTGGGTGCGCCCGCCGGTACGGCGGACCACCATCATGCGCTCGACGGACTCCCTGCGGGCCAGGAACTCCGACTCGGTGATGATCGGCGGACGCCTGCGGCCAAGCTCGCGCCCCTCGCGGCGGCGCTGCTTCTTGGCCTCCAGGCGGGTCGAGCCTCGCACGCTCTGCACCTCGTCCACCGAGGTGCTGCGCCCGGCGCGGGGCGCGCGGATGCGCACCACGGTGTTCGGCGGGTCGTCGTGGACCTCTCCCGCCTCGTCGGTGCCCCTGCGCCGCCTGCGGCGACGCCGGCGCGAGCTGCCGCTCTCCGAGTCTTCGTCCTGCTCGGCCTCGGGCCTGTCCTCTTCGTCCTGCTCGGCCTCGGTCTCCTCGCTCTCGTCGAGGTCCCGCGTCTTGCCACGGCCCCGGCCACCCCTGCGGCGCCGACGCCGGCGGCCACCGGCGTCCTCGTCTCCGTCCGTGTCCTCGTCCTCGGGCTCCTCGGCGATCTCGGCCTTCGCCTCGACGGGCTCGGGCTCCGGCTGCGGCGCGGGAGGCTGGACCGGCGCGGGCCGGGCGGCGGGCTGCGTGGCCCGCTGCGGGTCGGGGGCCTGGAACAGCGGCTGGAACACCGCCGCGGGTGCCTGGAAGGTCACCGAGGGCACCTCGGAACGTTCTTGGGCGACCAGCCCGAAGGGGTCGGCGAACAGCCCCGGCCGCCGTTCCTCGACGGCCTCCTCGATGAGGTCCTCACCCGCGGGCTCGTCATCGAGCGGTTCGTCGACGGGCAGCTCGAGCAGCAGTTCCGCCTCGGCCTCCTCCGCCCCGGCCGTGGGCACCTCGCCGGTGACCTCCTCGGCCACGGCCGGCTCCTCCCGCACGACTGCCTTCTTGCGCGTACGGGTGCGCTTGGCAGGGGCGGCGGGCTCCTCCTGCGGCGCGGGCTCGGCGGCGGGCTCCTGAACGGCGGCGGCCGCCGTCTCGACAGGCTCGGCGACCGGTTCGGCCACCTTCTTCGCACGACTACGCCGCGTGGTGGTGGCGGTGCCGTCCGTCGCGGTGGTCTTGCGCCTGGTGGCGCGCTTGGGCGCGGCCTCCTTCACCTCTGCCGCCTCGGCGGGCTCCACAGCCTTCGCGGGCTCCGCCGCGGGCCCGGACGCACCGGCCGCCGACGGTTCCGGCGAGATGCCGGACGCCGCCCGGGGTGCGGGTGCCGTCACGACTTCGGGAGCCGAATCCGGCTCCTCCGGCGGAGGTCCTGCGGGTCGGCTCGCGGCCCTGCGCCGGGGCGCCGGTGGCCGCGTCTCTTCTGTTGTCGTGTCCCCACCGAGGCTGTTGACCCCGGCGTTGGGCTCGTTGTCGAGCATGCGGGCGCTCTCCCGTTCAGCTCCCGGGCACGTCTCCGCGCCGCGCGGGAGCTCTCGTCTCTCACTGTCCGCCAGGCTCATAGCCCGGCGCCAAGTCCTATATGTCGCCGCCGACGTGCCTGCCCACCGGTTCCGCTTCGCCGCCGCGCGTAATGTCGCGGTCCAGGCCGAACGGATCAGCGGGCTCACCGGTGCGAACGTCCAGCGGGCCCTGCGCCAGCCTGGTCACCTCGGGGGGCACCGGCGGCGCGAAGTCAGCCACAAGACGCAGTCCAGTGAGAACGTCGTCGGGTCGAACGGCAGGAGTTGCGTGCCGTACAACCATGCGAAGTATGACACATGGCCGACTGGACGCCTGACCTGCTGTTGTCCCTTTGCCCTCAAATGCCGCGAGGCTCAGCACCGCCTCCCGCGCGTCGAAACGTCGCATCCCCTTCTTGGTAAGGCGTTCGACCTCGACGTGATCGGTGGCGATGAATCTCTCAACCGCGACACCGGCGAGGGTGAGATCGGCTCCGGGCAGCCGCAGTTCCCACGCCGAGCACTCCATCTGGTCGGACAGACTCGCGGGGCCGGCCTCCACGACGTCAAGCACGTCGAGACCGGGAGGCAACGAGGCGTCCAGAGCGGCTCGTAGCCGCTCCGGGTCACACTCGCGCGTCACGCTGATCTCGAGGTACTCGGCCTCGCTGGCGACCCCGGTGGGTGCGGCCCCTCCCACGTAGGAGATCTTCGGGTGGGGCGAGAAGCCCGCGCTGAACGCCACCGGGACGTCGGCTCGCCGGACCGCGCGTTCAAGCGCCCGGGAGATGTCGCGGTGGCTGGTGAAGCGCAGGCGGCCGCGCTTGGCGTAGCGCACACGGAGGCGCTGCACCACTGGCGCGGGCGGCGGCCCGTCGGGAGCGGGTTTCAGGGTGGTGTCGTCCTTCCAAAGTCGTGGTCGTCGTCTCTTGGGTGGGCGGCGCTCACGCACCGCCTACCTCAGACAACCGTCAGTGGCAGCAGCTTCTTCCCGGTGGGCCCGATCTGGATCTCCGTCCCCATCGTGGGGCAGACGCCGCAGTCGTAGCACGGGGTCCATCGGCAGTCTTCGACCTCGACGTCGTTGACCGCGTCCTGCCAGTCCTGCCAGAGCCATTCGCGGTCGAGACCGGCATCGAGATGGTCCCAGGGCAGGACCTCGTTCTCCTCGCGCTCGCGCGTGGTGTACCAGTCGACGTCGACGCCGACCTTGGCCGCGGCGTCCATCCAGCGCTGATAGGAGAAGTGCTCGCTCCAGCCGTCGAACCGGCCGCCGTCCGCCCACACCGCGCGGATGACCTCCCCGACCCGGCGGTCGCCCCGCGACAGCAGACCCTCCACGATCGAGGGCTTGCCGTCGTGGTAGCGCAGGCCGATGGCCCGGCCGTACTCCCTGTCACCGCGCAGGGCCTCCTTCAACGCCCTGAGCCTGCGGTCGACCGTCTCGTGGTCGGCCTGGCCGACCCACTGGAACGGGGTGTGCGGCTTGGGAACGAAGCCACCGATGGAGACCGTGCAGCGGATGTCGCGCGACCCGGTGGCCTCTCGACCGGCCTTGATGACCTTCTTGGCCAGGTCGGCGATGCCCTCGACGTCGACGTCCTCCTCGGTGGGCAGGCCGCACATGAAGTAGAGCTTCACCTGCCGCCAGCCCTGGGTGTACGCGGTGGTGACGGTCCTGATCAGGTCTTCCTCGGTGACCATCTTGTTGATCACCTTGCGCATCCGCTCGGAGCCGCCCTCGGGGGCGAACGTCAGACCGGAACGCCTGCCGTTGCGCGAGAACTCGTTCGCCAGGTCGATGTTGAACGCGTCGACCCGGGTCGAGGGCAGCGAGAGCGAGGTGTTGGTGCCCTCGTAACGATCCGCCAGTCCCTTGGCGACCTCACCGATCTCGGAGTGGTCGGCCGAGGAGAGCGACAACAGGCCGACCTCGTTGAAACCCGACGCCTTCACGCCCGCCTCGACCATGTCGCCGATCGTGGTGATCGAGCGCTCACGCACCGGACGGGTGATCATGCCGGCCTGGCAGAACCGGCAACCTCGGGTGCAGCCGCGGAAGATCTCCACACTGAACCGCTCGTGCACGGTCTCGGCCAGCGGGACCAGCGGCTTCTTCGGGTACGGCCACTCGTCCAGATCCATGACCGTGTGCTTGTGGATCCGCCACGGCACACCCGACCTGTTGGGTGCGACGCGCTGGATACGGCCGTCGGGGTGGTAGTCGACGTCGTAGAACTTCGGCACGTAGACCCCGCCGGACTCGGCCAGCCGCATCAGCAGCCCGTCGCGCCCGCCGGGCGAGCCCTCGGCCTTCCACTCCCGGATGACCTCGGTGATCGCGATGGCGATCTGCTCCCCGTCGCCCAGCACGGCGGCGTCGAGGAAGTCGGCGATCGGCTCGGGATTGAACGCCGCGTGACCGCCGGCCAGGACGATCGGATCATCGTCGCCCCGCTCCGACGCCTCCAGCGGGATGCCCGCCAGATCCAGCGCGGTCAGCATGTTGGTGTAGCCGAGTTCGGTCGAGAAGGAGAGACCGAACACGTCGAACGCCCGTACCGGACGGTGCCCGTCGACCGTGAACTGAGGTACGCCCTCGACACGCATGAGCGCCTCCAGGTCGGGCCAGACCGCGTAGGTCCGCTCGGCCAGTGTCTCCGGCAGCTCGTTGAGGATCTCATAGAGAATCTGGACGCCCTGGTTGGGCAGACCGACCTCGTAGGCGTCCGGATACATCAACGCCCAGCGAACCGTGGTCTCGTCCCAATCCTTGACGGTCGAGTTGAGCTCACCTCCGACATACTGGATCGGCTTCTGCACTCTGGGCAGGAGCGCTTCCAGGCGGGGAAACAGCGACTCGACAGACATGCCATCAAGAATATCCGCCTGGAGAGAGTGCCATAGGCAGTCACCCATGCCGGCGCTAGAAAGACTGCCGGCGCATGTGAATCGCCTGAAGCATCCCAAAAGCAATCATGTTGGCGAAGGTGGCGGTACCGCCGTAGGAGACGAACGGCAGGGGAAGACCGGTGATCGGCATGATCCCGACCGTCATCCCGATGTTGACGAACGACTGAAAGGCCAGCCAGCACACGATCGACCCGGCCACCAGCGTGCCGAACCGGTCCTCGCACTCCCGCGCGATCCGCACCCCCCGCAGCAGGATCACCCCGAGCAGCGCCACCACGGTGACCGAACCGAGAAAGCCGAACTCCTCCCCCGCCACCGTGAAGATGAAGTCGGTGTGCTGCTCGGGTACGAAGCGGCCGGTGGTCTGGCCGCCCCCGAACAGCCCCTTGCCGAACACCTCTCCCGACCCGATCGCGATCAACGACTGAGTGCTGTTGTAGCCGACCCCGCGCGGGTCGCTGGCCGGGTTGAGGAACGCGGTGAACCGAGCGATCTGGTACGGCTCCAGGATGTCGAGGAACCACACGGCCGCCCCCGCGCCGAGCACCCCGAGGGTGAGCCCGCCGATCCAGCGCTTGCGGGCGCCGGCCACGACGATCGCACCCGCCGTGATCACCCCGATGACCATCGTGGTTCCCAGGTCGGGCTGGAGCATCACCAACCCCATGGTGAAGGTGGCCACCACCAGCGCGATCACGACGTCGAAGCTCCTCGGCCGGTCGGTGCCGCGGGCGGGCTGGGCCAGCAGCATGGCGAGCATCAACACCAGGCCGAGCTTGGCGAACTCCGAGGGCTGGAACGCGAAACCACCACCCAGCATGATCCACGAGTGTGCGCCGTTCACGGTGCTGCCGAGGGGTGTGATCACCAGAAGCAGCCCGATCAGCGTCACGCCGTACACCAGCGGCGCGAAGGTTCTCAGCGTCCGGTGGTCCAGCATCGCGGCCGTACCGGCCAGCACGGCTCCGATGACGAGGTTGAGGATGTGCTTCTTGACCAGTCCCGTGGAGCCGGCCGCCCATGTCCTGGTCGAAGACCAGACCAGCATCGTGCCGATCACTCCCAGGGCGGTTACGGCGACCAGCATCACCCCGTCCATCCGGCCCACCGCGGTGGCCGCCGCCACCGTCCTGCCGGCCAGGGACGCCCTCGGCGGTGCGGCCGCCGCCCGGTTCACGCCGCTCTCCTGGCGGACGTCACCGCCGACGCCGTCACGGACACCACCGCGGACGGTGTCACCGATGCCACAGCGGACCTCATCGCGCCACCGTCCCGTCTTTCGCGATCACCGGAAGCGCTCTTACCGGGCGCCCGCCCGGCAGGATCGGGGAGGCCTGCTTGCCGTCGGGCTTGAACCCGAAGATGCCCTCGTAGATCTTCCGCACCGCCGGAGCCGCGGTCTGGGCGCCCATCCCGCCCTGGGACACCATGGCGACGATCACGAACTGCGGCTTGTCCGTCGGGGCGAACGAGGCGAACCACGACGTGTCGGCCTTGCCGTAGACCTCGGCGGTGCCGGTCTTTCCGCCGACCTTGACCTTGTTCATGGGAAACCCGACAAAGGCCCCGGCCGCGGTGCCGTCGGAGGCGACCTCGCTCAGCGCCCCCTTGATGTAGGCCCGCTCCCGTGGTGAGAGCGGCAGCCTGCCCACCACCGGCACCTCGATCTCCTTGACCTTGGTGCCGTCGGGACGCACCAGCGCCCAGCCCAGCCGGGGGCTGCGCAGCCTGCCGTCCCCGACCAGCGCCGCGTAGGCCGCCGCCAGCTGCAGCGGCGTCACCAGCACGTCGCCCTGCCCGATGGAGAAGTTGGCGGCGTCACCGGGCCGCCACTGGTACCCCTCCAGGCAGTTCTCGTACGCCAACCGCTTGAGGAAGGCGGCCCTGCTGGGGCTGCTCCTGGCCACCTCCGGGTATCCGGTCCTGGCCCGCTTGCAGTTGGTGTCCTTGGTCACCGACCAGAGCGTCTTCTTCCACGCCCGGTCAGGAATCCGGCCCGCCGATTCACCCGGCAGGTCGATGCCGGTGGGTCGGCCGAAACCGTAGGCGCGCGCCATGGCCGCCATCGGTTCCTTGGTCCTCCCCTTGGGATTGAGCCCGCCGTCGCGCAGCCACTGCTCGTAGGCCGCCCGGTAGAAGATCGTGTCGCAGGACTTCACCAGCGCCATGTGCAGGGTGAGCGTTCCCAGCCCGATACCCCGGAAGTTGTTGAACGGCCGGTCGCCCACCATGAAGGACCCCGGGCAGTCGTACTGGCCGTGCAGCGGGTAGCCGTCCTTGAGCATCGCCGCCACCGACGACACCTTGAACGTCGAACCAGGCGCGAACTCGCCCTTGATGGCCCGGGAGACCAACGGCTTGCCCGCCTTGCCGGACAGCAGGCGCTGGTACTGCGCCTCGGAGATTCCCCCGGTCCAGATCGCCGGATCGTACGTCGGCGCGCTGGCCAGAGCGACGACCCTGCTCGTCTTCACATCCAGCACCACCGCCGCCGCGCCGTCCGCCGTGGGCGCGCCCTTCATCGCCTCGGCCAATGCCTTCTCCGCCGTGGCCTGCACCCTGGAGTCGATGCTGGTGATGAGCGTGTCGCCCGGCACCGGAGACACGTGCTGCTCCACCCCGATGACCTTGCCAAGCCGGTCGACCTGCACCCGCCGCATCCCCGGCGTCCCACGCAGCGACGCGTCGTAGACCGACTCCAGGCCGTCCCTGCCCACCAGGTCGACCCCGGAGAACGCCGCTCTGAGCCCGTCGCGCCTGTTCAGCTCCTCCTGCGTGATCGGCTGCAGGTAGCCGAGCGCCTGCGCTCCCGCGCTCCGGCTCGGATACTCCCGTACCGCCTGCACCTCGGCCGTGACCCCGGGGAACTCCTCCTGCCGTTCCAGGATCTGCAGGGCCTCGCGCGTGGTGACATCCGCGTCGATGGGGATCGGCTGGTACGGAGAGCCCGGCCAGCAGGGACGGGCGACCCCCGGCCCGCATGCCCTGATGCGCTCCCGTAGCTCGGCGGGGCGACGGCCGAGCACGGCGGCCAGCTTCTCGAGCACCTCCTTGCCGTTGCCCTCCATCCGGTTCAGGCGGGTGCGGTCGACCGAGACCACCAGCGTGGTCCGGTTTCGGACCAGCGGACGGCCCGTCGAGTCAAGGATCTGCCCGCGTACCGCGGGAACGACGACATCGCGCGTACGCGTCTCGGTGGCGGCCACCACGTACTCCGGACCGCGCACCACCTGCACCTGCCAGAGCCGGACAGCGAGCAACGCCAGCATCGACACCACCAGCAACTGCACCACGACCAGCCGCCCCCGCATCAGGCCCATGCTCGCTCCTCCTCACCGCCGCTCACGTGTCCCCCAGCACGAGGTGCCTCACAAGCGGCTCCGCATGACGTATCCGAGCACCTGGACGGGGCGTGGCTCCGGCCCGCAGACGAGCCTTCGCACCACCCACACCACCGGCGACGCGGCAAGCAGGTTGTAGAGCACCGCCTGCGGCAGCGTGGTCGTGAGCATGGGCACGCCGATCCGTGGGTCTCCCAGCAGGGCGCCGGTCGCCACCGCGATCACCGGACCGGCGACCGCGCAGGCCAGCGCCGCGAGCGGCCCCGCCCCCGGATGGCTCTCCACCGCGCGCCCCGCGATGAAGCCGACGAGGCAGAGCACCAGCGCGTGGTGCCCGAACAGGTGCGCGGCCGGCGGCAGCACATCGCTGAGAAGCCCGGCGGCGAAACCCATGGCCGCCCCCGCCGCCGCCCCGCGGGCCAGCGCGTACCCCACCACGGCGAGCAGCACCAGATCCGGCGCGGCCTGCCCCGGCAGCGGCAGCCTGTTGACGACGGTCACCTGGAAAATCATGATTCCCAGGAGCAGCGCCACGAAGATCGCGTTGCGCCCCATCCCGTCAGACCCCCTCTCGCTGGAAGCGGGGAGGCGCCGCCTTTCGCGGGCCGGAGGGGAGCACCGCGTCACGCGGGTCCCGGCGCGGCGCCTGCACCACCACGCCGACCACGTCCAGCGCGGTGAGGTCGGCGTACGGCCGCGCGTACGCGATACGGGTCAGCTCACCCGGCGTGGCCTCCACCCGCTCCACCACCCCGATCGGCACCCCCGCCACGTACGGCGTGCCGCGCTGGGAACCGAAACTCACGATGCGGTGGCCGGGGATGATCGGCGCGGTCGAGTCGAGCAGCCGGAAGCGGACCAGGCGGCCGTTCTCCCCCACCCCGTGCACCACCCCGATCTCGTTGCTTCCCTCCAGCCGGGCTCCGGCCGCCGAGGCGGGGTCGCTGAGCAGGACCACGGTCGAGGTGGACGCGCCCACGTGGATCACCCTGCCGACCAGGCCGTCGGCGTTCAGCACCGTCATCTCGGTGCGCACCCCGTCGGCGCGCCCCACGTCGAGCTCGACGGCCTCCTCGAAGCCGGGAGCCCCGCGCCGAGCGATCACCTGGGTGGGCAGGATCTTGTATCCGCCGGTGCCCGAGACCCCGAGCAGCTTGCGCAGTTCCTCCGAACGCCCCCGGTCGAGGCTCTGCGCCACCAGGTCCCGCTTGAGCCGCTGGTTCTCCGCGAGCAACTCCTCGATGCGTCCACGCGCGGAAGGAGCCTCGGTCATCGTCTCGAAGAACTCGCCGACCGGCCGCACGATCCCCGACCCCACACTCTCCGCGGTGCCGAACAACGTCGTGCCGACCATGCGGAGCGGCCCGAACGGGGACTGCGCGGCCGAACGGTGGTCGATGGTCACGAGCACGAGCGCGGCGGCCAGTAGCAGCCCCAGGTTGACCCGTGCCCGGCGGGTGTCCTTCATCAGTGCCGCGGCTCGGGAACCAGGACCTGCTGCAGTGCGTCGAAGTCCTCGACGCACTTGCCCGTACCCAGCGCCACGGAATCGAGGGCGTTGTCGACGAGGTGGATCGGCATGCCGGTCTCGGCCTTCAGCCGCTCGTCCATGCCCTTGAGGAGAGCCCCGCCTCCGGTGAGGGCGATCCCCCGGTCCATGAGGTCTCCGGAGAGCTCCGGCGGGCACTTGTCAAGTGTGGTCTTGACCGCGTCGACGATCACGTTGAGCGGTTCCTCGATGGCTTTGCGGATCTCGGCCGCCGACACCACGATCGTCTTCGGCAGGCCGCTGACCAGGTCACGTCCCCTGATCTCGGCATGGCTCTCCTCCGGGAGGATACAGGCGGAGCCGATGGCCATCTTGATCTCCTCGGAGGTGCGCTCGCCGAGCATCAGCGAGTACTCCTTCTTCGCGAAGGCGATGATCGCCTGATCGAGCTCGTCACCGCCCACCCTGATCGACTGGCTGGTGACCACACCGCCCATCGAGATGATCGCCACCTCGGTGGTGCCGCCGCCTATGTCGACCACCATGTTGCCGGTGGGCTCGTGCACGGGGAGCCCGGCGCCGATCGCGGCGGCCATGGGCTCCTCAACGATGTAGACCCTGCGGGCGCCCGCCTGGTATCCGGCCTCCTTGACCGCCCGCTGCTCGACCCCGGTGATCCCGCTCGGCACGGCGATGATGATGCGCGGCTTGGCGAAATGGCGGCGCTTGTGCACCCGCTGGATGAAGTAGCGCAGCATGCGCTCGGTGACGTCGAAGTCGGCGATGACACCGTCCTTGAGCGGACGGATGGCGATGATGTTGCTCGGAGTACGGCCTATCATCCGCTTGGCCTCGATGCCAACGGCCACGATCTTCCCAGTGATGCTGTTGATCGCTACGACGGACGGCTCGTTGAGCACGATTCCGCGCCCTCTGACATACACGAGGGTGTTCGCGGTGCCGAGGTCGACTGCCATGTCACGGCCCAAAAAAGCAAGATTGCTGCCCATGAGGAAGGCTGGCCTCCTTCCGTCAGGTCGTCGGCGAAAACTACGGAACGCACTCGAATCGTAACGTGACGCACCCACCCTTGAGCGCAATGAGCCGGCCTACCGCAGCAAAATCTTGGGTTAGCCAAATAGGTCGGGCCCCGCCGTCCAGAAGGACGGCGGGGCCCGACAAACACGATAAAAGCGGGCGCCTAGAAGCGATCCGGGAAGAAGATCTTGATCTCCCTTGCGGCGGACTCGGGGGAGTCCGAGCCGTGGACGACGTTCTCGCCGATCTCCAGAGCGTGGTCACCGCGGATGGTGCCGGGAGCGGACTTGACCGGGTCGGTCAGGCCGGCGAGGGAGCGGAAGGCCTCGATGGCGCGCGGCCCCTCCAGCACCAGCGCGACCAGCGGACCGGAGGTGATGAACTCCACCAGCTCACCGAAGAACGGCCGCTCGGAGTGCTCGGCGTAGTGCGTCTTGGCGGTGTCGACGTCCAGGGTGCGCAGCTCCAGCGCCACGACCTTCAGGCCCTTGCGCTCGACACGGGCGATCACGTCGCCGATGAGACCACGCGCCACACCGTCGGGCTTGATCAGGACAAGGGTGCGCTCGGACACTGAGGTTCTCCTTCGAACACGTATGGGTCGCTGACTGCGGTAATCGCGCGAAGTTTACCGCCCTTCGCGCGCTTTCCCGTGGTCGGCGGAGTCACTGGAGGGCCGGACCGCTCCCCGGGCCATCCTCCGGAGAGGGCGCGGGCGGTGGCACCACCACCGGCGGCGCGACCACCTTCTCCGGCTCCGGCTCCGGCTCCGTGTCGGGGTCCCGCTCGGGAACGCGGTCCGGCTCGTGCCGGGGCCTGGACCTGTTGCCCTTGCCCGCCCCAGCACCTCCTCCCGCCGCGGCGACGGACCCGCGCACCGGCCCGGCCTCCGGCTTCGAGCGGACCTGCGTGTGGGAACCGGTCATCGCCTCGGAGCGCGGCCGCACCACCGTGGGCCCTGACTGTCCTCGCATGACGCCTCCCTGCCGTACCCCGCCGGCGGGATCGACCTCCCCCGCGGGAGAGGGCACCAGCCCGGAGGTGGGGCCCGCCACGGGCGAGGTGTCCGCCGTACCGGCATCCGGCGGGCTCTCCGGACTTCCCGGACTCCCCGGCAGGAGACGGGCCAGTACGGCAGCGAGCACGATCACCACGAGCACCAGGCCACCCCCGATCAGTGCCCACAGGTGCAGAGCGTCCACGAACCCGTCGACCAGCGCCTGCGGGGTCTTGGCCTCCCGCAGCTGGGCGACCTGGACACCGCTGCCCAGCAGGAATCCGGCCAGCACCGCGGGGAAGAACAGCGACAGCGCCAGGAGCGCGGCCTCCTCGGCACAGGAGCGCAGCGCGCCGGTGAGAGCCACCGAGGCACCACCCGCGAGCAGCGTGAACGGAAGAATCAGCGCGAGCCCGCCCGGAGCGGGAAGGAACAGCCGTACCGCACACAGGCCCCCGACCACCACCACCAGTCCACCGGCGGTGACCATGGGCATGGCCGTGGCGCCCAGCCGGTTCGTCAGCGCGGCGGCCAGGAGGGCCACCACGGTGGCGATCGCGAAGGCCGACCACAGGCCGGACAGACCCGGACCGCCCAGCCCGCCGAGTTCGACGTAGGTGACCTGGGCCGCGGTGGGCAGGACAACGACACCGACCGCGACCATCGCGTAGGCCGGCGCGCGGCCGGCGGCCCCCCGTGAGGCCCCCGAGGAGGCCAGGGCGAGCAGCACGACGACGGACACCAGGGCCGCGCGGATCACGAGACTCGCCGACCAGTCGAACGTGCTGCCCAGGGCGAGGGCCGCGACGCCCGCGGCGGGCACGACCGCCCACAGCGTGCGCCCGCGTGCCGCGACGACCGCGCCCGGACCGGCGGCGCTCTCCCCGTCCTTCAGCCACAGCACGAGGTAGAGCGCGGCCAGCACGAGCGCTACCCCGGTGAGCATCGGGTACGGCTGCAGGGTGACGCGCCAGGAGTCGACCTGGTCGAGGGGCCAGAGCGCGAGCGCCTGTGCGGCCAGGAGGCTCGCTGCCAGCGCGGCCGCCCACAGCGCCCGAAGGAACGGTGAGCGCCCCCAGACGGCCATCAGGGTGGCGGGGACCAGCAGGCCCGCGCCGACACCGTGCAGGACCCGCAGGACCCCCACCAGCACCGTGGACCCTGCATAGCCGCCGGCGGCGTCCGCGAAGGCGAGCAGGGTCAGCCCCGCGACCACCATCGGGGCCGCCCGCACCCGGCGTACGAGCACCGCGGCCACCGGCATGGTCAGGACCATCGCGGGGAGCGCCAGCCCATGCGCCCTGATCATCGCTATCTGTGAGACTTCCGGTGGCAGGAGGGCTGCGACCACCGAGATGGTGTTGGGGATGGCGACGATCGCCAACGGCAGCACTACTGCTACGAGCAGTCCGAGGACGACGTCGAGCATCAACGAGACACGGAGTGCGCGCACCAGGCCCGTGGGCCCGGCGCCCACTGCCCGAGTCGGCTGAATGGGAGGGACGGCCATGTTGGCCGACTTTAGCGAGAAGTCACGCCCTCGACACGGCGAGCGACGAATATCGCTGTGATCCACAGCGCGGCGAAGATCACTCCGAGGAAGAACATGGTCGGGACCATGAAGCCGGAGGCGATGGCGAGCACCTGGACCAGGCTTCCCACGACGTAGGCGAAAGGCCGCTTGAGCAGGCCGATGACCAGCACGCAGAGGAGCGCCAGACCCAGCCCGACGGTGGCCGCGATGGCCGGTTCGACGCCCTGGGTGTTGATGGCCACCGGCGTGAACAGCCCGACGACTATGGCCTCCATGCCGAGCACGCTGGCGCAGAGGCGCCTCATGCCCGGAGTGACCGTGATCATTTCTCTCTCCTCCTCAGTCGCCCGGCCTGCGGCCGTCGGCACTCACCGCTCACTGCGTCTCGTCCGCCTTGAGCAGGAGCCGCGCGTCGCCGGCGGTGACCACGGAACCTGTGATCAACACCCCGGCACCGCTGAACTCTCCCAGAGCGTCGACCATGCCGATCGCCCTGTCGATCGCACTGTCCAACCGCTCGACCTGGTGCACCCGGTCAAGACCGAAGATCTCCTCGGCCAGCGCGGCGAGATCGTCCACGTCCATGGACCTTGGCGAGGAGTTCCGGGTCACCACGATCTCGTCCATCATCGGTTCCAGCAGTTCCAGGATGCCCTCGACGTCCTTGTCCTCGAACACCGCCAGCACTCCGATGAGCTTCGCGAAGTCGAAGGACTCGTGCACGGCGTCCAGAGTGGCCCGTATCCCCGCCGGGTTGTGCGCGGCGTCGACGACAACCGTGGGGCCCCGGCGCACCACCTCCAGCCTGCCGGGCGAGCGCACCCCCAGGAACGCCTGCCGCACCAGCTCGGCGTCGAGAGGCTCGTCCCCGCCGGTCAGCGCCTCGACCGCGGCCAGGGCGCAGGCGGCGTTGCCGGCCTGGTGAGCGCCGTACAGGGGGAGCAGGATGTCGTCATAGGTACCCTTGAGACCCTTGAGCCGGAGCAGTTGCCCACCGATGGCGAGCTCCCGGCCCAGCACTCCGAACTCCAGTCCCTCGCGTGCCACGGTGGCGCCCGTCTGGGCCGCCTGCCGCATCAGCACCGCGGCTGCGGGAAGCTCCTGCTGCGCGAGCACGGCGGTCGCCCCGGCCTTGATGATGCCGGCCTTCTCCCCCGCGATCGTCTCGACGTCGGGCCCGAGGTATTCGACATGGTCGAGGGAGATGGGCGTGATGACCGCCACAGCGCCGTCCGCGACGTTGGTGGCGTCGGTGATGCCGCCCATTCCCGTCTCGATGACCGCGACGTCCACGGGGGCGTCGGCGAACGCCGCGAACGCCATCGCGGTGAGTGTCTCGAAGAAGGAGAGCCGTCGCCCTTGAGCGTCGACCATCTCCAGGTAGGGCGCGATGTCCTCGTAGACCTCGACGAAGCGCTCCTCACTCAGTGGGGCACCGTCCACGCTGATGCGCTCGCGCATGGAGACGAGATGCGGGCTGGTGAACCGGCCGACACGCAGATTGCGCTCACGCAGCAGCGCCTCGATCATCCGGGTCGTGCTCGACTTACCGTTCGTACCGGCCACGTGCACGACGGGATAGGAGTGCTGCGGGGAACCGAGCAGGTCCATAAGCGCGGCGATCCTGTCGAGACTGGGCTCGAAGTTCCACTCGACTCCACGCTGCATGATCGCTTGTTCAACCGCTCGATAGTCCACGTCTCCAGCCTACTGACGTCCCGGTCGGCTTCCGGACACGAGTACCCCCAACGCAAAAAAGGGCCTCACCACCCGGTGGGGCCCTTTCCCATCGCGAGATACGAAAACAGAAAGGCTCCCACCGGCCGGCCAGAACTCTCCTGGAAAACCCGAGGATCACCGGCCGACGGCCCGGATTCCAGCCGACCGGCGGGAGCCCCGGCCTTTCGGAACCCTTCCCGGAAAGCACGAAGGCCCCCACCAAAGGTGAGGGCCCTCATGAAAGATTGTCCGGCGGCGAC
>NZ_JBEOWJ010000042.1:0-93249 GCF_040295965.1 Streptosporangium sp. NPDC002544 | reverse complement strand
AGCATGTGATCCCCGCACGGTGGGTGCGCGCAAGCTGCGTGACCCGTCGGTGGAAGACGTTGACCGGTGGCCGGCGGGCAAGGCGGACGAGCCGACGGCAGCGGCGACGCGATGCGTACCAGGACGCGCAGGGAGAACGTCCAGCCCCGGCGGATCACCCTGCGCCCCGGAGCGAGCGCGCACGCCAGGCTGCATTGGAGCGAGGTGCCCGGCGGGAGCCGGTCGTGCCCGGCGTCCGCACGGCTGATGATCATCCCGCCGGACGAGGTGGCGCACCTGGAGATTCCGTTCAAGGCGGCCGTCTGCGACGACGGCCGCCTTGACGTGACCCCGATGGCCTCCGGGGCGCGCCTTTAGCTCCTCGAACCGGGTCCGGGCCTGTTTCCCGGACCCCGCCTCGCTCCGGCCGCCGCGCCCCGGCCGGAGCGGACCGGCGGCGTGCCGGAGCGGTCGGCGGTACGCCTAGGGACGTCTCCGGTAGACCTGGGTTTCGATGTCCACCCCGATCTCACATTCCACGCCGAAGTAGTGGTCGCGCGCCTCCCGGAAGCTCTCCTCGATACCGTGCTGCGACTGTACGAAGGAGAGCAGGCTCCACGCCTCCTTCCTGCCGAGCCGGATCTCATCGGGACCGAACCCCGGCTCGGCGTCCACCACGTAGCCGAGCGTGGTGGAGAAACGCCGGACGGGCTGGAAGCCGAACTCCGCGGCACGCTCAGGGAGATCGTTGAGGATCGTACGGTCGGCGGCGTAGTCACGGTCGTAGGTCTCGAGCATGCGGCGGACCACATCGGGGCCGCGGAAGGCCGCGTCGTTGACGTCGACCACGTACAGCAGCCCGCCGGGCCGCAGCACCCGGCGCATTTCGAGCAGGGCCAGGTCCGGACTGCGCAGGTGGACGAAGAGGAAGCTCGCCGTGACCACGTCGTGCGACGCGTCCGCCTCACCGGTGGCGTACGCGGTGCCCTGGCGGAACGTGAGGCCGGGGAAGTTCGAGCGGGCCCTGGCGAGCAACTGGGGAGCCGGTTCGACTCCCCGCACGTCGTACCCGGCGAACGGGCCCTCCTCGGTGACCGCGGCCAGGTAGTCTCCGGGCCCACTGCCGACGTCGAGCAGCGACGCGGGCGCGGGCGGGAAGGGCGTCGAGGCCAGGCGTGGCCGCTGCTCGGCGAGTACCAACCGGCCCTGTGCGCTCAGCCGCGGCGCCTCCTCCTGCAGGGACAGCAGGTCCAGATAGAAGTTCTCCGCGCCGAGGCGCTCCACCGCCAGCAGGTCACCGCGGCCCTCGTCGGCGAGAAACCGGACCAACGAGGGAATCGCCAGCCGCTCGTCACCGGACGGCGACTCCCAGGTCAGCTCCCGATGCCTGAGGTAGAACCCCTCCAGGGCCTCTCCGCCCTCCACGGTCATCACCGTGACCGCGTCGTCGCCCGAGCCGACCTCACCGCGCACCACGAAGTCCCGCTTCGCGTACCGATCGAGGAGGTGGTCATACTGGCTCGGCCGGACGATGAGGAAGAACCGGGACGGGCGGAGCGACTCGCAGAGCTGCCGCACCATCGAGTTGGCGATCCGCGTGCTGATCAGGCGGCCCCGGTGGGTCTGGAGCGCCACCCGCTTGCCGATCTCGACGGTCGGCCCGTCCAGGTCGGGCAACTCCAGGGCGGCCAACCCCGGCGCTCCGGGGCGGTAGACGTACGCGGAGATGGCGGCCACGATCTTCCCCCCGGACAGGGCGCACAGGTGAAGACCCTCCGGGTCGCTGTCGTGGTGCACCCTCTCCTCGCTCCACCCCAGCTCGGACATGAACACCCGCCGCCGGAGATCAAGGATCTCCTCGGCGGCCTCTTCCCACTTCAGCCAGCGGACCTCGATGTCACTTCCGTTGTGCATGCTCAAAGACCTCTCAGTGGATGCGTCCGAACCGCTCACACGAGCTGGAGGCGTCCGGCGGCGGGCCGACCGGGGTCCGGGAACCCCGAGATCGTGACTGCCGGTGAGGACGTCGCCACATCGTGAAAAGAACCAGGAGAGTAGGGGCGGACGGTTCACCGCCGGGCATGGCCAGGACCACGCCGGGGGCGGTTCACGTCTGCCGGGCAGGCCGTCAGCCGCAATATAGGTTGGCGGACTTGTGACTTTCTTGGTGTTCTGCCGGACGACACGGCACGCCCCGCAGGAGCGGTGAGCGCGCCTCAGCCCACGATCCCCGGCAGGATCACCTCGTCGAGCACGACCGAGGCGGTCGGCTGATCGGGCCTGTCGTACTGGCCTGCGGTGACGGCGACCACGAGGTCCAGCGCGGGCGCCACGTAGATCCGCTGACCGCCGTTGCCGAACCCGCCCGTCCAGGTGTCTCCCACGTACCACTGGTAGCCGTAGTTGAACCCCTCGTCGATCCGTACCCGCGGACGCAGGACCTCCGCCAGCCAGGACTCGGGCACGATGCCGGCGCCCCCGGCGAGCACGAGCCGTCCGATCGCGAGGAGACCACGAGGGGTCAGTCGCAGCCCCGAGGCCGCCAGGGCCACCCCGTCCTCACCGGCCGACCACTCGGAACGCTCGATCTGCAGCGGCTCGAAGAGCCTGGCACGCGCGTACTCCTTCAGTGCCACTCCCGTGCCCTTCTCAATGAGCCGCCCCAGCAGCGCCGAGGCGCCCCCGCAGTAGGACCATCGGACGCCGGGCTCCTCCACGATCGGCTGTCTCAGGGTGTAGTGGAAGCGGTCGGGGGCCGACTCCATCGCGATCTCGCTGTTGGCCGTACTGGTGTAGGGGACGTTCTCGTTCCACTCCAGACCGAGCGTCATGGTGAGCGCGTGCTCGACGGTCAGCGCGGCGCGCCGGGGGTCCGCCGCGAGGTCCGGATACTCGGGGAAGTTCCGTAGCAGCGGCTCGTGCGGCTTCGGCACCCGGCCGTCGGCCAGGGCGATGCCGTACAGGAGGCCGACGACACTCTTGGTGACCGAGCGGATGTCGTGGAGCGTGTCGGGGGTGAAGCGCACGTGGCCGAGGGGCTCGTTCAATCTGAAGTCCTCACCTTCGCCGTAGTGCTCGATGACCACCTGGCCGTGGTGGACGGCGACGACGGCGTGGAGGTCGGGCACCCGGTTCCGCTCGATGGCACGGGCGAGTCGGTCGGCGATCATATGGCTGCTCATGATCTCGTTCTAGCCCTATCTCCGATTCGGGGACAACCTGGCCGGAGAAGGTCGGCGGGGTCCCTCAACGGAGCTGCCGGAGATGAGCAGCCGAACCCCGCGCCGACCGTCACGCTCATTTTCCGCGATCGGTGCAGCCCGTGTCAGACCATGGCCTCGGACAAGGGTTTGCGGACCAGGTCGGGGACCTCGGCGTCGGCGGCGGCGTAGCCGATCGGGAACAGGATGTAGGGCCGCTCGTTGCCCGGCCGTCCGCAGATGCCGGTCAGGAACGCCATCGGGTTCGGAGTGTGGGTGAGCGTGGACAGGCCCATCGCGTGCAGGGCCGCGATGAAGAACCCGCAGGCGATGCCGACGCTCTCGTTGACGTAGTAGTGCTTGACCCTGGTTCCGTCGGGGCGTACGCCGTACTTCTCCGCGAAACAGACCACCAGCCACGGCACCGTTTCGAGGTAGCCCTTGTCGGAGCCGGTCTCCAGGTGGGCCAGGGCCGTACGCCACTCCGGGGGCAGCCGCCCGCCCTCGTAGTTCTGCCGCTCCTCGATCTCGGCCGCCTCCCTGATCCGCCTCCTGGTCTCCGGGTCGCCGATCACGACGAACTTCCACGGCTGCTGATGGGCTCCCGAGGGTGCGGTGTTCGCCGTCCTGACGGCCAGCTCGACGCACTCGCGCGGCACCGGTTCGTCGCTGAAGAAGCGCACACTCCGGCGCAGGTCCATATGTTCGTAGAACTCCCGGCCCCGCGTCACCATCTCGGCCTCGGGATAACGCACGGGCCGGTACGGAATGAATGGATGGGAATGTTCCCGTGCCACGATCGCCTCCATGGTTGATATATATGCAGGCGTAGTCTGAATTATGGTTATAAGCAGGGCAACACAGCGACCGATTCACTGGCAGATTGTCAGTGCCGGGCACGCCCCGCACTCCGGAGGTGGACAGATTGGCAGCTCGGAGGAACGGCCTGGACGAGCTCGACCGTAAGGTGCTCCATCTGATCAGGGAGCGCCCCCGGACCGGCCTGCTGGAGATCGCCCGCCTCCTCGGCGTCGCCCGGGGCACCGTCCAGGCCCGCCTGGACCGGATGATCGCCGACGGCGTGATCACCGACTTCGGCCCCAACCTGTCTCCGCACGCCCTCGGCTATCCGGTGCAGGCCTTCACCACCCTTGAGGTGGAGCAGGCCTCCCGCGCCGACATCTCCAGCGCCCTCACAGCGATCCCCGAAGTCCTCGAAGCGCACATCGTCACCGGCCCCGGCGACGTCTGGTGCCGCATCGCCGGACGCGACCACGAGCACATCCAGCAGGTCATCGACCAGACCCTGGCCATCCCCGGAGTGCGGCGGAGCAGCACGGTGATCACCCTGTCCACCGTGGTCCCCCACCGGGTCCAGCCACTGGCCGACGGCCGCTGAACGGAACACGCCGGACCCCGACAGCGTGCACGCCGTCGTACCGGCCCGCCCTGAGCGTGCCTTGAGGATCGAGGTGGGGACCGCACCGCAGGACAGGCGGGGGCGGGAGCCGGTGAAGTCGGCGGTCGTATCGTGGGGACCGCACCGCAGGACAGGCGGGGGCGGGAGCCGGTGAAGTCGGCGGTCGTATCGTGGGGCCCAGGGTTGTGAAGATCTGGAGGTTCGACATGGAGTACGTGCGCCTGGGGTCCACCGGTATGAAGGTGTCGAGGGTCTGCCTCGGCATGATGAGTTACGGCGATCCCGCCAAGTGGGGCGAGTGGGTGCTCGACGAGACCGCCGCCGAGCCGATCGTGCGCCGGGCGGTCGAGGCGGGGATCACCTTCTTCGACACCGCCGACGTCTACTCGCTGGGCAGCAGCGAGGAGGTCACCGGCCGGCTGCTGAGCAGGCTCTTCGCCGACCGGGACGACTATGTGCTGGCCACCAAGGTGTGCATGCCGATGGGCAAGGGGGTCAACGACCGCGGCCTGTCGCGCAAGCACATCCTCTCCTCGATCGACGCCTCGCTGCGCCGGCTGGGCACCGACCACGTGGACCTCTACCAGATCCACCGCTGGGACCCGGAAACCCCGATCGAGGAGACCATGGAGGCCCTGCACGACGTGGTCCGCGCGGGCAAGGCCCGCTACATCGGCGCCTCCAGCATGTACGCCTGGCAGTTCGCCAAGGCCCAGCACGTCGCCGAGGTCCACGGCTGGACGAGGTTCGTCTCGATGCAGAATCACCACAATCTGCTCTACAGGGAAGAGGAACGGGAGATGAATCCGCTCTGCCGCGACCAGGGGGTGGGCCTGATCCCGTGGAGCCCGCTGGCCCGGGGCCTGCTCGCCCGCGCCGGAGCCGCGGAGGCCACCACCCGCTCGGGCAGCGACGCACGCATCGAGGCCCTCTATGACGACGCCGACAACGACCGGCTGATCCTGGAGCGGGTCGCCCAGCTGGCCGGGGAGCGCGAGGTCCCTCCCGCCCAGGTGGCGCTCTCCTGGCTGCTCCACCAGCCCGGCCTGTCGGCGCCGATCGTGGGCGCGACCAAGAACAGGCACGTGGACGACGCGGTCGCCGCGGTCGACCTGCCCCTGAGCGAGAAGGAGCTCGCCTTCCTCGCCGAGCCGTACCGCCCTCGGGCCGTCAAGCACTGACCTTTCCGGCTCACCCGCGTGGGCCACCCGATGCCCGGAAGGCCCGCGCGGGCGGCCCGGCGCTCACCGGCCCCGTGCCCGCCCGACATCACGGCATGACGCCCCGCCAGGAGATCCGAGCGGCGGGGCGTCCGCGTTCGCACCGGATGGGACGGGACGGGCGAGGTTCGGCGGGCGCCCGACCGGCCGCCTTACTCAACAGGGCCACATGTGACCTTTTGTCAGGATTTACCGCCTGTGGCGCTATAT
The DNA here is from genome assembly GCF_040295965.1 of Streptosporangium sp. NPDC002544. NCBI lineage: Bacteria > Bacillati > Actinomycetota > Actinomycetes > Streptosporangiales > Streptosporangiaceae > Streptosporangium > Streptosporangium sp. NPDC002544. The sequence goes on along the minus strand of NZ_JBEOWJ010000042.1, from coordinate 87,220 downwards.
CCCCAGAGATACGTGCATATGAGGGAGAGGTAGTAGTTCCGACCGTGGATTGATCAACGGAGGGTTCGATGGTTCGAAAGATGATCATCCTGGTGGCGGTCACCGTGGCCGCGATGGGCGGTACGGCTGGCGCCGTCGTCTCCCCCTCCCCCCAGGCCGTCACCCAGCAGGACAGGGACTTCCTCGTCCAGGCGCACCAGTCCAACCTGACCGAGATCGAGTCGAGCAAGACCGCCCGGGAGAAGACCGCCGGCCAGCAGGACCGGGAGGTCACCAGGACCGTCCGCAAGCTGGCGAAGACTTTCGTCAAGGACCACAAGAAACTCGACAAGGCCGTCCGCCGGGTGGCCGATCAGCTCGGCGTCAAGCTTCCCGACACGCCCAACACGGAGCAGCGCAAGCAGCTCGACCAGCTGTCCGCCCTGAGCGGCGCGGAGTTCGACAGGGCCTGGATCAGCGCGGAGCTCAACGGCCACCACGAGACCCTCGCCGCCGTGGAGCAGGAGATCGAGAACGGTTCCTCACCCGAGGTGAAGAAGCTCGCCACCGAGGCCAAGCCCATCGTGCAGAAGCACATAGACCTGCTGCTCAAGGCCGAGAGGGTCTCCACTCCCAGCCCCTCGGAAAGTGCCGGCCCTTCGGAAAGCCCGAGCCTCTCGGAAAGCCCCAGCCCCTCGGAGAGCTGAGGCGAGCACCGCGGCACTCCGGGACGGCTCCCCGCTCGAGGACTCCCACGACACCGAGCCTTGCCCAGGTGGCCACGGAACGACGGTCACGAAGGCAGCGGCAGGTACTCGAACCAGTCGAAGGCGGCCGTGTTGCCGCTCGGCCGGCCGTTGGAGGTGGCGTACAGACCGATCATGGCACCGGTGAAGCCTCCGGCCACGGTGGAGCTGAGGATCCGGCCGTCCACCGGATCTCCGAGGTCGATCCACTCGCCGGGCCGTACCGCGTAGCGGGCCTGGTAGTCCTGGCCGTGCGCCTCCACGCCGAGCCAGAGCGGTCCGGGCGGTCCGGCCGGCCCGGCTGGGATGTCGGCGCGGGCCAGGCGGGTGTCCACCCCCTCGGCCCGGCGGGTGAGTTCCAGGCCGCGCGTGGTGAGGGTGAGCGCGATGTGGAAGTCGTCGTTCTGGAGCAGGACGAGCCCGGCGCGCTCCTCCCCCTCCGGACGGAACTCCATCACCGTGTGGGCCGCGAAGGCGATGTGCCGCTGCCGCCGGGCGACCAGGCTGGGCGCGGCCCGCTCGCACACGGTCTGCGGGAGCGCGCGGAGGGTGAGCCGGCTGTCGGCCAGACTCCAGTACGGCTCCCTGGGCGTGCGCAGGTGGTTCCAGTCCGGCGCCAGGCGTCCGGCGTCGAAGTGGTCGCAGGCGGGGACGGCGGGCCAGCGGCGAACCGGCGTCGAGGGGGCCGGCATCCGCGGCTCGACCTGGTCGAACACCGGCCAGTCGTCCTCCCAGCGCACCCTGGTCAGGAAGGTCTCGCGGCCCAGGTTGTAGCCGCGGAAGGCGCGGGCGGCGGCCGTCGTGGGCGGGTCGTCGGGAAGACCGCCGTAGGGGCGGGTGGCGAGCAGCACCGACCACCACTCACCCTGCGCGTTCTGGACCAGGTCGGGGTGGCCGACGCTGGTGATGGGGTGGCGCAACCCGAGGTGGCGGTGGGTGAGGACGGGGTTGCGCGGGTTGCCCTGGTAGGGGCCGGTGATCCGCTCGGCCCTGGCGACCATGACCGCGTGGTCCTCGGCGGTTCCCCCCTCGGAGGTCAGCAGGTAGTAGTGGGTGCCGATCCGGTAGATGTGCGGGCCCTCGGACCAGATGCCGCCGCGCTGCACCGGCTCCCAGATCACGTACTCCGCACCGACCGGCTTGAGCGTGGCGAGGTCGAGTTCACGCAGCCAGATCTCGGTGTCACCGTCGTAGCGCCTGGCCGCCCTCTCCCGGCTGCCGGTCATCCAGGCGCGGCCGTCGTCGTCGAAGAAGAGCGAGGGGTCGAAACCTCGGGTGTCGGGAAACCAGACCGGGTCGCTCCACGGCCCCGCCGGGTCGGTGGCGGTGACCAGGAAGTTGCCCGGCTCGTCCATCAGCGTCGTGATCATGTAGAAGACGCCGTCGTGGTATCGGAGAGTGGGGGCGTAGATGCCGCCGGACGGCCGTACGCCGTCCAGATCGAGCTGGGAGGGCCGGTCCAGCACGTGACCGAGCTGCCGCCAGTGCACGAGGTCTCGGCTGTGGAAGATCGGGACCCCGGGAAACCACTCGAAGGACGAGGTGACGAGGTAGTAGTCCGCGCCCACCCGGCATACCGAGGGATCGGGGTGGAAACCGGGGATGACAGGGTTGTCGTACACGGGTCCTCCGTTGACATGTGCGGATTCTTCGTCCGCGTGACTTCCTGGCCGGGGTAGGCGGCCTCTTCCGGGAGACCCGCGTACCCGGAGGGGGCACCGGGCCCGCACGCTCCAACGGCGGGCGGGCCCGGCGGCCCGGGGCGGGCCTACTTGACGAGCTGGAGCACCCCCCACCTCGACGTGTCGACGTAGCCGCGCCCGGTCGGGTCGTTCCAGGTCGCGGCGGCCGCGCGGGTGGCGCCGACGGCGTCGTTGACCTGGATGTCGAAGCCGAGCAGGGCGTCCTTGGCCAGGGTGACCGTGGGCAGCCTGATCGCCGCCTCGACCACGTAGCCGCCGGGGACGCGGGTGGCCACGCCGGTCAGGTTCTCCTTGACCGCGAAGGCGTCGAAGGTGCCGCCGACGGTCTGCCTGCCGGTGAAGCTGATCCGGTACTGGCCGTCGTCATCGTCGTAGCCCTTGGTCTTGTTGTTCTGCGGGTCCACGAAGATCTCGACGGAGTCCTGCTCCCAGGCGTTGGGCGACTCCTCGCTGAGCTCGGGGTCGGTGACGCGGGCCAGCACGTAGAGGGTGCCGGCGTTCCACATCGCCCGCACCTTGGCGGTCGCCCCCGAGGTGCTCTGGATCCGGGTGCCGGTGGTTATCTCCGGCGCCTGGTTCCACGCGGCGTCCACGATGCCGTCCACCACCGGGGTCCTCTTCGGCGCGCGGGTCGTCCTGATCGCCGGGACGGGAGTCAGCTCACCCGCCCAGGAGATCTGCTGACCACCCGCGTCGGCCACGACGACCTTGACACCGGTGGCCGTCCCCGAGGGGAGCAGCGCCTCCACCCGGTAGCCGGTGGCGGTCTTCTTGGTGTGCGCCCTGAAACCGTGGGCGTGCGTGCCACCTCGCTGGATCCGGTACGGCGTGCCGCCCACGGTGAGGGTGACCGTGTCGTTCTTGTTGTCGGTCGGATCGTTGACCTCGGCCAGTACGTACAGGCCGGCGGGTGTGGTGCGCGCCTGCCAGCCGGCGGACAGGTCGCCGATCCTGGCGATGGGGGCGTCGGGCAGCAGGTTCCACTCGTCGTCCCGCTTGCCGTCCACCGTGACCGTGCCCGCGGGCGCGTTCAGGCTCCGGGTCAGCGGGGGCAGCCTGCCGGGATCGGCGATGCCCCAGTACGCGGGCTTGGCCTGGAGCTCGTCGTCGAACGGCAGTGGCGGGTTGGTCCGGGTGATCGGGAAGGACGACAGCCAGGTCGCGTCGTCGGCGACGCCCCAGATCGTCACCGACGACAGGTGGTCCGCCTGCCGCCGGAAGACGTCGAAGATCTCCCGGTACCGGTGGCCCTGCAGGGCCAGGATCTCGGCGGGCACCGTGTCGTAGGAGGTCACGAAGTCGGTGTAGACGCTCACGTCCAGCTCGGTGACCTGCTGCTCGACGCCGAGCCCGGCGAACTTCTCGATCGTGTCCTCGATGAACGAGGTGGGCGGCTGCTCGACGTTGACGTGCAGCTGGTGACCGACCGCGTCGATCGGGACGCCCTCGGCGCGCAGCTTCTTGACCAGGTCGTAGAGCGCCTGCCGCTTGCGCGGGAACTCGGTGTTGTAGTCGTTGATGACGAGCGTCGCGTCCGGGTCCACCTCGCGGGCCACCCGGAAGGCGGTCCTGATGTAGTCGAGGCCGGCGATCTCGAACCATGGGGAGCGGCGCAGCCCGTCCGGCCGGTTCTCGTCGATGACCTCGTTGACCACGTCCCAGGTGCCGATCCTGCCCTTGTAGCGGCCCATCACGGCGCGGATGTGGTTCTCCATCCGCTGGAGCAGGATCTCCTTGGTGGCGCCCTCGAACACCCAGTCGGGGGTCTGGCTGTGCCACACCAGGGTGTGACCGCGAAACTCCAGGCCGTTGGTGGTCGCCCAGTCGACCAGGTAGTCACCGTCGGCGAAGGTGAAGTCGCCCTCGGCGGGCTCGGTGGCGTCCCATTTGAGGCTGTTGCCGGGGGTGACGCTCTGGTAGTGCTTGGTGATCAGCTTGGCGTGCTCGCCCAGGGTGGCGCCCCGGTAGAAGGCCGCGCCGACGGTGAACGGCAATCTGTCCTTCAGCGAGGGGATGTCGGTCTGGATGGGCCTGGGTTCGACGTAGGTCAGCTGGAAGTCGTCGATGGCGAACGGCTCCGTCCCCGCGGCCGACTCGATGTAGACGCTCAGGAAGTCCACGTCGTGGGCCAGGGTGTAGGTGCCCGCGAGCCTGGTCCACTCGCCGGCGGCCAATGCCCTGGGCGCGGCCACCCGCTCGTAGGCGGGGGTGCCGTCCAGCCTCCGTTCGACGGACAGGCCCAGGCTCTGGGCGCTGTCGGTGCGCACCCACACCGACAGGTCGTACTTCGATCCCTTGGCCATCTTGCCGAGGGCGGTCCGTGCGGGACCGTCCCAGGAGGCCTGCCGGTTCGTCACGCCCAGGCCGTAGGTCCCGGTGTGCGCGAAGCCCTCTCCCGGGGTCAGGGTGGCGCCGCCACGCGCGGTCCACTCCTGCGCGCTGCCGGTCTCGAAGTCGCTGGTCAGGCCGGACCGGGTGGGGTCGGTGTCGGCGGTGACCACGATGTCGTCGAGCTGGAAGGCGACGGTCTCGCCCGAGCTCTCCGCGTACAGCGACAGGGCCGAGTCGGCCGCGTAGGTGTAGGTGCCGGACAGCCGGACCCACTCGGAGTCGGTGACGGTGGCCGCCGCGACCCGCTCGTAGAGCGTCGTGCCACCTGCCGGGGTGCGCTGCATGGTGAGCGCGACCGTCGAGGACGGCTGACCGGCGACGGCCCGCGCCCACGCGGTCACCTGGTAGCTGACGCCCTTCTCGAAGGGCGGGGTCACGGCCGCTCCGTGCCAGGTCGCACTGCGGCCGGTGGTGAGCAGGGACCGGGTTCCGCCGTGCGCGGAGTCCGTGGTCGCGGTGACCGAGACCCCGGAGCCCCGGGGTTCCCAGCCCTGCGTGCCGGACTCGAAGTCGTAGGTGGCGATGGTGGCGGCGGCCGCGTGCGCGGCGGGGACGGTTGACGCGCCTGCCAGGAATGACAGTGCGAGGGACAACAGGGCCAGGACCGCTGTTCGCGGCCGGGGGGTGCGCATCTCTGCTGGGCTCCTCGGTCAGGTAGGAGTGGGGTGCCGGTGGGACAGCGGGATCTGCCGGGCGTCGCCGCGCGGGTCCTCAGGCGCCACCGCCGTACGGCTCCGTCAGGCATCGCCGTACGGGGTCGCCGTGCGGTTTCCTCAGACGTCGCCGCCCGGGTTCTCACCCTGCCGGTTCTCACCCTGCCGGTTCTCACCTCGCGGGCTCTCGGCGAGCGGGCTCTCGGCGAGCAGGTTCTCGGCGAGCAGGTCGAGCAGCGGCTGCCGCCGGACGCAGCGGGTGAGCGCGAAGGAGTCGGCGAGGGCGGCCAGTTCCTCGTCGGAGCAGCCTCGCAGCAGTTCGGCGTACTCGGGGACCAGGGCCTGCGCGATGAGGATGTGCCGGATCAGGTCGTCGGTCTGGTAGCGGGCGCCCCAGGGGTAGGGGTTCCAGGAGGGGAACTCGGTCTCCATCAGCCGGTGCAGCGGCGCCAGCTCACTCGCCGACTCCTCCATCGTCGAGCCCCACCGGTCCGCGCCCAGCCGTCCCTTCTTGGCGATGAAGTCACCGAACCGGCTCATGTACGGTTCACCCGCGCTGACCAGGCCCTGCAGCCCGACGTCCTTGTAGGTCCACAGCGACCAGCCGGCCTGGTAGGAGTCGAAGATCTCCAGTTGGTCGCGGAGGATCTGGTAGCGCTGCCGGTCGATCTCCGCGTCGCCGGTGTAGACGGGGCCGAACTCGCCGACCCACAGGGGGGTGCCCGTCTGGCGCTGGAAGACGGTCCGCCGCTCGAAGGATTTCTCCAGCTGGGCCCGGTCCACCCACTCGCCGCGGGTGTGGCCGGGGTAGGGGCCGCCGTGTGCGAAGCCGGCCAGGGCGTAGTCGTGACAGACGAATACCGTGTTCTCGTACATCTCGCGGAAGATCGAGAAATCGGTGGAGTAGGTGTTGCCGTCCAGGAACAGCACGTGTCCGGGGTCGACGGCGCGGACCGCCTTGACCAGGCGGTCGTAGAAGGGGCCGACCACCTGCCCGCTGGAGTCGCCGGGCTCGTTGATCGGGTTGTAGCCGGCCACCCACGGGTTGTCCCGGTAGCGGTCGGCCACCGCCTCCCACAGGTGGACGACGCGGTCCTGGAAGTGCCGGTGCTGCCAGAAGGCAGCTATATGCGTGGGATTGTCGGAGTGCCAGTGCTGGTTCTGCGCGCCGGGCAGGGCGTGCAGGTCGATGACGCTGTAGATGCCGCGCTCGGCGAGCAGGCCGATCACCCGGTCGAGGTGGCGGAAGCCCGGCTCGATGATCTCGAAGGGGCGGTCGTCGGACTCCAGGTGACGGTAGTTGATCGGGATCCGGACGCAGTTGACGCCGAGACCGGCGAGGAGCGAGGCGTCGTCCGCGCCGAAGAACGAGGTGAGCAGGCGGTCGAAGAACAGCTCGGCCCGGTCGTCGCCGAGCACCTCCCGGACCGCGGCGCGCATCGTGGCCTCGTTGGCCGGATATCCGGTGATGAAGTTCTCCATGTTCAGCCAGCCCCCGAGGCCTACTCCGCGCAGCCGTACCGGGGTGCCGGCCGAATCGACGAGACGGGATCCGGCGACACTCAGGGTCATGTTTCTCACTCTCCACAACGGTCGTTCGACACAGCGATGAGGTCCCGGCTCAGCCCTTGGTGGCGCCCGCGGTGAGGCCGCTGATCAGCTGGCGCTCGGCGACCGCGTAGAAGGCCAGGGCCGGGACCATGGAGACGATGACGTAGGCCAGGATCTTGGCCGTGTCCGCCGCGTACTCCCCCTGGAACTGCTGGACGCCCAGTGGCAGCGTCCACAGGTTCGGGTCGTTGAAGACCACCAGCGGGAGGAAGAAGTTGTTCCAGCTCGCCACGATCGCCAGCACCGAGACGGTGGCCAGGGCGGGCCTGGCCATCGGCAGCAGCACCCGCCAGAAGAACCCGAAGGGGGTGCAGCCGTCGAGGGTGGCGGCCTCCTCGACCTCGTTGGGGATGGACCGGAAGAAGGTGCGCAGAATGATGATCGTCAGCGGCAGCCCGAACGCGGCCTGCGGCAGGATCACCCCGAGCGGGTTGTCCAGCAGGCCGAAGGTGCGCAGCAGGATGAACAGCGGCAGGATCGCCACCGCGAACGGGAACATCAGCCCGATGGCGAACAGCGTGAACAGGAACTCGCGGCCGCGGAAGGCGAATCGGGCGAAGGCGAAGGCCGCCATCGCCGACAGGACCACCACCAGCACGGTGGTCGCCACCGCGATGAACAGGCTGTTGAGGAGCTGGCGCCAGAACGCGCCGGCGGTGATCACATCGGTGTAGTTCTCGGTGACCCATGGGGAGGGCAGGCCGAGCGGGTTCTCCGACAGCTGGGCGGTGGTCTTGAAACCACCGAACAGGCCGTACACGAAGGGGACGACGATGAAGACCGCCGCCACCCAGACGATCACGTGGATCGGGGCCGTCCGGAACCGGGTGATCATCGGTGGTCTCCCATCGTGGTACTGGCCCCCTCCAGGTCCCGGCGCAGCACGAACCGCTGGTAGCCGAGGGCGAAGACGAGGCTGATCAGGAACATGGCGACGCTGATCGCGCTGGAGTAACCGATCTGGGTCCGTTTGAAACCGTATTCGAACATGCTGACGGCCATGGTCTCCGAGGCGTGCGAGGGGCCGCCGCCGGTGAGGATCCAGACCAGGTCGAAGAGCTGGATCGTGCCGATGACGGACAGGAACACGCTGACCCTGATGGTGGGGCCGAGCAGCGGCAGGGTGACGTGCCGGAACACCTTCCAGCCACCGGCGCCGTCGATCCTGGCCGCCTCGTGCAACTCCTTGGGGATGCCCTGCAGACCGGCCAGATAGATGATCATGTGGAATCCGAAGTACTTCCAGGTGATCACCAGGAAGATCGAGAACAGCACGGTGTCCGGCTCCGACAGCCAGCTCCACGGCTCCAGCCCCCAGGAGGTCAGCAGCCGGTTGGCCAGTCCTGCCTCGGGCGAGAGGATCAGCGAGAACAGCACGCCGGTGATCGCCTCGGAGAGCATGTACGGCGCGAAGAACAGCAGCCGGTAGAGGGCACGCCCCCGGATCCGCTGGTTCAGCATCACCGCCAGGCCCAGCGAGAGCGGCAGCTGCACCACCAGGGAGAGCACGACCAGGATGCCGCCGTTTTGCAGGTCGCCGAGGAAGATGTCGCTGTTCAGCAGCCGGGTGAAGTTGTCCAGGCCGATGAAGTCGCTCGGCGGCCCGATGCCGTTCCACTTGTGCAGGCTGGTGTAGCCGGCGACCAGGATCGGCGCCAGCACCAGCAGGGTGAACAGGACCAGGGCGGGGAGCACGAACAGGATCGCGGTGACCCAGCCCCTTCGCGCGCGCCCGCCGCCGCGCCGCCTCCGCCCCTCGGCGGGCTTTCCCACGGCAGGGGCCGGACGTGCGTCCGGCCCGGTCATCGTCGTCACCGACCTCGTCCCTTCACCGTGCTCACCGTCGGTTTCCTGGCCTCGATCGGCTCTGTCACCTTCATCCGGACGGCTACTCCGACTCCGACTTCGCCGTCTCGGTGATGACCTTGACGACCTCCTCCGGCGTCTTCTTGCCCGCGATCAGTTCGGCCACGGCGTCGTTGACCTCCTGGCCGACGGCCGGCGGGTACGCCTGGTCGAGGTAGAGCTGGAAGCCGGTCGCGGCCGACAGCGCGTCGGAGACCACCTTGATGTTGGGGTCGGTGACGGCCGACTCCTCACCCTTGAGCACCGGCAGCACGCCTCCCGCGGCGACCGCCTTGGAGTGGTTCTCCTGCTTGAGCGCGAACTTCAGGAAGTCCAGCGCGGCGGGCGGGGCGTTGACGCCCACGGCCAGGCCGCCGCCGCCGCCGAACGCGTCGCCCGCGGAGCCCTTGCCCCCGTCCACGGACGGGAAGGTGAAGAACCCGAGGTCGTCCCCGAGGCCCTTGCCGGAGTCCTTCTGCACGGACGGCGCCCACTGACCCATCAGTTCCATGGCGGCCTTGCCGTTGCTCACGGTCGCGGCCTGTCCGTCGGGGGTGGAGTAGTCGGCGTTGAGGAAGCCCTTCTGGAACGGCTGGAGGTCGACGAGTTCCTTGAGCCGCTGCCCGGCGGCGACGAAGTCGGGGCCGGTGAAGTCGTTGGTGGTGCCGGCCTGGCTGAGCGCGTCCAGGCCCGCCACCCGCATGGCCAGGTAGGCCCAGTAGTAGTGGCCCGGCCACTTGGCCTTGCCGGCGAGGGCTATCGGGGTGGTCCCGGTCGCCTTGATCTTCTTCACCGCGTCCAGGAACTCGGTCCAGGTGGCGGGCGGGGTGGAGATGCCGGCCTTGGTGAAGATCGACTTGTTGTACCAGAAGCCGACCATGCCGATGTCGGTGGGCAGTCCGTAGGTCTTCCCGTCGAACTGGTAGGCGGCCAGCGAGGCCGGGGTGAAGTTGCCGAGGATGTCACCGGCCTCTGACGACAGGTCCTTCACCAGGCCCGCCTCGATGTGCTGCTTCAGGACACCGCCACCCCAGGTGGAGTAGAGATCGGGCGCCTTCCCCGACTGGGTGAGGGTGGCGAGCTTCGGCTTGTAGGAGTCGTTCTCGATGCCGATGTTCTTGATCGTCACATTCGGGTGGGCTGCCTGGTACTCCTTGACGCGATCCGCCCAGAAGGACTTGAGCGGTTCGGCCGTCGCCAGGTTCCAGAACTCGAAGGTGACCTTCTCCGAGCCGGCGCTCGCGCCCGGTTTCGACCCGTTGTCATCTCCGCTCGTGCCGCAGGCTCCAAGAAGCACCATCGATGCCGCCAGCGCCACCACGCCTCGCCGACTCAGCATGGGGTTCCCCTTTCGGGAGTGGGTCTGAAAAATTTCATAGGTTCCCCGAATATTTCGTGACCCGGAGGATAGGTAAACTGTCGGTTACGCGTCAATAGCCGCCGTGGTAGCGAGCTCGAACAGCAAGGGAGACAGCCCCCTTACGGGTCTCCGAAAGCTTTCGGTTAGTATTCGCCGCATGCCATCCAAGAGGCGGGTGACGATCGCCCTGATCGCCGAGGAGGCCGGGGTCTCCGCGCCCACGGTCTCGAAAGTCATCAACGGGCGGCCCGAGGTCGCCTCCGAGACCAGGCAGCGGATCGAGCGCCTGCTGCACAAGCACGGCTACATACGCAGGACCGGCCAGGGCGACGAGCCCGTCGGCCTGGTGGATCTGGTCTTCACCGAGATCGAGAGCCCGTGGGCGATGGAACTGGTGCGCGGCGTGGAGACCGCGGCCCGCGAGGTCGACGCCGGCGTGGTCGTCTCGGTACTGCACAGCCACGCGGGCCCGGGCAGGGACTGGGTGGAGCGGATCGCCACCCGGCGCACCGACGGGGCCATCCTGATCGGCTCGCGGATCAGCGCCGCCCAGCATGGCCAGCTGGCCGCCAGGTCCATCCCCTTCGTGGTGGTGGATCCGGAGGGCGAGCCGCCGCCGGGAGTCGCCTCGGTCGGCGCCACCAACTGGAACGGCGGCCTGGCCGCGACCCGTCACCTGCTGGAGCTGGGCCACCGCCGGATCGGGATGATCGGCGGCCCGGCCGGCATGCTGTGCAGCCGGGCCCGCATCGACGGCTACCGCGCCGCACTGGAGACCGCGGGGATCGCGGTGGACCCCTCGCTCATCGGGTACGGCGACTTCCTGGTCGGCTCGGGCCGCGACCTGGGCCACGCGCTGCTGTCGGCGGCGGACCCGCCCACCGCGATCTTCGCCGGCAGTGACATGCAGGCGTTCGGCGTCTTCGAGGCGGCCAGGCAGCGTGGCCTGCGGGTGCCGGAGGACCTGTCGGTGGTGGGCTTCGACGACCTGCCTTTGGCACGTTCCGCCTGGCCGCCGCTGACCACCGTGCGCCAGCCGCTCCAGGAGATGGCCGCGCTGGCCACCCGGATGGTGCTCGGCCTCGACCGCGGCGGGCACGAGCCCCGGCGGGTGGAGCTGGCCACCGACCTCGTGGTCCGCGACAGCACCGCCCGCCCTGACGGCTGTTGACTGCCGCCCTCCGAAACATTTACGGTGATCGACACGAAAAGTCTCGGTAATCTTGTGAAACTTTCGGAAAGCGGGTTCCCGCATGTCGCGACGTCACAGGGCACCACTGACACCGATCCTCCTGCTCCCCGACCTTCCTACAGGGCACGCTCCGATACCGTCTCCACGTCGCCGCCGGGCGGGCGCAGACGTGAAACGCCTGCGGAGCCGAGGTGAGACCTGGATTTGTCCGGGCACCTGGCCGTGAAACAGGAACCCACCGAGATGTCGCGTCAGCGACATGGCAGGAATCGTCGGCGTTCACGCCGGGGAGGACGTCAAGTCTTCTGGTTCGGCGCCACCCGGCGCCTCATCCGGATCGACGAGGCCGAGGCGACCTACCGCGTCTCCAAGCGGCTGTGGGCACCGGCCGCCCACAGCCGCTTCACCTGGCTCGGCCCGGTCCGGCTCTCCGTCACGGTGTCCGGCCCTACACCCGAGACACCCGAGACACCCGTGCCGCGAGGACCACGATGATCCGGGTGGCGGTCGTGGGCACCGGCGGCATCGCGGGAATCTGCCATCTGCCCGCGCTGCACACCCAGTCGCACCGGGCGCGGGTGGTGGCCGCCGCGGACACCGACGAGGCGCGGGTCAGGGCGTTCTGCGCCGAGCACGCGATCCCGCGGGCGTACCCCTCCCTGGAGGCGATGCTCGACGCCGAGCGGCCCGACCTCGTCCACCTGTGCACCCCGCCGCACCTGCACGCCGCCCAGGCGAGGACCTGCCTGAAGGCCGGCGCCTGGGTGTGGATCGAGAAACCCGCCTGCCGGTCGCTGGCCGAATACGACCTGATCACCTCGGCCGAGGGGCCCGGCTACGCCTCGGTGGTCTCCCAGCACCGGTTCGGCTCCGGCGCGCGCCACCTGCGCGCCCTCGCCCCCGAGCTGGGCCGAGCGCTCGTCGCGCTCTGCGTGACCGCCTGGTACCGCGACCACGCCTACTTCGAGGCGCCCTGGCGCGGCCGATGGGAGACCGAGGGCGGCGGCCCCACCATGGGTCACGGCATCCACCAGATGGACCTCATGCTGTCGATCCTGGGTGACTGGTCGGAGATCCGCGCGATGACCGGCACGCTGGACCGCCGGATCGAAACCGAGGACGTCTCGATGGCCGCCGTCCGCTTCGCCTCCGGAGCCATGGCCTCGGTGGTCAACAGCGTGCTGTCCCGGCGCCAGGAGAGCTACCTGCGCTTCGACTACACCGAGGCGACGGTGGAGCTGCGCCACCTGTACGGCTACCGCAACGCCGACTGGAGGTCCACCTCGGCGCGCTGGAACCCGCCGGCCGACCTGCCGAGCTCGCACGAGGCGCAGCTGGCGGAGCTGCTGGACGCCTACGAGCGCGGCGAGCGCCCGCCCATGAGCGGTCCCGAGGGGCGCCGGTCGCTCGAACTGATCACCGGCCTGTACGCCTCGGCGTTCACCGGCCGGCCCGTGCTCCGCACCGATCTCACCCCCGACCACCCCTTCTATCACCGCCTGGACGGACGCGCATGGAGCTGACCTTCACCGAGCGCGGCGTCGAGATCCTGCGCTACGTCCACCGGCCGAAAACGCCGGTGTTCGAATCGCCCAAGCCCTACTTCCACCCGATCAGGACCCTGGCGGGCGACGTGGTCAGCGCCTACCGCCCGCACGACCACCGCTGGCACCGGGGCCTGCAGCTGACCGTCTCGGACCTGTCGGGGGAGAACTTCTGGGGCGGCGGCAGCTACGTTCGCGCGGCCGCCGGATACGTGGACCTGCCGAACAACGGGACCATGCGGCACGAGGAGTTCCTCGCCCCCGGCGTGGAGCGGCTGACCTGGCACACCCAGGGCGGCGAGCACTGGGTGGACGAGGTGAGGACCTTCGAGGTCGGCGACGTCGGCGACGACTCGTGGGCGCTGGAGCTGTCCACCGCGATCACCAACGTACGCGGAAGGGACCTGGTCTTCGGCAGTCCCACCACCTCCGGCCGCCCGATGGCCGGGTACTGCGGCCTGTTCTGGCGCGGGCCCCGCTCCTTCGAGCACGGCCGGGTGATCGCCGAGGGCGGCGAGGGACCGGAGATGATGGGCCGGGAGTCGGCGTGGCTGGCCTACAGCGGCACCCACGACGAGGTCGACCGCTCCTCCACCCTGCTGTTCCAGAGCGCCCGGCCCACCGTCTGGTTCGTCCGCACCACGCCGTTCGCGGCGGTCAACCCCTCCATCGCGTTCCATCGCGAACTGACCCTGCCGCCCGGCGCGACGCTGCGGCTGCGCTACCGGATGGTCGTGGCCACCGGCGTGTGGGACCGCCCCCGGCTGGAGGCCTACGTCCAAAGGCACCCGTGTCCGGCACCGGCGTGAGAGACCCAGGGAGCACCCGTGTTCGGCACCGGCGTGAGCGATCTGACCGTCTACGACTGGCCCGCCGCCGACGGCCTGCGCGGCGGCTCGCCGCACCTGCACACCCTGTGTGCCGAGGCCTACGCCGTGGTGGCCGGTTCCGGCAGCGTGCAGACCCTGACCTGGGACGGTTACCAGGAGACGGCGCTGGCCCCCGGCTCCGTCGTCTGGTTCACCCCGGGCACCGTCCATCGCCTGGTCAACGACGGTGACCTGCGCATCGTGGTCCTCATGCAGAACAGCGGCCTGCCCGAGGCCGGCGACGCCGTCCTGACCTTCCCCCCCGACGTCCTCGCCGATCCGGCCGGCTACGCCGGGGCCGCGCGCTCGGCCCCGCGCGAGCGCCGCGACCTGGCCGTCGAGGGGTTCCTGCGGCTCCGCGCCGCGGGCCGCCCCGGTTTCGCCGCCTTCCTCGCGGCCGCCGCCGGCCTTGTCGGCCCCCACCTGGACGCCTTCGAGTCCCGCTGGCGCCAGGGCCCGCTGCGCGCGGCGGAGACGACGGGCGCCCGGCTGGCCGCGCTCCGCGCCGGCGACCTGGCCCACCTGCGCGAGGCGGCGGTCACCCGGATGCCCTCCGTACCCCGCGACGGCATGTGCGGCCACCTGCTGACCTATCCGGCGGACCGTCCCGATCGGGACGGGGCCTGAGGCCGGCGGCGGGCGCGGCGGACCGGCCGGGAGCGGGAACTGTCGGTGCGATCTTCTAGGCTGGCCCCATGGCACGAGCTAACGACGACGTCGCGGCCGCTCTGGAGGAGTACGCCGAGCTGTTCGCGATGACCGGCGGCGACGCGTTTCGGGTCCGCAGTTACCAGAAGGCCGCCAAGGCGATCGCGGGCTCTCCCGAGGACATCACGGCCGTGCCCGTGCGAAGCGTGCCGGGGGTGGGCGAGGCGATCGCCAAGAAGGTCGAGGAATACCTGGAGCGGGGCAGCTTCCGGCAGCTCGACGACCTGCGAGGGAAGGTTCCCCAGGGAGTGCGGCGGCTGACCCGGGTGGCCTCGCTCGGGCCGAAGAAGGCGGTCTTCCTCTACCAGGAGCTGGGCATCGACTCCCCCGAGGCCCTGGCGAAGGCCATCGGAGAGGGGCGTCTCGAGGGCGTCAGGGGCTTCGGCGCCAAGACCGTGGAAAACCTGCTCAAGGGGGTCGAGAACCTGGCGGAGAACAGCGCCAGGATGCACATCGGAGCCGCCATGGACCTGGCGGAGCGGGTCATCGCCTCGCTGCCGGGTGCCGAGCGGATCGCCTACGCCGGGTCGCTGCGCCGGATGAAGGACACCATCGGCGACGTCGACGTCCTCGCGGTCGGCCCCGAGTCGCTGATGGACGACTTCAAGGCCCAGCCCTACGTCGCGGAGGTCATCGCCTCGGGCGACAAGAAGACCTCGATCCGCACCGCCCAGGGTGTCCAGGTCGACCTGCGCCTGGTCCCCGCCGAGTCGTGGGGCGCCGCGCTGATGTACTTCACCGGTTCCAAGGAGCACACGGTGCACCTGCGGGAGATCACGGTGAAGAAGGGCTGGAAGCTGTCGGAGTACGGCCTTTTCGAGGGGGAGCGGGTGATCGCGGCCGCGACCGAGGAGGAGGTCTTCGAGGCGTTCGGCATGGAGTGGATCCCGCCGACCCTGCGCGAGGACACCGGTGAGATCGCCGCCGCGCTCGCCGGTGAGCTGCCCAGGCTGGTCACCCTGGAGGATCTGCGGGGCGACCTGCACACCCACACCGACCTGACCGACGGGATCGCCTCGCTGGAGGACATGGTCGCCGCCGCCCACGCTCGCGGCTACTCCTACTACGCGGTGACCGACCACGCGCCCGACCTGGCGATGCAGCGGATGACGCTGGAGGCGGCCCTGGAGCAGCGCGAGCGGCTGCACCGGCTGCAGGAGAGATATCCGAAGATGCGGCTGCTGCACGGCAGCGAGCTGAACATCGCCCCCGACGGCTCGGTCGACTGGCCGGCCGAGGTGCTGGCGGGCTTCGACGTGTGCGTGGCCAGCGTCCACTCGCACTTCACCCAGTCACGCGAGGAGATGACCCGGCGCCTCGTCACCGCGTGCGAGAACCCCCACGTGCACATCATCGGCCACCCGACCACCCGCAGGATCGGCGCCCGGGGGCCGGTGGACGCCGACTGGGACGAGGTGTTTCGCACCGCGGCCCGCACCGGCACCGCGATGGAGATCGACTCCTTCCCCGACCGCTCCGACCTCCCCTCGGACCTGGTGCGGCTGGCGCAACACCACGGCGTGAAATTCTCCATCGACAGCGACGCCCACGCGGTTCCCCATCTCGACAACCAGCGGTTCGGCATCGGTGTCGCCCAGCGCGGCTGGCTCACCGGCGACGATGTGATCAACACCTGGCCCCTGGAGCGGTTGCTGGCTTTCCTCGGTCGTTGAGGGGATGATTGAGAGCGGCAAGGACGTGGCCTCCATCATGTATTGCATAGTTTACCGGTAGGAAATAGGTGTAGAGAGGAGTGGCGCCGGATGCCGTACGAGAACCTCGACGACGAGGCCGTCTACCAGCGCACCCGAGCCGGGCAGCTGCCGCGGGAGGCCCCCGACCGGCTCCGGCTGGCCGCCGTCGGCGGCAGGACCCTCGATGACCGGGGCGGCGACAGCGGGGCCTCGAACGACGATCCGTCCGCCCCGGGGATCGTCAAGCCGCTGCCGCCGGAGCTGTTCGTCGAGCACGAGACCAATGCCGAGATGCGCTGGGACGCCATGGGCGACATCGGGTTCCACGTGCCCAACGACCGGTTCTTCGTCCGCAACCACACCTCCACCCCGATCATCGACGCGGCCACCTGGCGGCTGCGGCTGCACGGCACGGGCCTGAGCGCCCCCCGCAGTTTCGGCTACCAGGAACTACTCGCGATGCCCTCGGTGACGCGCGACGTGGCCATCGAGTGCGCGGGCAACGGACGGAGCCTCTTCACCACCCAGCAGCACCAGGAGGTCACCGGCACCCCGTGGCGGCTCGGCGGCATCGGGGTGGCCCGCTGGCGCGGGGTGCCACTGGCCACGGTATTGGAACGGTCCGGGATCACCACGGACGCCGTCGACGTCATGGCCCGCGGACTCGACCCCGCCTACGTGGCCGACGGGGTCGACTACGGCCGGGTACGCCGCCCGATCCCGGTGACCAAGGCGCTGCGGGACGTCATCCTCGCCTACGAGATGAACGGCGAGCCGCTCCCGCCCGACCACGGCCACCCCGTGCGGCTGATCGTCCCCGGCTGGATCGGCCTGGCCTCGGTCAAGTGGGTCGGCGACATCGAGGTGTCCGCCTCGCCGCTGTCCTCGCCCTGGAACACCGAGTTCTACCGGATGTTCGGCGACGCCTACCCGCCGCAGGGCGGCGCCCCGCTGACCACGCAGGGCCTCAGGAGCGCCTTCGAGCTGCCCTGGAACGCCACTCTGGTCGCCGGGCGCCCCTACCTGCTGCGCGGGCGGTCCTGGTCGGGCAACGGCCGGATCGCCGACGTGGAGGTGAGCCTGGACGACGGCGCCACCTGGCAGCGCGCTCCGCTGCGCGGACCGCACGTGGCATCCACCTGGACCCGCTGGCAGGTCACCTGGAAACCCGCGCAGACCGGCCGGCACTTCCTGCTCGCCCGCGCCACCGACGAGACCGGCGCGGTCCAGCCGTCGCACACCACGCACAACGACTTCGGCTACCTCTTCGACGCCGTCGTCCGCCACCCCGTGACCGTCGTGAGCGGGTGACCGGGGCCCCGCCCAGCCGAACGGCCCGGCCCACGGCTCCGGATGCCCGCACCCGAGTATCACCTTCGGAAAGAATCGCCGGGACACCTCCATCCGACAGGCGTGACTACCGAGCGAAATGGGAATGTTACCGAGCGCGATGATCGGCTGGGCCTCCAGACCTCGCCGGAAAGACATCCGAGGTCCCACGGAGGAAACGAGAGGGAAACGTGCCGACCTGATGATGGCAATACGTGTTCTCCCATCTTCCGCCAGGAGGCTCGACCGATGCGCCAGCTGACCGCGCTCGACGCGCAGTTCCTTCACGCAGAATCGGCGACCACGGCGGCCCACGTCGCAGGGCTTGCCATCCTCGACCCCGCCTGTTCCCGGGCCGGGGCCCTCACCCGCGAGTGCCTGATCGGGCTGCTCCACGAGCGGGTGCACCTGGCCCCGGCGCTGAGGCTCCGCCTGGCCACCGTGCCGTTCGACCTCGACCGGCCGTACTGGACGGAAGACCCCGATCTCGACGTCGCCGGCCACGTCCACGAGGTGACCCTGGCCGCGCCGGGCGACGACGCCCAACTCGCCGAGGAGGTGGCCCGGATCCACGAGCGGCGCCTCGACCGGGGCCGCCCGCTCTGGGAGATGCATCTCATCCAGGGACTGACCGGCGGCCGGGTCGCCCTGTACGCCAAGGTCCACCACTGCGCCATCGACGGGGTCTCGGGAGCGGAGACACTCGCCGCGCTGCTGGATCTGACGCCCGAGCCCCGCGTCGTCGAGCGGCCCGCGCCCACGCCACGGACCACCGCCCCCGGCCTGGCGGGCATGCTCGCCGGGGCCGTGGCCAGGTCGGTGATGCAGCCCGCCAGAACGCTGTACTCGCTGGGTCGCATGGCGACCGAACTCGACACGATGCCACTGGCCTCGGCGCTGCCGGGCGCCCGGCAGGTGGCCGCCGCCACCCGGATGATCACCGGGAGGGTGCGGGAGTTGCCGGAGCTGCCCGTGCTGACGGCGCCGCGCACACCGTTCAACGGCCCGATCGGCCCCGAGCGGCGCTTCTCCTACGGGTCGATCCCGCTGGCGGACGTCAAACGGGTGGCCAGGAGCTCGGGGGCCAGCGTCAACGACGTGGTCATGACGCTGTGCGCCTCGGCGCTGCGCGCCTGGCTACGTGAGCGCGACGCGCTGCCCGACCGGCCGCTGATCGCCGCGGTCCCGGTCGCGGTCCGCACCGCGAGCGCCCAGGACGTGGTCGGCAACCAGATCTCCGTCATGGTCACCCCCATCCCGACCGACCTGGCCTGTCCCCGCGAGCGCCTGCGCGTCATGGCGCGGACGATGCACACCGCCAAGCGGCGGTTCGCCGGCTCCCCCACCGGCTGGCTGAGCGAGCTGTCGTCGATGCTGCCCGCGGCCGTCACCGCGCTGGCGACCTCCACGGTGTTCCGGCTGGCCTCGATCATGCTGCCGCCGATCAATCTGATCGTCTCGAACGTGCCGGGACCGCAGCTCCCGCTGTACCTGTGCGGGGCCAGGGTGCTCGCCTACCACCCCATGTCCGTGCTGACCGACGTGAGCGGCGGGGTCAACATCACCTGCTTCTCCTACGACGGCTCGCTCGACTTCGGCATCCTGTCCTGCCCGGACCGGGTGGCCGACGTGTGGCGGCTCATGGGCCACCTGCAGGAGGCCATGGACGAGCTGATGGAGCAGATCGAGCCCGCCGGGCGGCTCAACCCGGTGGACAGCCTCCCGGCCAGGCAGATGGTGCCCGCCTGAAGGCCCCGCACCGGGGTGCGGCGGGCGATCAGCCGATCCAGACGGTCTTGGCGTCGCAGAACTCACGGATGCCGTACGCCGACGGCCCGCGCCCGTACCCGGAGCTCTTGACACCGCCGAACGGCAGTTGCGGGTAGGCGGAGACCATCCCGTTGACGTACACCATGCCGGCCTCGATCTCGGAGACGAGGCGTTCCTGCTCCGCCACGTCGCCGCTCCAGACCGCGGCGGCGAGCCCGAAGGGGGTCGCGTTGGCCAGGGCGATCGCCTCGTCGATGTCCGCGACCCGGTACAGCGCGGCCACCGGGCCGCGGACCTCCTCGTGGAACACCCGCATCTCGGAGGTGATACCGGCGATCACGGTCGGTTCGTAGAACCAGCCGGGCCGATCCGGGCTCACTCCCCCGCAGAGCACCCGGGCGCCGAGCCCCGCGGCGTTGGCGACCTGTGACTCGACGTGGTCGCGGCCCTGCCGGGTGGCGAGCGGTCCCACGTCCGTCGCCTCGTCCGCGGGGTCGCCGAGCCGCAGCGACTCCATCAGCGCCACGAACAGCCCGGCGAAGTCGTCGTAGACCTCCTCGTGCACGATGAACCGCTTGGCCGCGACGGAGGACTGGCCGTTGTTGCGCACCCGCGAGGTGACCCCGACGGCGGCGGCCTCGTCCAGGTCGGCGGAGGGCATGACGACGTAGGGGTCGGAGCCGCCCAGCTCCAGGACCGTCTTCTTGATCTCCCAGCCGGCGATCGCGGCGACCGGGCGCCCCTCCTGATCGGCCCCGGTGAGAGTGACGGCCGCCACGCGCCGATCGCGCAGCAACGGCTCGACCTGCTCGGGCTCGATCAGCAGGACCTGCGCGCATCCCTCGGGAAAACCGGCCCTGGCGAACAGCCCGCCCAGCTGCAGCGCCGTCTGCGGCACATTCGGCGCGTGCTTGAACAGGCAGACGTTGCCCGCCATCAGGGCGGGCGCGGCAGACCTGACCACCTGCCAGAGGGGGAAGTCCCACGAGGTGATCCCGAGGACGGGGCCCAGCGGCTGGTAGCGCACGTACGCCTGCCGCGCGCCCACGGCGGGCCCGTCCGCCGACTCGTCCGCGAGGAACCCCTCGGCGTGGTCGGCGAAGAAGCGCATCTCCCGCACGCACATGTCCACCTCGCAGTGGGCGGCGGCCAGCGTCTTGCCCATCTCGGTGGTCACCAGCCGTGCCAGCCGGTCCTGCTCGGCCCGGAGCAGGCCGGCGGCGGCGTGCATCCAGGCCGCCCGCTGCTTGAAGTCGACCGTCCGGTACTCGTGGAACGCGGAGGCGGCGAGTGCCACCCGCCGTTCCACCTCCTCCTCGCGGATCGGGTCGAACGTCCTGACGGTCTCGCCCGTGGCCGGGTTGATCGTCGCGATCGCCATCGGTGCCTCCCGGAGAATCGCCGTCGCTGCCTCCCGGAGAAACATCGCCGCCGGACGGCGAAGCGTTCGGGCGACCTTCCCCTCTTCCTTTATGCCCCCTTATGTCCAATATTCGTCCTCACGGCCGGCAGGAGGAGCCGGCAGGGCTCATCGGGCTCCGACAGCCTCCAGGAGCATGGGCAGCGCCCGGCGCAGCTCCCGGTTCCAGTAGGTCATGTTGTGGCGCCCCGAGTAGAAGTGGGGCTGGAAGGGAATGTCCAGCGACTGCAGGCGGCCGGCGAAGGCCAGTGTCGCCCTGTGGGCGAGCTCCTCGGTGATGTCCCCGAACAGCTCACCGTCCCCCTTGCCACCGTCGCCCGAGGCCAGGTAAAGGCGGACTCCGCGCAACCTGCCCGCCAGATGGTACGGGTCGTGCCGCTCCCACACCTCGCGATTCTCCCGCGGATCACCCCAGATCCGCTTCCAGTCGGTGCCGAAACAGCCCGCCGTGGTGCCGAGCATGACCGCCAGGTCGACCCCGGGCATGAGGATGTGCACCGCGCCACTGAAGGAGGCCGCGGCCTTGAAACCACCGGCCGCCGCATACAGCATCGCGCCCTGACCGCCCATGGAGTATCCGGCGATGGCCCGCTCCTTGCCCGCAGCGTACCTGCTCTCCAGCAGCGGAAGCAGCTCCTTGAGGTGGTAGGTCGCCCACCTGGGTGGCCCACCCTCGCCGCCGTTGTACCAGTCGGAGTAACTGCCGCACTTGCCGCCGTCGGGCATGACCACGATGACCTGATCGTTCTCCGTGAACCTCTCGACGCCGGACCTCGACCATCCCTCGTAGTCGTCGAGCCCCCCGTGGAGCAGCCAGAGCGTCGGCCAGGTCCTGCCCGCCTCCCTGGACCAGCCCTTGGGCAGCAGCAGCCGCACCCGGGTGACGTCGCCGAGGGCCGCCGAGCGCAGGGTCAGGTCCATCCGCCGGCCGCCGGACCGTTTCTCCCCGACCACCTCGACACCGTCGGGAACCCCTCCCGGCCTCCCGGACGCGTCCGGCGTGCGGGACCGCTCCGAGAGGGAAGGGCCCGGCGGGTCCGCGACGGTCCCGCGCTGGTTGGAGATCAGGGCGATCGCGGCGGCCACCGCCAGGACGAAAAGACCACCCGCGATCACAGCACCGATGAGGAGTCCGCGTAACCGTGAACCGGGCGCCATGGGAGCCTCCGACAGTCTTATTGACGCCGCACATAATAGTGCTCCGACGGCTGTCACCGATGCCCCGCACCCGCGCGATTACTCGAGAAATAGAGTTAGCCCATGAGCTTTTCTGAGCTGAACCTGTTTCCTCTCTGTCTCGGCGGCAACGTATTCGGCTGGACCGCGGACCGGAACGACTCCTTCGCAGTCCTGGACGCCTACGCCGAGGCGGGCGGCAATTTCCTCGACACCGCGGACGTCTACTCCGCATGGGCACCCGGACACATCGGCGGGGAGTCCGAGACCGTCATCGGCGAGTGGATGGCCTCCCGCCGCAACCGTGACCGGATCGTGGTGGCGACCAAGGTGGGTTCACTGAACGGCCGCACCGGGCTGTCGGCGGCCAACATCCGAGCAGCGGCCGAAGACTCGCTCCGGCGGCTGCGTACCGACTACATCGACCTGTACTGGGCCCACATCGACGACGCGACCACCCCCCTGGAGGAGACCCTCGGCGCGTTCGACGACCTGGTCACCGAGGGCAAGGTACGCAACATCGGCGCCTCGAACTACAGCGCCGAGCGGCTCACGGAGGCGCTGGAGATCTCCGAACGGGACGGCCTGGCACGGTACGGGGTGCTGCAGCAGCACTACAACCTTCTCGAACGCGACTACGAGGGGGCGCTGCGAGACGTGGTCGCCAAGGCCGGGCTGACCAGCACACCGTACTTCGGCCTGGCCCGCGGCTTCCTGACCGGCAAGTACCGGCCGGGGATCACGGTGGACAGCCCCCGCGCGGGCCAGGCGGCGCAGTATCTTCACTCCGAGCGCGGGCCGAGGGTGCTCGACGCCCTGGACAAGATCGCCGCCTCCCACGGAGCCGCCCCGGCCACCGTCGCCCTCGCCTGGCTGGCCGCCCAGCCCACGGTGGCCACGCCGATCGCCAGCGCCCGCAACGTCGAGCAGCTTCGACCACTGCTCGCGGTCGCCGACCTGACACTGTCCGAGGACGAGCTCGCCCTGCTGGACGAGGCGTCCCGCTAGAAGGACCCGGCGGGGCCCGGCCGTGGTGGGCCGGACCCCGCCGGGTACGAAAGCCGTACCGGGCCGGCGCCTAGTCGGCGCTGGGCTCCAGCTCAGGGTCGGTACCGGGCTGCCGCCGGACCTCGGTGCCCGGCTGCTGCGAGGCGGCCTGCTCGGCACCGATGCCGGTGAGCGAGCGGACCTCGATCTCCGCGTACTTACCGGCGCTGTACTCCTTGCTGAGCCGCGCGCCGACGAACCCGGCCAGGAAGCCGAGCGGGATCGAGACGATGCCGGGGTTGCTCAGCGGGAACCAGGCGAAGTTCGCATCGGGGAACAGCGCGGTGGCACTGCCGGAGACCACCGGCGAGAAGATCACCAGGACCAGCGCGGAGACCAGGCCACCGTAGATGGCCGAGACCGCGCCCGCGGTGTTGAACCGCTTCCAGAACAGGCTGTAGAGAATCGCGGGCAGGTTCCCCGAGGCCGCCACGGCGAAGGCGAGCGCGACCAGGAAGGCCACGTTCTGCCCCTGGGCGAGGATGCCGAGCCCGATGGCGACCGCGCCGATGACGAAGGCCGAGATCCGGGCGACCAGAACCTCCTCCTTGTCGGTGACGTTGCCGCGCTTGAACACATGCGCATACAGGTCGTGGGCGAAGGAGGAACTCGACGCCAGTGTCAGCCCGGCGACGACCGCCAGGATCGTGGCGAAGGCGACCGCCGCGATGACGGCCAGCAGGATCGTGCCTCCGACCTCGCCGAAGATGGTCTTACCGACCGCTTCGGCGAGCATCGGCGCCGCCGTGTTACCCGCCTTGTCCTGTGCCACGATCGCCTTGCCACCGACCAGCGCCGCCGCGCCGAAACCGAGCACCAGGGTCAGCAGATAGAAGACACCGATGATGCCGATGCCCCACAGGACGGACTTGCGAGCCTCCCGCGCGGTGGGGACCGTGTAGAAGCGGATCAGGATGTGCGGCAGGCCCGCGGTGCCGAGCACCAGCGCCAGGCCCAGGCTGATCAGGTCGATCTTGCCCGCGATGCCCTGCGCCTCGGTGCCGTACTTCAGACCCGGCTCGAGGAACGCCTGCCCCTTGTCGCTCTGCGCAGCGGCGTCGCCGAGCAGGCCGGACAGGTTGAAACCGTAGTGGCCGAGCACCAGCAGGGTGACCAGGGTGGCACCGCCCATGAGCAGCACCGCCTTGACGATCTGCACCCAGGTGGTGCCCTTCATACCGCCGACGACCACATAGACGATCATCAGGACACCCACGCCGACGATCGTGAGCGCCTTACCCGTCGGCGAGGTGACGCCGAGCAGCAGGCCGACCAGCGCGCCCGCGCCGACCATCTGGGCCAGCAGGTAAAAGATCGACACCGTGATGGTGGAGACACCCGCCGCGGTACGGACCGGGCGAGGACTCATCCGGAAGGCCAGCACGTCGGCCATGGTGAACTTGCCGGAGTTGCGCATCAACTCGGCGACCAGCAGCAGCGCCACCAGCCAGGCCACCAGGAAGCCGATCGAGTACAGGAAGCCGTCGTAGCCCGACAGGGCGATGATCCCGGCGATGCCCAGGAAGCTCGCGGCCGACATGTAGTCGCCACCGATGGCGAGGCCGTTCTGCACGCCGCTGAAAGACCGGCCACCGGCGTAGAAGTCGGTGGCGTCCTTGGTGTTGCGGCTGGCCCAGAAGGTGATCCCCAGCGTTCCCGCGACGAAGAGCAGGAACAGGATCGTGGACAGGGTCTGGTGGCTCATTCGGTCTTCCCCTCGGCCTGGTGACGGATCTCGTCAGCCAGCGGGTCGAGCTTCTTCTCGGCGAAACGGGAGTAGGCCCAGGCGATCCCGAACGTCGACACGAACTGGAGCAGACCGAAGATCAGCGCCACGTTGATGTTGCCCAGGACCTTCGTGCCCATGAAGTCACGTGCCCAGCCGGAAAGGACGACATAGAGCAGGTACCACCCGAGGAACGCCGCGGTCATCGGGAACGCCCAGGCCCGAAAACGCCTCTTCAACTCCTGGAACTGTTCACCGGCCTGAATCTCTTCGTAGACCGATGAGTCATGTTGCCTGGCGGTCACAAGACCTCCCACAGATGTGATCTGGATCACGGACAACGTAGGAGGGGACGCCACCCTTCGTGGAGACCCGCTCACGCACTCTTCGCCGAGGCGCCGCCGCGTCGCGTTCAGCTGGACGTGGCTTGCGGTGAAAGGTCTGTCTCGCGCGACGAACGGTTGCCACCGAGGAGACCCCGGCCCCGTCAGGAGGAGCGAGGCCGCCAGTCACCCCGGTCCAGGTTGAGGATCTCCGGGGTATGCAGGCGCACCATCGTACGGGCCACGTTCGGCGGGATGCGCCCCGGCGTCAGCAGCGAGACCAGCACCATGACGAGAAAGGCGATCGGCACCGTCCACGCGGCGGGCTGGGCCAGCATGGCACCCACCAGACCGGGATAAGGCCCCCCTCCGATCGTCATCAGAACCGCGCCGCAGGCCAGGCCACCACCGGCGAGCAGTCCCGCCATCGCCCCGGCGGGAGTCAGCCGCCGCCACCAAATGCCCAGCACCAGCAACGGACAGAAGGAGGAGGCCGCCACCGCGAACGCCAGGCCGACGACATCGGCGACCGGCAACGAGCGGGCCAGAACCGCCAGACCCAGCGGAACGATCACAGCGAGCACCGCCGCAGCCCGAAACGACCGCACCCCTCCCTTGAGAATGTCCTGCCCGATGACCCCGGCGACCGAGACCGTCAGCCCGGAGGAGGTCGACAGGAACGCCGCGAACGCCCCAGCCGTCACCAGCGCCGTCAGCAGATCGCCGGCCACACCGCCGATCAGCCGTCCCGGCAGCGTGAGCACCACCGTGTCACTGCCCTCCAACTCCGGGACATAGATCCTGCCCAGCGCGCCGTAGACGGCCGGCAACAGGTAGAAGGCGCCGAGCAACGACAGGACCACCAGCGTCGTACGACGGGCGGCCCGGCCGTCGGGGTTGGTGTAGAAGCGGACCAGCACGTGCGGCAACCCCATGGTGCCCAGGAACGTGGCCAGGATCAGCGAGTAGGTCGAGTAGAGACCGTACTCCCTGCCGCTGGAGAGCGGCAGCGCCCAGGTGGCCACATCCCGCTCGCTCAGCCCCGGCGCCCCCCCACTCCGCCACGCCAGCAACAAGAACACCAGCGGCACGGCCAGGGCCGTGAGCTTCAGCCAGTACTGGAAGGCCTGCACGAACGTGATCGACCGCATGCCACCCGACATCACGTTCACCGCGACCACGGCCGCCACCAGCAGACCCCCCGCCCACTCCGGGGCGCCGGTGATGGCCCGCAGGACCAGGCCCGCGCTCTGGAACTGCGGCATCAGATACAGCCAGCCGATCAGCACGACCAGCACCCCGGCCATCCGCCGCACCGCCATCGACTCCAGCCGCGCCTCGGCGAAGTCGGGCAGCGTATAGGCGCCCGAACGACGCAACGGAGCCGAGACCAGCACGAGCAACACCAGATAACCGCCCGTCCAGCCGACCGGCAGCCAGAGCATGTCCGCGCCGTAGGTGAGGATCAGCCCGGCGACACCCAGGAAGCTCGCAGCCGACAGGTACTCCCCCCCGATGGCCGAGGCGTTCCACAGCGGGGAGACCGTGCGGGAGGCGACGTAGAAGTCGGAGGTGGTCCTCGACAGCCGGATCCCGAAGGCACCGATCAGCACCGCGGCCAGCACCACCAGCACGACCGCCGTCACACCGTACGCGGTGCTCATCTGATGCCTCCCGGCATGGAGACCTCGGGCTCCTGGCCCTGGACGGGGGTCAACGGGCCCTGTCCACCAACTCGGCGAAGTGGCGCTCGTTCCGCTCCGCCTGCCGGACATAGAGCCAGGCACCGATCACGAACGCCGGATAGATCAGACCGGCCAGCACCGCCCAGGGCAACGGGATCCCCAGCAGGCGGACCGCGTGCAGCTCGGGCACCAGCAAGAACAGCAACGGCAACCCCACCACCACACACCCCAGCACCGTGCAGACGAACAGGGCCAGCCGGAACTGAGTACGGACCAGCGAGTGCATGTAGATCTCGCCCAGCCGGGTCTGCTCGTCGATCTCCCGGGTGACCGGGTAGCGGGGATGGCGGGGAGCCATGGTGCGAGGACTGGTCACCACCTCGCGCCGCGGCCGCTCGGACTCCCTGCGCGAGCGGTCGGGCTCCTTACGCGACCGCTCGGAATCCCTGCGCGACCGGTCAGTGATCCACCGGCGCGGCTCGGCCTCCTCCCTGGCCCCTGGGTCGCGGCTCACTCCGGCCTGCCCTTGCGCGCCCGGCGGACCAGGAGGTCGCGCAGCTCGCGGGTGTGACGGCGGCTGACCGGGATCTCGGTCTCACCGATGCGGACCACACACCGGCCCGAGTCGATGTGCAACTCGTCGATGTGCTTGACCGCGACCAGGTGGCTGCGGTGCACCCGGACGAAACCCGCCAACGACCAGCGCTCCTCCAACGTGGCCAGCGAGATGCGCACGAGGTGACTGCCGCCCGCGGTGTGCAGGCGGGCATAGTCACCCTGTGCCTCGACATAGCGGACCTCGGTGCTGGCCACGAACCTGGTGACACCGCCGAGCTCGACCGGGATGGTATCGGGGTCGGTACGGCCCGCACCCTCGCTCTCCGGCAGCTCCGCCGAGACGAACACCCGCCGGATGGCCTCGGCCAGCCGCTCCGGCCGCACCGGCTTGAGCAGGTAGTCCTCCGCCTTGATCTCGAAGGCGTCCACCGCGTGCTCCTCGTAGGCCGTCACGAAGACCACCCGGGGCGGGTTGGCGAACTGCGAGAGCAGACGGCCGAGCACCACCCCGTCCAGACCGCGCATCCGGATGTCGAGGAAGACCGCGTCGATCGGCCGCCCATCGGCGATCGCCCGGTCCAGAACGCGCAGCGCGGCGGCCCCGTCCCTGGCCAGGGAGACCTCTCCGATGCGGGGGTCGTCCCGGAGCAGGTAGGCCAGGTCCTCCAGCGCGGGAAGCTCGTCGTCCACCGCAAGGACACGCAGGCCGGTCACGGTCACTCCTCCAGGTCGTTCACGTGGGAATTTCTAGAGGGTGATGAATTAGACATCGCCTGTCAACTTTTTCATATTCGGGAGAAGACTCGATCCGGCATGGGCGTCCGGTCAGACCGGAGAGCCCGGTGGCCGGGCGGACGAACCGGCGGGGGTGATCCCGACGGGCGGACGGGCAGAGCGCGGAAGGAGCCCGACCGCGAGCGGAGCGGCTGATCGGGCACGGTTCAACGGACGGAGACACCCGGGTGGTACTTCGGCAGGCGGACGCTGACCTTCGTCCCCGCCCCCCTGGCCGTCTCCGCCACCAGGCCGTACTCGTCCCCGTAGACCTGGCGCAACCGCTCGTCCACATTGACCAGTCCCACTCCTCCCGCCCCCGAGCGCTCGTCGGCGTCACCGGCCAGGATGCGGCGCAGGCGATCCGGCTCCATGCCGACACCGTCGTCCTCCACGCTGATCCGGCATTCCGCCCCGGCGTCCTCGGCGACGATCGAGATGCGCCCTATCCCGGGCTTGCTCTCCAGCCCGTGCTGGACCGCGTTCTCCACCAGCGGCTGCAGGCACAGGAACGGCACCGCGACCGCGAGCACCTCCGGGGCGATGCGCAGCGTCACCTGAAGCTGGTCGCCGAAGCGGGCACGTTCCAGGGTGAGGTAACGGTCGATGGAACGCAGTTCCTCGGCCAGCGTGGTGAACTCCCCGTGCCGCCGGAAGGAGTAACGGGTGAAGTCGGCGAACTCCAGCAGCAGCTCACGGGAGCGGTCGGGGTCGGAACGGACGAAGCTGGCGATGGTCGTCAGCGAGTTGTAGATGAAGTGCGGGGAGATCTGCGCGCGCAGCGCCCGGACCTCGGCCTCCATCAGGCGTGTCCTGGACCTGTCGAGTTCGGCCAACTCCAGCTGCGAGTCGACCCAGTTCGCCACCTCATGGGCGGCCCTGACCAGCCCCGCCGAGGCGTGCCCGCCGTACGCGGCCAGGGAACCGACCACCCGCCCGTCGGTGGTCAGCGGCACCACCACGGCGAACCTGATCGGACACTCGGGAAGGTCACACCAGACGACCTCGGGGCCGAGAACCCGGGTCCGGCCCCCGGCGAGCGTCTTGGCGGCGTGGGTGAACGCCTCACGGGCGTGATGGTCGTCGCCCTCGCCGTCGTAGACCAGCAGCCTCTCCTCGTCGGTGACCGCCAGCGCCGGGGAACCCAGCAGTTCCCGCAGGTGCCGGGACGCCTTCTGCGCCCCCGCCTCGGTCAGCCCGGCCCGCAGCGGTGGCGCGGCGAGGGAGGCGGTGTGCAGGGTCTCGAACGTGGCCCGCTCGGCCGGGCTGCTGCCCAGTTCCCTGCGCCCTCGCAACACCCGCCACAGCACCAGGGCGGGTACCCCGATCAGGGCGACGACCAGCAACACGGCGATGACGGGTTCCACGCTCCGGACCTTATACGCCCAGCCCCACCCGCGCCCGGCCCATGCGGATCACACCGACCTTCCGTATCCGGTCAGAACAGCGGCAGGGTCCACTTCGTGGCGGCCTCAGGGTGCACTGAGACATCTCCATCCATATGAATGCACAACCATCCCGAACGCCTTTACACTGTAGATCAAATACCTTGGCAGGTTTCACCGAACGCCCGGACCTGTCCTTGAAAGACAATGGCATGCGCCGCTCCGGTCAGCACTTGCCGTACGACCTGCCTGCCGGGGAACGACGTGGCCCCCATGTCAACGCGCGCTCGATGGGCGAGCCGTCCTCTCGGGGGTGGCACGGAGCTCCGCCTCAAGGTCTTCGACGATCCGCTGGACAAGTGTCCGGAGCCGGCTGCGGCGCCCGGCCAGTTCTGTGGCGAACGCCCGCGCCGTCGGCCCGACCCAGACCGCCCTACCGGTGAACGAGGTGTGGGGCGGATCAAGTGCCGCCTCCAACTGCGCGGCGTGCGTCCGTACCCGCGCCAGGGCACGTTGCAGTTCCGCACGCCGGGGATTGGGAACCATGTCCTCGGGCCCGGAAACCATCCGTGCCGCCTTCCGAATCAGTCTTCCTCCGGTATGGCCTGTGCGCTCACCCGGACGATATGAGATCGTGCGCTCAGTCGGCCAGTGCTTCAAAGGAGATTCGATGCCTCGTTCCGCCCGCAGTTTCCCCGTACGGCTTGGCGCCATGTTCCTGCTGGCCACCCTGTCCCTGACCGCCTGCGGCGAGAAGCAACCCACGGCCGCCGAAGCGGGGGAAACCCTCAAAGCGCATATTTTAAAGCTTCTCAAAGAAGTGAATGCCAAAAATATCCAGATCACCGATCCAGGTGGAAAGGATATCCCCTGCGGGGAGGGCAGAGCCAAACGCACCTTCGCGGCAATCGGAAAGGATACCGCACAACAGACGAAACCTGAAATACTAAATACCCAGTTATTGGGGGCATTGAACGAGTTTGCGGACTATCGGATGGCCAACTCTGAAAGCAATGCATTACGAGCAACCAGCGAGTCGGCAAAAACTTCCCTCGAGCTTGGCTCTAAAGAAATTGGGCAATATGCGATACAAGGAGAGACCAACTGCCTCAATCAGTCGTGAGACTGTTAACGTAGAGACTAGGTCGCTGAAAGGCGATCTCCTTGCTCCCTGTGAAGTTCCTCGCTTGACGACGGCTTAGTTGCCCAAAAGCAAGCTCGCTTGAGGCGCCCATGCCGTTGTCGATGAACCACTGCTCAAGCACCTTCATGCCGACATCGCCCTGTTTGGCGATCTCACTGAAAGGACGCAGGTTTCCGTTCGCATCGGTGATGGCCCTGCTGGATGGCGCGACCTGAGGGGTGAAGCCCTGTCGCATGAGAAGTCGGGCCACCGCGTACTGGCGGCCCAAGGTTTCAGCACCGTCCATTTCGTG
Organism: Streptosporangium sp. NPDC002544; assembly: GCF_040295965.1. Lineage (NCBI taxonomy): Bacteria > Bacillati > Actinomycetota > Actinomycetes > Streptosporangiales > Streptosporangiaceae > Streptosporangium > Streptosporangium sp. NPDC002544. The sequence continues at coordinate 56,296 of NZ_JBEOWJ010000042.1, read as the reverse complement.
GAGTTTGGCCACCTCCTCCTCCGGGTCGGAACTGTAGGTGTCGCCCGCGGCCACCCCCGTGGAGAGCGCGGTCCAGGTGCGGGCGAAAAGAGAGATGGGATGGATCAGGCCGAGCCCTCCCATGACGGTGCCGAGTATCAGGCTCTCCGCGTCGTCGGCGTCCTTCACGGCCTCGTCCACGGGTTTCAGCACCCGGGTCGCGGCGGCCAGTTCGAAGCCTCGAACGTTTCCAAGGACGGTGAACAGGTTGTCCAGGGCGGTGACATCCTTGGTGCTCCTGACCAGGCGCGAGGCCTCGGGGAGCAGTCGCTCGGTGAGCGCGCCCATGCCGGTTTCGAAGGGAGCCCGGCTCTGGGGGGTCGCGGTGAAGGTGGTGAGGAAGCGGAAGGTGTCCTCGGGGCTGAGCCGGAAGGCGCCGCGCAGGCCGGGGACGGTGGTCGGTTCGAAGGGCCCGGGGGTGAGTCGCAGGGCGCTGTCCTTGGTCATATCAGCGTCACCGATGTCGGCGCCCAGAGTGATCTCTGGAGCGTAGGAGCCGGCGATCTCCGACAGATGTGGCCGGGTGGCGTCGCCCAGCCGCCACCCGTCGGCGGTGGTCATCACCGTGTACGCGAAGAAGGCGGCCTCGCCGCTGTGCTTTCCCTGCGGCTCGTCGTAGGCACCGGAGGCAGCGGCCAGCATCCGCCCGAACCCGGCAGCAGATTCAGGCGTCCTGCCGGCCCGCTCGTTGAGCGCTTCGAGGAAGGCGGCCAGCGCGGGCCTGGCCTTCCATGACTGCGGAGAATTCGAAAGGACCCCGAAGGGCGATTTCACGGAGGCCGGAACCGGACTGAGATCGGTGGCCGAGCTGATCGCGAGGCGGGCGGCGGCGGGGTTGTTGCCCAGGGCGCCCATGAGCCTGCCCAGGGTGGTCACGCCGACCCCGCTGCCGGCGAGGAGCGCGGGGGAGACGATCCCGGCCAGCCACTCGGCCGGGTAGCGGCCGTGACTCAGCAGATCGGAGACGTCGTCCAGGGCATCGGCCTTCTCCACGGCCTCGACGACCCTGGCGAATCCCGGCACCTTGGCACCGCCCGCGACCGCGGTGGCGAAGGCCGTTCCCGCGACGCTGACCGCTTCCTCGTCGTCGGCCAGACGGCGGAGCCGTTCACCGAGCGCGCGGGTGCCCCTGGTGCCGAGGGCGGCGAAGAAGGAGGCGGTGAAGTCGGCGTCGTGCCGGTGCGCCTTCAGTTTCTCGACGAGCGCGGCCATCCGGTCCGAGGCGTACGGACCGAAGACGGAGAACTCGTCGAGATCGATGCCGGCGAAGCGCTCGCCCAGGTCCGTCCCCTGACGCCGGGCCTCCGCCGGGGCGAGGAGAGCACCCTCCTGATATCCGCTCAGCCCGCCTCCGAGGAGCATGGCGGGGGTGGCGGTGATGGTCTCCACCCGCCGCCGGAGCCGGGGCAGCTGTTCCTCTGCCCAGCCGCCGATCTCCCTGACCTGGGTGAGCGAGGCTGCGGGGAGGTCAACCGCGGCCAGTTCCCTGCGGATGGCCTCGGCGTGCTCGGCGATGGCCTGTCCGGCCCGTTCCAGGTCGGTGATGAAGCCTCGCATCAGCTCCGGATCGATCCCGTTGAAGCCGGGTGCGAGTGGCCCGGTTCCCGGCGCCATCGCGGGCGTCTCCCCCACGTCCCACCACCTCCACCCGACCATCATGGCCGCGCGGGTCTCCTTGCCGCCATCCCCGAGGCCGGAGGCGGTCAGGTGTTTCAGGAGGTCGGCAGGGCCTCGCGGACGCGGCGGGCGTAGGTCTCGGCCTCGGCGGGGTCGTCGTATCTCGTACGGGGCCAGAAGAAGCCGCGCAGGCCGTCCTTGTGGTTACGGGGGACCACGTGGACGTGCAGGTGCGGGACGCTCTGGCTGACGCGGTTGTTCGTCGCGACGAACGTGCCGGCCGCCGCCAGGCCCCGCTCGACGGCGACGGCGACGGCCCGGACGCGTTCGAAGAACGGGCCGACCATCGGCGCCGGCAGGTCCGCCAGCGTCTCGACGTGGGTCAGCGGGGCCACCAGGACGTGGCCTTTGAAGAGCGGACGCGTGTCCAGGAAGGCCACGGCCACGCCGTCGGAGACGACGACGTGGGCCGGGCGCTCCCCCGCCGCGATGGCGCAGAACAGACACCGTTCATCTGGCATCACGTCAGGATAGGAGGCGGCGGGCGGCCCTTACCACCGCCTCGTCGACCATCTGGCCCCTGGCGTCGGTGACGACACCTGATCCGGATGCCTCGAAGCGGGCGATCAGGTCACGAGCCCGGTCGAGCTCTTCCTCCGAGGGGGTGAACACCTCGTTGACGACGGCCAGCTGGGCCGGGTGGATGCAGGCTCTGCCACGGAAGCCGAGGCGTTTCAGGGCGAGGGTGGAGACGCGCAGGGCGTCGAGGTCGCGGAAGTCGGTGCTGACCGGAGCGAGGGGCGGGGCGAGTCGGGCCGCCGCCGAGGCCAGGACGACCTGGGAGCGAGCCCACAGCAGCTCACGCTCGTCGGGGCCGGTCTCGACCGCGAGGTCCGCCCGCAGATCGGCCTCGCCGATCTGCAGGCGCGCGACACGGGGCGCCCTGGCGATCTCGGGGGCCGCCAGGATCGCGGCGGCACTCTCCAGCAGGGGGCACACCACGATGGAGCCGCCCGGCACTCCCTGGGCCGCCTCGGCGGCGGTCAGCACGGCATCGACGGCCTCCAGTTCGGCGGCCGACTCGGTCTTGGCCACGCAGACCCCGCGCACCCCGGGCAGGGCGACCGCCCGCAGGTCGTCGTGTCCGGCCGCGCCGGGATTGATCCGTACGTAGATCTCGGGGTTGTCGGGGCCGAGCTCGCGCAGCCAGGCGGCGACAGTCGCGCGGGCCGCCGCCTTGTGCACGGGCAGGACCGCGTCCTCAAGATCCACGATCAGACTGTCGGCTCCCCTGCCGAGCGCCTTGGCGAGTTTTTCGGGCTGGTCACCTGGTACATAAAGGGCAGATCGCATCACCATCCGACTTTAGCGGTACCCGAGATGAGGGATCTCGCGATGACCATCCGCTGGATGTCGTTGGTGCCCTCGCCGATGGCCATCAGGGGCGCGTCGCGGTAGAGGCGTTCGAGGACGAACTCCTGGGAGTAGCCGTAGCCACCGTGGATCCGCATCGCCTCCATGGTGGTGCGCAGCGCCACCTCGGACGCGAAGTACTTGGCCATCGCGGCCTCGGAGTTCACCGCGCCGTTCTCGGAGCGGACCGCCGCCCAGTAGGTCAGCAGCCGGGCCGCCTGGATGTCGGTGGCCATGTCCGCGAGCTTGAGCTGGATGGCCTGGAAGTCGGAGATGGGCCGGCCGAAGGCGTGGCGCTCGCGCGAGTAGCTCAGCGCGGCGTCGTAGGCGCACTGGGAGACGCCGACGGCGCGGGCCGCTATGTTGACCCGGCCGAGTTCCAGGGCGGACAGCGCCTGCTGCATGCCCCGTCCCTCGACCCCGCCGAGCAGCGCCGAGGCCGGGACGCGCACGTCCTGCAGCACGATCTCGCAGGTCTCGGTGCCCTTGTAGCCGAGCTTGGGCAGGTCGCGGCTGACCGTGTAACCGGGAGTTCCCGCCTCGACCAGGATGAGGGACATGCCTCGGTGCGCGGGGTCGGTGAGCGAGGTCTTGACCAGCACGGGCATCGGGTCGGCGTGCCGGGCGTTGGTGATCCACGTCTTGGTGCCGTTGATCACGTAGTGGTCGCCGTCGCGGACGGCCCGCGTCTGGATGCCCTGCAGGTCGGTGCCGGCCGCCGGCTCGGTCAGCGCGATGCCGGTGCGGCGGACACCGGTGGCCAGGTCCGGGAGGTAGCCGCTTCTCTGCTCCTCCGTGCCGTAAGCGGCGATCATCCAGGCGGCCAGGGAGTGCGAGCCGAGCACCCCGGCCACGCCCATCCAGCCACGCGCGATCTCCTCGAAGACCAGGGCGAACGACACCCGGTCCAGGGCCAGCCCGCCGTACTCCTCGGGGATCGTGATCCCGAACAGCCCCATCCGTTTGAAGCCCTCGACGATCTCCGTGGGGTAGCGGCCGGTCCGCTCCCACTCCGGGGCGACCGGCACGATCTCCTTGTCGACGTACTCCCGCAGGGTCCGGCGGAACAGCTGCTGTTCCTCGTTGAGCTCGAAGTCCATCACGAGGTCCTTTCCGGAAAAGCGGTCCCGCGGAGGGGGAGCGGGCCGGTCCTGGCCCGCGGGAGATACTTCACCAGGTGGCGCAAGGACATGATCTCGCACCGTCCCGGCCGGGACCACGGGCCCCCGCCGGAACCTTCCGGCGATCACGGGAAGGATCCCGCTCGGCACGGCCGCGCCGGGCCTGCCGCCGCTCCGGCAGACGGGCCGCCTCGAAGCCGGTGTGGTGCTCCAGCCCCAGGACGCGTTCGTACCAGGAGCGGCTCCGCTCCAGGTCACTCACCCAGATCTTGAGGTGGTGCACACCGGTCAGTGCGGCGTTCAACTCGTCTGCTCAGGAGTCCGGCGTCGTGGTGACGGTCGTGGTGAAACGGTGGTTGCAGAATCTCTCGCGCGCCTCCCGCCGGCTGAAGCGCCGCTCGGACTCCTTGCGGTCGAGCGCTTCGAAACTGTCGAAACCGAGTCTGGTCACGCCCTTGCCCCCGGTGGGGGCGGTGAGGACGACCCTTCCCCGGTGCGGGATGTGGCTGCCCGCGGCGCACCAGACACCGTCGGAGTGCTCGCGGCAGCGTAGGACGGCGACCCGCTTGCCGGCGGCGTCGAGCAGCACCGCCCTGGTGGGACCCCGCCCCGCGGGAAAGCGGCCCCCCACCCAGAAGGTGCCCCAGTAGGGGGCGAAGGACGGGGTCAGGGTCATGGAGTAGTCAAGGGTGTAGGAGACCTGTCCGCTCGGGGCCGCGGGGGGCGTGGCCCTGGCCGCCACCTTGATATCGATCAGTGGTTCGGCCTGGCATTTCCTGGTCACGCTGACACAACTGGCCTGGGCGTGGGGCAGCGGGGAAAGGGCCACCGCGATGAGAGCGAGGCCTGCGGCGATCCCGAGAGCGTGGCGCATGAGACCTCCCGTGTTGTCCTGCCCCGAGAACGCTACATGCGCTCGGGCACGCATGTGCCCGAGTCCGGATACTTCGCCTTTCGCTATGAAAACGCGGCCTGGCCGGTGAAGGCCGATGTGAAGGTCCGGGCGGAGCGAAGGCGGTTTCGCGGCACATCGGCGGCGGGAAGGTCCGGGCAGGCGGAGAGGAGGGGGTCCGCCGCCCGCCCGGAAACGGTCAGATTACCCCGGCAGACATGAGTTTGGCTCGCCTGGGCGCACGGGTATTGGCCGGATCTCCGGAGATCCGGCGGTTCGCGTCGTTCCCGGCGGTGCCGAGGGCCGCTCGGAGCACCCCACCGGCCGGTCAGCCCGAGGGCCCCCAAGGCGGTTTCGAGGGCTTCGGGCCGCCTCCCGTGAATCGTCGGGGGCGGCCCTGCCGGTGTCGCCGGACGGCTACCTCTTTTTTCCTCTCCGCAGGACCCGGAAGACGACCAGGGCGAACGCGGCCACCGCCGCGATCGTCAGAACGGGGCGCTTGCCCGCCTCGGCCGTGACCTTCTCCGCCGCGTCCTTGATCTCGGCGGGGGTCACCTCCTTGACCCGGCCGACGACCTCGGGAGCCGCCTCCTTCACACGCTCGACCATCTCGGTGGCGGTGGTGGCGGTCGCCGCTCTCGCCTTGCGCAGGTCCTCCCCCACATGGGCGGCGGTCTCCTGAAAACGGCCCTTCACATCGGTCTTGTGCACCAGTGCCTCCACAGTGTCGCCAAGTTCGCGGCGGGCGTCCTCGATGTCCCGCCGCACGGTTTCCACGTCGCTCTCGTCTTTTGTGATGATCTTGCCGGTCTTCGTCTCGCCGACACCGGTGTCGACGTAGGGTGCGACGTCGGCGGCCGCGTTCTCCGCGAGCCGGGGCGTGCCGTCGCGCTCGGACTCCGGAACGCCGAGATCCTCGCCGGGCGTGCCGTACGGCTGCTTCGGCGGGATGTTCAGCGACTCTCTCTCGTCCGGCGTTATCGGGGCACCGACCCTTTTCCTCCGGGATCCGGTGATCCCCGCCTCGGCCCGGGACCGGTCGGGTCCGCCCGGGTCTGTCTCAGTCATCGGTGGGCCCTCTCCTTCACCGCGTAGATGTCGTCCCTGACGCTCTCGATGGTCCGCGCGGGAGTCGGCGGGGACGCCTCGGCGACCTGGTGCTTGCCGGAGAACCCGAGCACACCGGCCAGGGCCAGCAGCACCACGCCCACGACCGCCGCGGCCACCCAGGCGGGCATCACGTACGCGAGGAGCAGGATCACCGCGGCGACCAGGGAGCCCGTCCCGAACAGGGCCACGACTCCCGCCCCGCCGAACAGCCCCGCGCCGATTCCGGCGTGCTTGCCCTTTTCCGTCAGTTCCGCCCTGGCCAGACGGAGTTCGTCCCTGACCAGACGCGAGACCTGCTCCGACATCTGCCGGATCAGCTCGGACGTCGGCAGTGACTCCTTGGTGTTGACCATGGACTGCCTCCTCCCCTACAGGAAAGGACGCCTACCCTGTCCCACCGCGGCAAACATCCGTCCGGCGGCGGTGTTCACGGGAGCCCCAGGGGTAACACCGCCCCACGACCACGCCCCGCAGGAACGGCGGCACCGCCCGCACCCCTGACGTGCCGGACACGTCGATCACGTCTCCCGGCCAGGACTAGGCCATGATCATAGGGAGGCCCGCGTGTCCGAGTGGTGGAAAAGTAAAGGTACGGGCGAAGATGAGCCTCTTGAGATACTGCGTGGCACGATGAGCACGATCAGGAAGGCGGCACGCTAGAGATGGCACAGATCGTCGGCGGCGGAAGCCCGGTCAACGACGCCGAGCGACGGGTCATCGCACACCTGCGAGACAGCGCCCCGCCAGACTGGCTACTGCTGCACAACATCGAGGTGCCCCGCGGCGACGACACCTTCGAGGTGGACGTGATCGTCCTGACCGGCCACTCGCTCTGCGTCATCGACGTCAAGGGCACCCGGGGCAGGATCGAGGTCGCGGGGAACCGCTGGTTCCCGCTGCGGCGGGAGGCGTTCGGCTCCCCTGTCGCCAAGCTGCGCGGCAACGGGCGCGCGCTCAAGGGGCTGCTCACCCAGGAACGGCGCGAGCTGGACCGGGTCTACGTCGACAGCCTGGTGGTGCTCACCGGGGCCGACGCGGAGCTGGTCGACCCGGCCGGCCGCGACTCACGCCACGTCACCGACCTGGCCGGGCTTGTCGGCACGCTGAGTGACGCCTCCCGCGTCAGACGCGGCCACACCACGGACACCGCGCCGTACGGCACCGCGATCATCGAGGCGCTCAACGGGAGCGTGCGACGCTCCACGGCGCCGCCGCGGTTCGGCAGCTGGGAGGTGGAGGAGCAGCTGGGCGGCGACAACCGGGTCACCGAGTATCGCGCGATCAACGCGACGGTTCCCGGCAGCGAGACGGTTCTGCTGCGCGTCTACCGGGCCGACCCTCTGGCGGAGGAGGAGCCGAGGGCGGCCGAACGGCGGCTGATCACCAACGCCTACCAGGCTCTCACCAGGATCCCGGCGCACCCGTGCGTGGTGCGCGCCCGTGACTTCTTCGCCATCGACGACGAGAGCCGGTTCGTGCTGGTCCTCGACGACGTGCACGGTCAGGCGCTGCACCTGCACCTCACCGCCTCCCCCCGCACGCTCTCCACCGCCGCCCGGCTGGACGTGGTGGAGGACATGCTGCTGGGCCTGGCCCACGTGCACGCCAACAACGTGATCCACCGGGCGCTCAGTCCCGCGTGCGTGCTGGTGACGGAGAACGGCCGGGCGATGCTCACCGGGTTCGACTACGCCAAGCCCGGCCCCCGCGCGCACACCGTCGCCAACGAACTGCCCAACGTGCTCGACACCCACTACGCGGCCCCCGAGTGCCAGGCCATGCCCGAGCGGATGACCGCCGCCTCCGACGTGTACGCGGCCGGGGTGATCGCCTTCCAACTGCTGACAGGGGAGCTCCCACCGGCCAATCCCGACGCCGAACCCGCTTCCAGTGAGGCGTCCGCCGAGATCATGGACCTGCTCCGGCGCATGCGCGACCACGCGACGCACAAGCGCCCGGACGCCGCCGAGGCCCTGTCCGACCTGCGACGGGCGCGGCGCCCCCGCCCCGCGGCCCTCACCGCGCCGGATTCCGGCGCGTCGGCCCCCCTCCCCCAGGTCCCTGGTACGGCGAACACCGGCGTGGCGGCTCCCGGACACCCGGAGGGGCCCGAGCCGGAACGCCACCGGCGAGACGCCCACGCGCCCGCGCGGAACGGGGAAGAGCGCGAGGAGAGCCCGCGTGACAGGAGCGGGCCGGGGCAGGAGCCGCTGCTCGACAGGCTCAGGATGAGGTTCCGGCGTATCACCGGGAAACAGTCGTGAAGGCGAACCGGGCCCGCGACGGAGTAGGGGTGTAACCCATAGAAGGGACACCCGGCACATGGCCGCTCCCCCTGATGCGCCGACGAGAGTCGACGACGCCGCGCTGATAGAACGGTCGCGGCACCGTCCCGACCTGTTCGCGATGCTCTACGACCGCTACTTCGTCGAGATCCACCGCTACGCCGCCGGACGGCTCGGCTCGCAGATCGCCGACGACGTCGCCGCCGAGACCTTCCTGGTGGCGTTCCGTAGACGGGAGACGTTCGACCCCACCAGGGGGACGGTGCGGCCCTGGCTGTACGGCATCGCCACCAACCTGGTCGCCCAGCACCGCAGGAGCGAGACACGCAGGCTGGAGGCGTTCCAGCGGGCATCCGTCGACGGTGAGGTCGACGAGGGATACGAGGAGCGGGTGGCCACCCGCCTCGCCGCCGCGGGCGTGCGGGGGCCGCTCGCGTCGGCGTTGAGCGGCCTTTCCGACGGCGACCGCGATGTGCTGCTGCTGGTCGCGCTCGCCGATCTCAGCTACGAGGAGGTCTCACAGATCCTCCACATCCCTTTCGGCACCGTCGGCTCCCGGCTCAACCGGGTGCGCAGGAAGCTGCGCGCGGCGCTGGGCGGCGTCAATCCCATGATCGGAGGCTCCGATGGATGACCTGACCGCGGTCCGGGACCTGCTCTCGGAGCCGGAACCGTCCCACGAAGTGATCGCGGCGGGCCGGGACCGGCTCCTGGCCGCCATGCCGTCGTCTCAGGAGCCGCCCGGGGGCCGAGGGCTCCTGCAGGCACGGCGGGGCCGCAGGGCGGCCTGGTGGACGGCCCTGGGGATGGGGGTGGCCGGGACGGCCGCGGCCGCGGCCCTGGTGATCACCTCGTCGACCGCCGCCTCGCCGACGCCGCTCCCTCACCTGCCGGCCCCCGGCACGCAGGACACCGGGGCCGAGGCGAGACAGGTCCTGCTGGCCGCGGCCACCGCGGCGACCAGGGCACCGGCGGAGGGTGCCTACTGGGTCACCCGCACCGTCCGGGGGAACCAGCGCGTCGCGCCGAATGCCGGCTATCTCATCCTGCAGAGTCACGCCGAGGAGATGTGGCTGTCACGCGCACGCGACGGGCAGAGCTGGAGGATCAGCCAGTACCTCGGTGCGAAACCGGCGACTCCCAAGGACGAGGCGGCCTGGCGGAAGGACGGCTCCCCCGACCGCTGGCTGTTCGCGGACGGCGCGCTGACGGGCGGCTACGTCTCCGCCGAGGACAGGATCGAGTCCGAACCGGGAGAGCGGGAGGCGTTCCGCCTGCGCGGCAAGTGGAAGGGGTCGGCCGGCCACCTGACCAAGGGACTGCTCACCTGGGCCGAGGTGCGCGCGATACCGGACACCCCGGAGAAGTTGAGGATCTACCTGAACGGGCGCGGCAAGGAGTTCACCGCCAAGTGGCCGGGGGCCGAGAAGGCCGAGAAGCAGGTGGAGCCGTGGCTGCTGGAGGACTGCATGAGGATCATCACCTCGCTCCCGGTCTCCCCCGGGACCCGCGCGGCGGCCTATCGGCTGCTGGCCTCCCTGCCGGGGATGACGTCGGAGGGGAAGGTCGTCGACGGGCTCGGCCGAGTCGGTCAGGCGATCTCCTACCCGGTCAGCACCACCACGCCACAGGGCGAGAGCAAGGTCTACGGAACCAACCGGCTGGTGATCGACGTGTCGAGCGGGCTGCCGCTGTCGCGGGAGCAGGACGGCCTCGACCGGCTCAAAGACGGGCGGACCTACAAGGTCACCTCGTTCACCGCGTACGAACGGATCGGCTGGACCGACGACCTGCCCGACCTGCCCGCCCGGCAGGACTGAACGCGGCTCAGGAGTCGACGAAGTCGTCGGGGACCATCACCCGCAACCCGTTGGGGACGGTGCGGATCGTGATGGGGGTCATCAGCCGGACCTCGCCGTCGACGTCGGCGGCCAGCGGCGGGTCGGTCTCCAGGTGCATCTCGCGCCCCACCACGAAGGGACCTCCCGCGAGGCTGCGCCAGCGGCCGCTGCCGGCCCGGATCATGGTCTCCACCAGCAGGCGCAGCCGCTTGCCCGAGCCGAGCTGGTAGGCGACCAGGCGGCCGTTGTCGATGCTGATGTCCTTGGCGACCTGCCAGCCGCCGTGGAAGCGGCCGTTGGCGATGTTGAGCTGGTGGGTGAGCAGTTCGTGGCGGCGGCCGTCCACGGTGAGGAAGGCCCGGAACGGCCGGTGGCCCGGCAGGACCGTCAGTGCCGTGAGCGGGTAGGCCGCGCGGCCGAGGAGGCGTTTCACCCCGTGCCTGACCTTGCCCGCCACCTCCACCGACACCCCGAAGCTGGCCAGGTTGGCGAACTCGCGGTCTCCGGCGATGCCCAGGTCGATGTCCGCGACCTTGCCGGTGCGCAGCACCTCGATGGCTCCGGCGAGGTCGAGGGGGACGCCGAGGCTGCGGACGAAGTTGTTGGTGGTGCCCAGGGGCAGCACGCCGAGGGCGACGTCGCGGTGGGCGACGTGCTTGACGGCGGAGCTGAGCGTGCCGTCGCCACCGCCCACGACGAGCAGGTCGGGCCCCGCGGCCAGGGCCTCCTCGATGATGGCGCGCAGACGCTTGGGATCTTCCACGGGGAAGAAGCGGATCGATCCGAACCTCTCGGCCCGCAGCGCGCGGACCACCTCCGGGTAGTGGCGCCGGCCTCGGCGCGAGCGCGTGTTGACGACCACGCAGACCCTGCCCTCGGTCCTGATGGCCTCGGTGTGCTCGGCCTTGCTTCGAAGCTCTCCCACGCTGCCCCTATCCGATCGGGTGCCTGCCCGTTCAAATGGTATGGCCCCGCCGTCGGTGACAGCGGGGCCATACTCCTGCGGGGTTTACTTCTTGGGCGGGGTGACCTGAACGATCGCGCCGAGGTTACCCGGCAGCGGGGTGACGAGCTTGAGCTTCACGCCCAGCGCCTTGCCCTCGTCACCGGGGTTTCCGGAGCCGAGGACGTGGCCGCCGCCCATGTCGGTCCCGTACCAGTCGTTGGCGGGGGTGCCGTCGGCGTTGACGACCCGGGTGCTGTACGGCTGGTCGCCCGCCGACGGTACGACCGTCGAGGCATCGAAGTCGCGGTAGTACAGGCTGGTGCCGCGCGCCTCGAAGCCGGGGTACCAGGTCTTGGCGTCGGTGAACTCCGAGACCCCCTTCAGCCCGTCCACCTTGGTGCAGTACGTGCTGAAGGGCTCGTCCGGCCCCTCGATGCAATCGGTGAAGGGGTAGGTCTTGGCGAAGGAGAAGGCGGCGTTCGAGCTCTGCACGCGTCCCGACATGTTCTTGAGCGTGGTGGGATCCTTCGTGGCCGCCACGCCGGTCCGCCGCAGCGGGTCGAAGTGGGAGTCGACCAGGATCAGGCTGCCCTTGGAACCGATGCTCGGCGCCAGTTCGAGGTTGTTGGCCACCGAGTTGTTGGTGTAGTTCGAGTCGCGGTACCAGACGAGCATGCCGGGGGCGTTGTACTTGACCTTCTCCACCTTCCACGCGCCGTCACGCGAGTAGTTGGTGGTGTAGGTGTACTGCAGGCCCTTGTCGAACCCGTCGAGGTTGCGCCACTCGGCCAGGTAGAAGCGGGAGACCTCCCGCGTGCCGTCGTTGAGGGCCCAGCCCTGGCCGTTGGTGTTGTTGAAGCTGCCGCCGGTGGCCGTCCAGCCGTTGAGGCCGCCCTCCAGGTCGTCACTCCAGACGGTCTGGGTGCCGTTGGTGAGCGCGAAGTCGTCGGCGTGCCAGCCGCGCGGGGTGTAGGCCGCGTCGGTGTTGTAGGTCAGGCGGAGCTTGATGTTCTTGCCGGCGAACGGCGTGAGGTCGACGTAGTCGTGCCGCCAGCCGCCGGTGGCGCCGGTGAGGCCGTACTTCTTGCCGCCGAACGCGGCGAGGTTCCCGTTGGGGTCGGTGTAGTCGTCGTCGGTGGAGACCAGGGCTCCGCCGTCGGTGTAGACCTTCTGCTGGCTCCAGGTGGTGCCGCCGTCGACGGAGGTCTCGATGAAGCCGAAGTCCCAGTCGTCCTCGATCTCGTAGTTGTTCCAGAGCCAGAACTTCAGGTCGGTCCCCGCGGGCACCTGAACGTCGCGGGCGATCTTGACGTTGGCCCACTCCTGGTCGAAGTTGGACCAGAGCGTCTTGGTGCCGCTGTGCGGCTCGACCATCGTGACCGGCGGGCTGTCCAGGTTCACCCGGACGCCGTCCTCGGTGAGCTTGGGCGTACGCGAGGCCTGGCCGATCGTCACCGCGCGGGCGCGGTCACCGGGGTTGAAGACCTTGGGGTTGGCCCAGCCGAGGACCCACTTGCTCCAGATGCTCATGTGGGTGGGCATCGACTGGAAGATCGGGCCGCTGTGCGATCCGCTGGACATCAGGTCCCAGAAGTCCACCGCGGAGGACGCCTGGCCGCTGGTGTCGTAGAGGTCCGGAAGGCCCAGGTCGTGGCCGTACTCGTGGGCGAAGACACCGACGCCGGAGTCCTCGGGCTGCACGATGTAGTTGGAGATCTTCACGTTCTTGCCGGGCACCTGGTAGCCGCCGGCCACCGCGCTGGAGTGTGCCCAGATCGCGTAGGTGCCCTCGGCGCCGCCGTCGGAGGACTTGTCCTTGCCCGCGTGGACCAGGACCAGGTGGTCGATCACGCCGTCGGGCTCGGCGAAGTTCCCGTCGCCGTCGGCGTCACCGACGTCCTCGAGGTCGTAGTCGGCCCACGGGAAGTTCGGGTCGGCGGCGGCCAGGGCGTTCACCGCGTCGATGGCGAGCTGGCCGGCCCCGCGCGGGTTGTCCGGGTGGCCGCTCATGTCCTGCACCGGCTGGCCGCAGGCGCGCGCGCCGTAGTATGCCTCGGAGTGCGGGACCTTGATCCACGGGCTTGCCTGCCCGGTGACCGTGTAGGCGCCCTTGGACATCTCCTCGTACATGTTCTTCAGGGTGTGCTTGGAGATGTCTATGCCCTTGCGGCCGTCCCGCGGGTCGGTCAGGTCGGTGCGGACGCGCTGGGTGATACCCCCGGTGCTGTAAAGCATCTTGTTGAAGTGGTCGGGGCTGAAGTCGGGCACCCAGAAGCTGTTGTTGTCCTTGTGGGACAGCGTGGCCGGGTTGGGGATCTTGTTGTGCAGCGGGCCGTTGAGCCGCGTGCCCGGCGGCTCGGTGACGCACTCGGCCGGGTCCTCGCTGGTCACGCTCGCCGGACGGGAGAATCCGGAGAAGTCGTCGTTCGCCTGGTCGTTGAACTCCACCAGCAGGGTGAGGAGCTTGGCCGTCTTGGGGGTCTTCGCCTTCTTGAAGAGGAGGTCCGCGGGGTTGAGCCCCGTCCTGATCGCCTCGGCCTCGCGGGCGGCCAGCACCCGCGCGGCGACGGGGTTGCCCTCGGAGTACTTCCGGTCGATCTTCCTGGACGGACCGGTCTTGCGCGCCTTGGCCGACGGCACGGCCGGGTCGCCGACCTCCGGCTCGTCCCTGGGCGGCGCGTAGTTGATGTAGTAGTCGGCCGCGGTCGGCTGGTAACGCGCGACCGAGGAGTCGCTATCGGCCGACGCACCGCTCACAGCCAGTCCCGTGACGGCCAGGCCGAGCACGGGAACCATCGCGAGAAGGCGTCTGGGAGCGCCTCCTCTGCTGACTCTGCCGGACAACGTGTCCCCTCCCTGCACCCGGGTTTACCGGATGCGGACATTTCCGGCGCGCCGGATGAGCGCGCCGAACCGGGACGTTAGACGAGAAGGTAAAGCCAGAGTCAAGACGCCAAATGATGTTGTAAAAATGAAATAAAGTGTCTTTTACTGGGAATGGTGGTGATTTTCACTACGCTCCGGCTCGGCGCCGCCGGAAACTGCCTCCAAAAGCCCTTTGAGGTGCGGAATTGGCGTATGGAGGGTTCGGCGTACCGCCGAACACTCGCTCGGCGCCAGGCCGTACAGTCCACTTGTGACCGCTATCTCCGAACTTGTTGCCGCGCTCGCACCGGAGAAGGTGCTGACCGACTCCGACGTGACCGACTCCTACGCCCGGGATCGAACCTTTCTTGAGCCCGGCAAACCGCTGGCCGTGGTGCTCGCGCACACCAGGGACGACGTGGTCGCCGTGATGAGATGGGCCACCCGGTACCGGGTCCCCGTGGTGCCCCGGGGTGCCGGGACCGGCCTGGCCGGCGGGGCGACCGCCGTCGAGGGGTGCGTCGTGCTGGCGCTGCACAGGATGGCGGCCATCAGGGAGCTGTCCCCCGACGACGAGATAGCCGTGGTCGAGCCGGGGGTCATCACCGCCGACCTGGACCGGGCCGCCCGCGAGCACGGGCTGATGTACGCCCCCGACCCCTCCTCCTACGAGATCTCCACCATCGGCGGCAACCTGGCGACCAACGCGGGCGGCCTGCGGTGCGTGAAGTACGGCGTGACCCGCGACTCGGCGCTCGGCCTGGAGGTCGTGCTCGCGGACGGGCGGGTGATCAACACCGGTCGGCGCACCGTGAAGGGCGTGACGGGGTACGACCTGACCGGCCTGTTCGTCGGCTCCGAGGGGACGCTCGGGGTCATCACCGCGGCGACGGTGCGGCTGCGCAGAGCGCCGTCGGTCTACCCGGCGACGATCGCGGCCGAGTTCACCTCCCTCAGGGAGGCCGCCGCCGCCGTCTCCGCGATCATCGCGGCCGGGTGCCAGCCGTCCCTGCTGGAGCTGCTCGACCGGAACACGCTCAAGGCCATCGACGACTGGCGGAACATCGGGCTGGAGGAGTCGACCCGGGCGATGCTGATCGCGCAGTCGGACGCGGTGGACGGCCCGGCCGTCTCCGAGCGCATGGCGGAACTCTGCACCGCCAGCGGCGCGGCCTTCGTGGCGGTGTCGTCGTCGGCGCAGGAGGCCGAGCAGCTGATCGAGGTCCGCCGGATGGCGTACGAGGCCAAGGAGCGGCTGGGCAAGTGCCTGGTGGAGGACGTGTGCGTACCGCGCTCCCTGCTGCCTGACATGATCGAGAAGATCGAGGCGATCGCGGCCAAGCACGGCGTGCTGATCACCACGGTCGCCCACGCGGGCGACGGCAACCTGCACCCCGTCTTCGTCTTCGACAGGACCCTGAGCGAACCGCCGCCCGAGGTGTGGGCGGCGGCCGACGAGCTCTTCAGGGAGACCCTGAAGATGGGAGGCACGCTCACCGGCGAGCACGGCGTCGGGCTGCTGAAACAACGCTGGCTGTCCATGGAGACCGGGCCGGTCACCGAGGAGATCCACCGCGGGATCAAACAGGTCTTCGACCCGCTCGGCATCCTCAACCCCGGCAAGGCCATCTGAGCGGGTTCCCACCACACCGGGCGGGAACCCCGCGGATCCCGCCCCACCAGGGCAAGAGATGGGACCTCCGCGGATTCCCGTCAGACCGAGCACGGGATTCCGCGGCTCCCCGGATCTCCATGGCCGTTCGCTCCCCTCTCACGCTGGTAGCGTTCTGCCCCACATAAACCATTTTTTTGGGTTTTGTCGGGGGGCATGCTGGTGGAACCACTAACAACGGAGGATCCCCCACGCCTGGGATCGTTCGAGCTGACCGGACGGCTCGGAGAGGGCGGGCAGGGGATCGTCTACCTCGGGCGGGGGCCCGAGGGCGAGCAGGTCGCCGTCAAGCTTCTCCACCACGGACTGGTCGGCGACCCCGAGGCCAGGGCACGCTTCCTGCGCGAGGTGTCGGTCGCGCAACGGGTGGCCCGGTTCTGCACCGCCTCCGTGCTCCACGCCGACCTCGCCGGCAGCCGTCCGTACATCGTGAGCGAGTACGTCCCCGGCCCCTCCCTGCGCCAGCTGGTCGACAGCCAGGGGCCGCGGCGCGGCGCCTCCCTGGAACGTCTCGCCGTCAGTACCGCCACCGCGCTGTCGGCGATCCACCGCGCGGGCATCCTGCACCGTGATTTCAAGCCCGCCAACGTGCTGATGGGTCCCGAGGGCCCGGTGGTGATCGACTTCGGCATCGCCAGGGCACTGGACTCCCCGGGGATGACCGCGACCGGGGTCGCGATGGGCACCCCTTCCTATCTCGCGCCCGAGCAACTCGGAGCGGGCGAGGTGACACCCGCGGCCGACGTGTTCGCCTGGGGCGTCACGATGGTCTTCGCCGCGACCGGCAGGCCCGCGTTCGGCCAGGACTCCATCCCCGTCGTGATCAACCGGATCCTGAACACGGAGCCGGAACTGGGCGCGCTGGAGGGAGAGCTGCGCGAGCTGGTCACGGCCTGCCTGTCGAAGGACCCGGCACTGCGCCCCACCGCCGAGCAACTCGTCAACCGTCTGATGGGCACCGCCCCCACCACCCCGGTCCGGCGTCCGGCCCCTCTCCCCGGCCCTGTGCCCGGTCCCGGTCACGTGCCCGCGGCGGCCACGCGACAGAGCGGGCAGCGTCAGGACGGACCGCCGACGGGCGGACCGGGAGGCACCGCGCCGGGACGCGTAGGGCCGGGACACGGCGGACCGGGAGGCACCGCGCCGGGACAGGACGGCCCCGGGCGGGCCGGGGAGCCTGGTGGGAGGAAGCCGCGCGGGCCTGTGGGGCTCCTGCTCACCGGGGTGGCGGTCGTGGCCGCGCTCGGCGTGACCGCCGGGACCGTGGTGGTCCTGCAGAACGACGAGAAGGCCACGATGGCGCGAGCCGGAGCGGCATCCACCGCGGCGGAGACCCCGGGCCCCGACCCGACGACCGTTCCCGGCGATCCGCCCACGGCCGGGAAAAAGGCTTCCCTGCCTCCGGAGAACGAGGAACTCCTCACGATCACGCCCCACCCGTCCCGGCCGATCGCGCGGCCGTCATCCCGACCGGCCGAGAACCCGAGCCGCGCTGCGGGAGCGCCGACGGGGAAGCCGAGCAGGCCCCCCTCCCGGACCTCCAGCCCGGCGGCCACCACCGCCAGGCCCACCCCGCCGGCGGAGCAACCGGGCTCGGCGGAGCCGAGCGGCATCATCAAGCCCTCATCGGCTCCCGAGCCGACGGCCAAGCCCACCGCCACCTCGCGACCGACCTCGACGGTGAAGCCCACCACGGCCAAGCCCACCACCACCGCCAAGCCGAGTCCCGCCCCTCAGAAACCCAACCCCTATACGGCCACCGGCGTCTGCGGCAGCGGCTACAAGGTCATCAACTCCAAAGCCCTGGGCAGCGTCGCGACGATCTACCTGCTCTACAGCTCCGCCGCGGGTAAGAACTGCGTCGTCACCATGTCCAGGTACGTGATCCCCGCCAAGATCTCGATGAACGCGACACTTCAGGTGCAGGGCGGCTCCAGCGGGAGCAACCCCGGCAAGTTCACCGTCTACGCGGGCCCGGTACGCCTGTCCGGGGCCAAGAAGTGCGTCATCTGGGGAGGCTCGCACGGGTCGCTGTCCTGGAAGAGCGGCTGGAGCCACTGCGGTTGAGCACGAGGGCTGTCGCATACTCCTCGGTGACCCGCGTGACGTCGCCGCCGCACCTCGTCCACCGCGTGAGCGTCCCGCCCACGACCAGGACGACCCAGACGTCCGGCCGGCCCGGAGTCGGCAGGAGATCTCCAGGCGGCTCCGCTCGGAGACGCCGGGGTATGTCTTCAAGGCCATGGATACGGCCGTCCCGACCTGCGCGCAGTGGCGTTTGCCGGGTACCTGGCGCTCCAGGTACTTGATCTGGATTTACCGTGAACTCGCGAGTGGGATGTGCTGATCGGCGGCATAGGTTTTCCAGACCATGGAGTGCCGAGAGGAGAAACCGATGCCTGACCCGATGCCGTGGCCGTCCAGGCTGCCGATCGTCCAGGCTCCGATGGCCGGCGGGGCGTCCACGCCCGAACTGGCCGCCTCCGTGTCCGGCGCCGGAGGTCTGGGATTTCTCGCGGCCGGTTACAAGACGGCCGCGCAGATGCGGCAGGAGATCGAGCGGACGCGCGAACTCACGTCTCGTCCGTTCGGAGTGAACGTGTTCATGCCTACGGCCGACGAGGCCGATCAGGCCGAACTCGGCGCCTATGCGCAAGCCATCGAGGGGGAGGCGCGGCGGCTTGGTACCGAGCTCGGGGTCCCGCGCGGCGGCGACGACGACTTCACGGCCAAGATCGAGGATCTGCTCGCGGATCCGCCCGCGGTGGTGGGATTCACGTTCGGCTGTCCCGAGGACGAACTCGTCAGGGCGTTCCGCCGCAAGGGGACCGCGGTGGTGGTCACCGTGACGTCGGTGGCCGAGGCCCGGCTGGCCTCGGCCGCCGACGTGCTGTGCGTCCAGGGAGAGGAGGCGGGCGGGCATCGGGGGTCGTTCGCCAACACGGACACGGAAGGAATGGGCCTGGACCGCCTGCTGCCCCGGATACGTGAGGTGTCACGGCTTCCCCTCATCGCGGCCGGCGGTATCGCCTCGGCCGCCGACGTCTCCCGGGTCCTGTCCGCGGGAGCGGTCGCGGCCGCGGCGGGCACCGCCTTCCTCCTCTGTCCCGAGAGCGGCACCGGCGCGGTCCACCGCGCGGCGCTGACCGATCCGCGCTTCACCCGGACCGCCATGACCAGGGCCTTCACCGGACGTCCGGCGCGCGGCCTGGTCAACCGGTTCATGACGGAGTACTCCGGCCGGGCGCCCGCGGCCTATCCGCAGGTCCATCACCTGACGGCGCCGCTGCGGCGCGCCGCCGCGGCACAGGGGGACGCCGAGGCGCTGCACCTATGGGCCGGAACCTCCTGGCACCGGGCGCGCCCCGTACCGGCGGCGCGGGTCACCGTGGACCTGACCGCGATCTGAATTCGGTCAGAGCCGGGCTCGATCAGCGGTGTCGACGGGCGGGACGGCTCCGGCGCTGTCGGAGCCGGCAGCGGCGGCCTCGCCGGGGTGAGGGCGACATCGAATCCATCCCGGCCTCTGGCAGGCGCATGGGTTCTGGGTTACCGTAACTGACGTGATCGTCAAGTCCGAGACGCTCAGTACCCGGGGCCGGCGCACGCGAGCGGCGCTCGTCCAGGCCGGACGGGAGATGTTCGAGGAGCGAGGCTACGACGCCGTGCGTGTCGACGACGTCTGCGCGCGCGCCGGTGTCTCACACGGCACCTTCTACACCTACTTCGGCTCACGCGAGGAGCTGTTCCGTGAGGTGGCGGCCACCGTGGTGGGCGAGATGTTCACCGCCAGCGTGGTCGGGCCCATCGCTCCCGACGACCCGTACGCCCGCATCGAGGCCGCCAACCTGCTCTACCTGCGCGCCTGGGCCACCAACTCCCGGTTGGTAAGGATGCTGGAGCAGGTCGCGATCGCCGACGAGGGGTTCCGCGGCCTCCTGCTCGAGTTGCGCGAGGTCTTCGTGCGGCGCGGCGCGGAGGGGCTGCGGCGCCTGCAGGAGCAGGGCCTGGCCGATCCGTCGCTGGACCCCCGGCTGACCGCTGTGATGCTGGGCGGGATGGTCGAGCACTTCGCCCACGTCTGGCTCGACCTCGGCGAGCACGCCGACGAGCGGACCGCCGTAACCATGCTCTCCACGCTCTGGGCCCGGGCCATCGGCCTGACGCCCGCGAGCCGGGGCAACAACATGACGCCAACGTCAACAAAGGAGGCGGGTTCGTGAGCCGGCTGGACACCTCCGGTGACGACTACCTGGCCCGGCGCGAGGCGATGCTCGCCAAGCTGACCGAGCTCGACGCCGAGCAGGCCAGAGCGGTGGCCGGCGGCGGCGAGAAGTACGTCGACCGGCATCGCGCGCGGGGCAGGCTGCTGGCCAGGGAACGGATCGAGCTGCTCGTCGATCCCGACTCGGCGTTCCTGGAGCTCTCACCGCTGGCGGGCTGGGGCAGCGACTTCCCCGTGGGGGCGAGCGTGGTCACCGGGATCGGGGTGGTCGAGGGCGTCGAGTGCGTACTCGTCGCCAACGACCCGACGGTGCGGGGCGGCTCGTCCAACCCGTGGACGCTGCGCAAGACGCTCAGGGCGGCCGACATCGCCTTCGAGAACCGGCTGCCGCTGATCAATCTGGTGGAGTCCGGCGGGGCCGACCTGCCGACCCAGAAGGAGATCTTCATCCCCGGCGGCCGGATCTTCCGCGACCTGACCCGCCTGTCGGCGGCCGGGATCCCCACGATCGCCCTGGTCTTCGGCAACTCCACCGCCGGCGGGGCGTACGTACCGGGGATGAGCGACCACGTGGTCATGGTCAAGGAGGGGGCGAAGGTCTTCCTCGGAGGGCCGCCGCTGGTCAGGATGGCCACCGGGGAGGAGTCCGACGACGAGTCGCTGGGCGGTGCCGAGATGCACGCCCGGGTCAGCGGGCTGGCCGACTACCTGGCCGCCGACGAGCACGACGCGCTGCGGATCGGGCGGCAGATCGTCAGGGGCCTGAACCGGCGAAGGCTCGGCGCCTCCGCCGGGGCCGTGCGTGACCCGCTGTACGACGAGGACGAGCTGCTGGGCATCGTGCCCGAGGATCTGAAGATCCCGTTCGACCCGCGCGAGGTGATCGCGCGGATCGTGGACGGCAGCGAGTTCGACGAGTTCAAACCCCTGTACGGCGGGAGCCTGGTGACCGGGTGGGCCCGCCTGCACGGCTACCCGATCGGGATACTGGCCAATGCCCGGGGGGTGCTGTTCAGCGAGGAGGCGCAGAAGGCCGCGCAGTTCATCCAGCTCGCCGGCCAGGCCCGCACACCGCTGGTCTTCCTGCAGAACACCACCGGCTACATGGTCGGCAAGGACTACGAGCAGGGCGGCATCATCAAGCACGGTGCCATGATGATCAACGCGGTGTCCAACTCGACGGTCCCGCACCTCACGATCGTCATGGGCGCCTCGTACGGAGCGGGCAACTACGGCATGTGCGGCCGGGCCTACGACCCTCGTTTCCTGTTCTCCTGGCCCAGCGCGAAGTCGGCGGTCATGGGGCCCGCCCAGCTCGCCGGAGTGCTGTCCATCGTCGGCAGGGCCGCGGCCCAGGCCCGGGGGCAGGTCTACGACGAGGAGGGCGACGCGGCGATGCGCCGGATGGTCGAGGCGCAGATCGAGGCCGAGTCGCTGCCGTTCTTCCTCTCCGGCCGCCTCTACGACGACGGGGTGATCGACCCCCGCGACACCCGGACGGTCCTGGGCCTGTGCCTGTCCGCCGTACACAACGCCCCCGCCCCGGAGCCCGCGGGCTTCGGCGTCTTCCGGATGTGACCATGCCCGCGAACATGCCCGCGAACATGCCCGTGACCGCCTCGCCGATCCGCCGCCTGCTCGTCGCGAACCGGGGTGAGATCGCCCGCCGCGTCTTCCGTACCTGCCGCGACCTCGGCATCGAGACCGTCGCGGTCTTCTCCGACGCCGACGCCGACGCCCCGCACACGGCCGAGGCGGACCACGCGGTGCGGCTCGGCGGTGTCAGACCCGCCGACACCTACCTGTCGGTGGAGAAGATCATCGACGCGGCCCGCAGATCGGGGGCGGACGCGGTCCATCCCGGCTACGGCTTCCTGTCGGAGAACGCCGCCTTCGCCCGGGCCGTGCGGGACGCCGGCCTGACCTGGGTCGGTCCACCGGCCGAGGCCGTCGCCGCGATGGGCTCCAAGATCGAGGCCAAGGAGCTGATGGCGGCCGCGGGGGTCCCGGTGCTGCCGGGATTCACCACGGGTCCCGGCCACTCGCCGGACGACCTGGAACGGGACCTGGACGCCGTGTTCACCCCGATGGGCGGCCCCCTTCCCCTGCTGGTGAAGGCGTCGGCCGGGGGCGGCGGGCGCGGGATGCGCGTCGTACGGCTGACCGGCGACCTGCAGGAGGCGGTCGAGTCGGCGCGCGCCGAGGCCGCGTCGGCGTTCGGGGACGGCACGGTGTTCGTCGAGCCCCTGCTGGAGGGCGCCCGGCACATCGAGGTGCAGATCCTGGCCGACGGGCACGGGACGGTGTGGGCGCTGGGCGAGCGGGAGTGCTCGATCCAGCGGCGGCACCAGAAGGTGATCGAGGAGACCCCCTCCCCGGCGATCTCCCCGGTGACGCGGGCGCGGCTGCGCGACGCGGCGGTCACCGCCGCGCGGGCCATCGACTACGTCGGCGCCGGAACCGTCGAGTTCCTCGTCAGGGGCGACACGGTCGCCTTCCTGGAGATGAACACCCGCCTGCAGGTGGAGCACCCGGTGACCGAGTGCGTCTACGGCGTCGACCTCGTCGAGCTGCAACTGCGGATCGCCGAGGGCGCCCGGCTGCCCGCGTCACCGCCCGAGCCGTCCGGGCACGCCGTCGAGGCGCGCCTGTACGCCGAGGATCCGGCCCGCGACTGGCTCCCGCAGAGCGGCACCCTGCACCGCCTCGAGATCCCCGGCGTGGACTCCCGCTTCGCGCCCGCGTCCGGCGGGCGGCACGGACTGCGGCTGGACTCCGGCGTCGAGGACGGCTCGGTGATCGGGGTGCACTACGACCCGATGCTCGCCAAGGTCGTCTCCTACGGCGTGAGTCGCTCCGACGCCGTGCGGAGGCTGGCCTTCGCGCTGGCGGGCGCGCGGATCCACGGCCCCGTCACCAACCGGGACCTGCTGGTCGAGGTCCTGCGCCATCCGGCGTTCCTCGCCGGGGAGACCCATACGGGTTTCCTGACCGAACACGGCCTCACCGGGTCGGCGCCCGGACGGCAGGCCGCCGGAGCCGGGCCGGGGGCCGTGCGCCTGTCCGCCCTCGCCGCCGCGCTCGCGGGAGCGTCGGCCAACCGCGCGGCGGCGACGGTGCAGGCGGGACTGCCGAGCGGATGGCGCAACGTGGTGTCGCAGCCGCAGCGCACCGCGTTCGCGGAGACGGAGATCTCCTACCGGATCACCAGGGCCGGCCTGCGTGCCGAGGGGTTCCCCGATACCGTTCTGGTCGGCGCGACGCCCTCGCTCGTCGTACTGGAGACCTCCGGCGTGCGGCACAGGTTCGCCGTGGCCCGCTACGACGGCGTGACGCACGTGGACTCCCCGCTCGGTTCCGTACGGCTCACCCCGCTGGAGCGCCTGCCTGCGCCGGTGGAGCAGGTGCTCCCCGGCTCCCTGCTGGCACCCATGCCCGGTACCGTGCTGCGGATCGACGTCAAACCCGGCGAGAGGGTCGGTGGGGGGCAGGTGGTCGTGGTGCTCGAAGCCATGAAGATGGAGCACCGGATCACCGCACCCGCACCCGGCACGGTGGCGGCGGTGAACGTGGCGCCGGGCCGCCAGGTCGAGGCCGGGTTCGTGCTGGTCGTGATCGAGGAGCAGACTTGATCCCCTCCCCGGGCTCTCCGGAGCCGGAGTACGGGGTCTTGCGGCTGGAAGGATTCAGATGAGAACCGATGGGGGTTGGCCGGTGGAGCGCCTGGTGCACGGGGAGGTGTCCGGAGGGGTGGCGACGATCACCCTCGACTCCCCCCGCAACCGCAACGCCCTGTCGGTGCGGTTGCTGGGCGATCTGGAGGACCGGCTCAACTGGGCGCTGGCCGAGGAGAGCGTCCGGGTGATCGTGCTCACCGGGACCGGGCCGGTGTTCTGCGCGGGCGCCGATCTGAAGGAGCAGCGGGTGCCCCCCCGCGGCGCGCACGAGGCGCCGGTGACCGCGTCGTTTCCGGAGATCATGAGCCTGATCTGGGAGAGCCCGAAGCCGGTCGTGTGCAGGCTGAACGGCACCGCGAGGGCCGGGGGGCTCGGTCTGGTGGCGGCCTGCGACTTCGCGATCGCCCCCGACTCGGCGTCGTTCGCCTTCAGCGAGGTGCGGCTCGGCGTGGTGCCCGCGATGATCTCGGTGACCGTGCTGCGGCGGCTCGACCCACGCGCCGCCGCCGAGTACCTGCTCACCGGGGAGACGTTCGACGCCGCCCGCGCCAGGGAGATCGGGCTGCTCACCCGCGCCGTGCCCGAGGAGGAGCTGGACGCGACGGTCGCCCACTACACCGGCATGCTGCTGCGCGGCGGCCCCGAGTCGCTCGCTCTCACCAAGCAGCTCGTGCGGACCGTGCCCGAGCTGAGTGTCGAGGAGGGCATGCGCCAGATGGCCGAGCTGTCCGCCCGGCGCTTCACCTCCGCCGAGGGACAGGAGGGGATCGCCGCCTTCATGGAGAAGCGGCCCGCGTCCTGGATCCCCGCCTCCGAGGCGGGCTGACACCGCCTGCCGATACCCGCCCGAGGAGATCCGATGTTGCGTATCGCCAACTGCTCCGGCTTCTACGGCGACCGGCTGTCGGCCGCCAGGGAGATGGTGGAGGGCGGTCCGATCGACGTGCTCACCGGCGACTGGCTCGCCGAGCTGACCATGCTGATCCTGGCCGGGAACCGGCTCAAGGGCCGCCCCGGCTACGCGCCGACCTTCGTCAAGCAGCTGGAGGAGGTCCTCGGGACCTGCCTGGAACGCGGCATCAAGATCGTCTCCAACGCGGGCGGCCTGGATCCCGCCGGGTGCGCCGGGGCGGTGACCGAGCTGGCGGCACGCCTCGGGTTGCCGGTGCGGGTCGCCCACGTCACCGGTGACGACCTCACCGGCCACGACCTGGGCGGAGCGCCGAACGCCGACACCGGCGAGCCGCTGCCCGCGCCCGCCCTGACCGCCAACGCCTACCTGGGGGGCCGCCCGATCGCCGCCGCCCTGTCCGCCGGGGCGGACGTGGTGGTGACCGGCCGCGTCACGGACGCCGCCCTGGTCACAGGGCCGGGAATCTGGCGGTACGGGTGGGGGCCCGGCGATCTCGACGCGCTGGCCGGCTCCGTGGTCGCCGGGCACGTCATCGAGTGCGGCTGCCAGGCGACCGGCGGTAACTACGCGTTCTTCGGCGAGGTGCCCGACCTGGCGCGCTGCGGGTTCCCGCTGGTGGAGCTGGAGGCGGACGGCTCCAGCGTGGTCACCAAGCACCCCGGAACCGGGGGGCTGGTCTCGGTCGGCACGGTCACCGCGCAGCTGCTGTACGAGATCGCCTCACCCCGCTATCCCGGCCCCGACGTGGTCGCGCGCTTCGACACGATCCGGCTGGAGCAGCAGGGCCCCGACCGGGTCCGTGTCTCGGGGGTGCGCGGCGAGGCCCCGCCCGCCACGCTCAAGGTCGCCGTCAACTACCTGGCGGGCTACCGCAACACCATGACGCTCGTCCTGACCGGCCTGGACATCGAGGCCAAGGCCGGGCTCGCCCAGGAGGCCATCTGGGCCCGGGTGCCGAGGGAGTCGTTCGACGAGGTCCACGTCGAGCTCACCCCGCTGGCGGGAACCGCCCTGCTGCGCGTCACCGTGATGGACGCCGACCGGCGCAGGGCCGGACGCGTCTTCTCCTCGGCCGTGGTCGAGACCGGCCTGGCGAGCTACCCCGGTTTTTACGGGCTGACCCCTCCCGGTGACGCCTCGCCGTACGGGGTCTACTGGCCCACACTCGTCCCGGCGGAGGCGGTGCGGGCCCGCGTCTGGCTCGACGGCCGCGAGCTCCCCACGGTGCCGGACGCGTCGGGGGACGGCGAGCGGGGGCGGTCCGGGCAGGCTCCCCCTCCCCCGGTCACGCGCCCGGGAGCACCGGAGGGGGGCGCGCCGGGCGGCCCGCGGGGCGCGGACGGCGACGGCGGGACGGTGCGGGTCGCGCTGGGCTCGATCGTGGGTGCCCGGTCCGGGGACAAGGGTGGCAACGCCAACCTGGGGGTCTGGGTCCGCACCGCCGAGCAGTTCGGGTGGCTGGAGGACTACCTGACGGTCGAGCGCCTGGCCGGGCTCCTGCCCTGCACCGCGGAGCTGAACGTCGAGCGCTTCGAGCTGCCCAACCTGCTCGCCCTCAACTTCGTCGTCCACGGCATCCTCGGCCGGGGCGTGGCCGCCAGTCCTCGCCTCGACGCCCAGGCCAAGGCCCTCGGTGAGGAACTCCGCGCCGTACTCGCCGACATCCCACGGCGCCTGCTGTGATCCCCCGATCGGAACGGCCGTCGCGGTATGGACGGTATTGACCGTCGCGGGCGGAGATCATAGATTCACCCTGACTAGAATATAATTCGGTCAAGGAGGATGCATGACGGCCGCGCACATCGACGTCAACGTGATCGACTTCGGCGTGCTCGGTGCGTGGATGGACGCGCAGGGGCTGCCCCACGGGCCGTTCGAGCGGGTCGCGCCCGTGGCGGGCGGAACGCAGAACGTCATGGTCCGCTTCGAGCGGGGTGGGGCTCAGTACGTGCTGCGCAGGCCGCCGCTGCATCCGCGCGCCAGGAGCAACGAGGTACTCCGCCGGGAGGCGAGGGTGCTGGCGGTGCTGCGCGACACGCCGGTGGCGGCGCCGCGCCTCGTCGCGGCCTGCACCGACGAGAGCGTCATGGGCGCGGTCTTCTATCTGATGGAACCGGTCCAGGGTTTCAACCCCACGGTCGGGCTGCCCGAGCCGCACGCGAGCGATCCCGCGATCCGGTACCGGATGGGCCTGGAGGCGGCCTCGGCGCTGGCCGACCTCGGGCGGGTGGACCACGGCGCGCTCGACGGGTTCGGCCGCCCCGACGGGTTCCTGGAGCGGCAGGTACCGCGCTGGATGGGCGAACTGGACGGCTACGGGGCACTGGACGGGTATCCGGGGCCCGACATCCCCGGACTGGCGGAGACGGCCGGCTGGCTGGAGCGCAACCGGCCGAAGGAGTTCACCCCGGGGATCATGCACGGCGACTACCACCTGGCCAACCTCATGTTCGCCGGTGACGGGCCCAGGGTGGCCGCGATCGTCGACTGGGAGATGTGCACGGTGGGCGACCCGCTGCTGGACCTGGGGTGGCTGCTGGCGACCTGGCCGACCGCCGACGGCGTGGGCGTGATCTCCGGCGGCGTCACCGGGCTGGCCCCGGCCGCCGAGCTCGTCGAGTGCTACGCGGCCCTGTCCGACCGCGATCTGTCCGCCGTCGACTGGTACGCGGTGCTGGCCTGCTTCAAGCTCGGCATCGTGCTGGAGGGCACGCACGCTCGCGCGTGCGCGGGCAAGGCGCCCAGGGAACTCGGGGATCTGCTCCACGCGACCACGCTGAACCTGTTCGCCCGCGCCCGCACGTTCATGTGACATAAGGCGAAATAAGTGGAATGTGCGTTATCTGGTGCCTGAAACCTTCATGCAACCCTCCAAACTCTAGGATTGCTCGCAATTGCTCCGTGAGTGTGGTTCGGGGAAGGATTCAGTCATGCGCCTCCGGTTCCTTGGTTCAACCTCCGAAGCGGGCGCCTGCCCCTCCCTCTACGAGACCGATCGCGGGACCGTCGTGGTGCAGGGCCTTCGGGTGACCGACACGGAGGCGCTGGCCGACCTGCGCCACGTCCTGGAGGGTGAAACCGCCGTCGAGGTGCCCCGCGAGTTGCTCGTGGACATCGCACGCCGGGTACTTTCTGTAAATATTGGTCACGATTAGGAGTGCTCTCTGGCTTGATCCACATGCTCGGGTCTAGCCTCGTGCGCACCACGCGGGGGATGACGTGAACCCGCGGGAGGAACAGGCGGGCGAGAGCGGCCGGGGAGATCGTGTGAGCGGGTTCCAACAGGCCAGAACCGAACTCGGCGCGCGGTTGCGGCACCTGCGGGAGACCGCTCATCTGTCGGGCAAGGAACTGGCCGAACGGCTGAGGTGGCAGGCCTCCAAGGTCTCCCGGATCGAGAACGCCCGCCAGGCCGTCACCGAGGACGACATCGTCCAGTGGGCGCAGGCCACAGACGCCTCCCCCGAGGTGGTCGAGGAGCTGGTGGAGCGGGCACTGGGCCTCCTGGATCGCCAGGACTCCTGGCGGCAGCGGCACCGCAGCGGGCTGGCCGCCCTCCAGGAGGACGTCCGCGACATGGAGGCGCGGACCACGCTGCTGCGGGTGTTCGAGCCCGGCGTGGTCATCGGCCTGCTGCAGACCACCGAGTACGCCCGGAGCATCTTCACTCGGATCAAGCGCCTCTACCGGTCCCCCGACGAGATCGACGCGGCCATCCGGGTCCGCATGCGGCGCCAGGACATCCTCTACGACCAGAGCAGGCGGTTCAGGTTCGTCCTGCCGGAGGCGGTGCTGCGCTACCGGCTGGCCCCGCTGGACGTGATGCGCGGGCAGCTCGACCGGTTACTGGCGGTGACCGCGCTGCCGAACGTGGAGTTCGGTGTGATCCCCTTCGAGGCGCCCCTGCCCTCGGCACCGCTCAACGGTTTCTGGATGTACGACGACGACCATGTCGCGGTGCCGACCAGGACGAGGGACCTGCTTCTCCGCGACCCGGACGACGTCGCCTTCTACGCGCGGACCTTCGATGAACTCTGCGAGGTCGCGGCCTTCGGGGAGGACGCCAGATCGGTGATCGTCCGAGTACTCAACGATTTCTCCGGGCAGCCGAGGGAGTAAACACCGCAATTGCTTGATTAGCATCCCAAGATCGTGCAATTCTCTGTCGAGACGGAGGTGACGCACGATGCTGGACACGCTGTCTTGTCTGGAGAGGTTCGTTGCTGCGATACGACTGCACGCCGACCTTTCCGTACAGCGGATCTCGTTCGGTGATCCCGCGTACGTGTACGTCCGCAACCGTTTCAGCAGCACCCTGGCCGAGACCGTGACCTGCTCCCAGGACGGCCGTTTCATCACCTCGTGGGGTTACCGGCTCGGCACCAGCGAGAACATCGACGGTGCCGCGGCGCGGCTGGCCTTCCTCCTCGCGGCCCTGCCCACCCCCCAGGCCTGACCCGGCGGCCACGGGGTCTCCCCCGCCCGGCCCGCCGCTACGAAGCCTCGGCCGGCTCGTCGGGAAAGTCCGAGAGGTGCAGGCCGACCTCCCTGGCGGCGGCGACCCTGGCGTGATGGAGCATCCGGCTCCGCGACATGTTGCCGGTGTGCAGGGTGTACCGGACCACGAGGCCGTCGAGCATGCCGTCGATCCGCTCGGCCGAGCCCAGGGGGTCGTCGCAGGTGAACTCACCCGAGGCCACGCCAGCGGAGATCACCTGGCTGAGGATCTCGATCCAGGCGCCCTCAAGCTCCAGCAGGATGGTGCGGACGTGCTCCTCGCGCACTCCCACGGCCCAGGCGTCGACCCAGAGGATCCAGCTCTGGTCGGAGCGGGAGGCCGGGATGTAGAAGCGCAGGACACGGTCGAGGAGTTGGACGGCGGTGCCGGGGCCCGCGACGATCTCCTTCAGCCGCTGGATCTCCGAGTCGCTGGTGCTGCGGAGCATCTCGGTGATGAGATCGTCCTTGGTGGCGAAGTGGTAGTGGATCAGGCCACCGCTCACGTTCGTCGCCTTGGCGATGTCGGCGACACGGGTACTGGCCAGCCCGCGCTCGAGCACGACCCGCCTGGCGGCTTCAAGGAGCTCCGCTCGGCGCTGGTCGGCCTGGTCGGCGCGGCTGCTGCGCGCCCCTCCTCCGCTGTGCACGGCGCAAGACTACAGCAGCGCGGGCACACCGCCTCCATACTACTGATTGGTCAATCAGTCAATGACTTCGCCCCTGTCGTACGGGTGAGGAGAGCGGGAGCGGCACGGCTCCGGCCGCCCGGCAGACAGGCCGGCCCGCCGGCTCAGCCGCAGCGGTACAGGGACTGGTCGGTGGAGCCGCCGTACTCCGACGCCTTGACCGCCGTGCAGTTGGCCCGCACCCACTCGGTCACCTGGGACCCGCCCCCGTCGGGTCCGCCCCGGCCGCCTCCGGTCATCACGTACCTGAGCCGCCCCGAGGAGACGAGCCCGCTGAGCCGGTCCACGGTCATGGCGGGGTCGCTCCCGGTGAAGCCGCCCATCGCGATGACGGGCAGCCCTGTCGACAGGATGGCCGAGGAGGCGCCCTGCGCGCTGCTCACCGCCACCAGCCAGGTCGCGCCGTCCCGGTTCCTCCTCAGGTATTCGATCATCTGCCGGTCCATGGCACCGCCGGGGCCGCCACCACGCATGCCGCCTCCGGCCGGGAGGCCGTAGCGCGTCCGCGGAACGGCGTCACCGGTCACCCCCTGCTGCGAGTTCTGTCCCGGTACGCCACCGGGAGGTCCGCCGTCATCCTCGGCGCCCCCTCCTCTCGCGCCTCCGGGGAAGCCGCCCCGCATGCCGCCGAAGCCGCCGCTCCCCGCGGGACCCGCGGTGGGGTTGGTGCCGTTGACGGCCGAGCCGAGCGGGGTCAGCGCGTAGGCGGCGGGACCGGCGAGGCCGGCGGCCAGCCCGGCCGTCAGCGCGACGGCGGCGATCCGCAGCCGGAGCCGCGGCCCCAGGCGGGCCAGGAGCAGCCCGGCGACCGCCGTCACCGTGATCGCGGCGACCGCCCAGGCCAGCCAGGGCACGAAGTCCGTACTGCGGCGCAGCACGGTGAACGCCCACGCCCCGGTGACCGCGATCCCCGCGGGCAGCACCCACGACCACGCCCTGGAGTGCCGGTAGGCCCTCCAGCCGAGCACCCCGCCGAGACCGGTCAGAGCGGCGACGGCCGGGGCCATCGCGGTGGAGTAGTACGGGTGGAAGGTGCCGCTGGAGAAGCTGAACACGACGTAGTGGACCACGAGCCAGCCGCCCCACAGCAGCAGGGCGATCCTGGCGTCGCGGAGCGGGCCGCGGGCGGTCAGGGCCAGGCCGGCGACCAGGGCGATCACGGCGAAGGGCAGCAGCCAGGAGATCTGCCCGGCCATGATGTCGTTGAACAGGCGCCCGGCGCCCGCCTCACCGCCGAACCCCATGCCACCCCCGGCCCGGCCCCCGCCGTTGCCGAAGATCCGTCCGAGGCCGTTGTAGCCGATGACGAGGTCCCGGACGGAGTTGTCGGTGCTGCCGCCGATGTAGGGGCGGCTCGACGCGGGCCACAGGTCCACGATCACCATCCACCAGGCGCTGGAGACCACCAGCGCGGCGCCCGCGGCGAGCAGGTGCCCGAGACGGCGAAGCGGCGCCCCCGGAGCCATGGCCAGGTAGAGCGGGGCGAAGGCCGGGAGCACCAGGTAGGCCTGGAGCATCTTGGTGTTGAACGCCAGGCCGACGAGCACCGCCGAGACGACGAGCGCGCGCATCCGGCCGGTGCGTACCGCCTCCTGGCAGAACCAGGCCGCGAGCACCAGCAGCAGGACGAGGAGGGTGTCGGGGTTGTTGTCCCGGTTGATGGCCACGGTGATCGGGGTCAGCGTCATCACCAGGGCCGCGACCAGTGCGGCGGCGTGGCCGTACCCGCCGGGCATGGCTCTTCGCACCGCCGAGTGGAGCACGGCGACGGCGGCGACCCCGGCGGCGGCCTGGGGCAGGAGCATGCTCCAGGTGCCGAACCCGAAGATCCTCGCGGACAGCCCCATCACCCATAGCGCGAGCGGTGGTTTGTCCACGGTGATGAACGACCCCGCGTCCAGCGCTCCGAAGAAGAACGCCTTCCAGCTCTGGGTGCCCGACAGGATCGCGGCGGAGTAGTACTCGTTGGCGTGACCGTTGCGCCCCAGCGCCCAGACGTACAGGACGGTGGCCAGCGCGAGCACCCCCCACAGGCCGGGCCGCGCCCAGCGGGGGTCGCCCGGGGCGCCGAGGAACACCCGCCGCACCCCGCCCTGCCCGGCGGTGTGCCCGGCGGTGTGCCCGGCGGTGTGCCGCCCGCCCGAAGTCGGCAGCACCGCGTCCGGCGAGGTGTGGGTGGTCATCGGCTGTTCTCCTTGGCGCGGCGGGGGTTGAAGACCCAGGTGCGGAGCATCAGGAAACGTACGAGGGTGGCGACGGCGTTGGCCGTCACGAGCGCGGCGACCTCCGCGGCGGTGGACGCCGCGGGTGCCACGAGGTTGAGCAGGGCCAGGCCGCCGGTGCTCAGCGACAGGCCGACGAGGAAGGCCAGGCCGCCTTCGAGCTGGTGACGGAGGGCTCCGGTGCGGCCGGTGACGCCGAAGGTGAAGCGCCGGTTGGCCGCGGTGTTGAGGACCGCGGTGACGAGCAGGGCCACCCCGTTGGCCACGACGGCGGGCATCACCAGGCGCAGGGTAACGAACAGGGCCAGGTGCGCCAGGGTGCAGACCACGCCGATGACGGCGAAGCTCGGCAGCTGGCGGGCCATGCCCCCGGGCAGCCGCGCCGCCCGCACCCGTGGCGGGACCGGGATTCTGGCCGCCCCCGACAACGTCTTCCGCGCCACCCTCGCCATCCCCCTGAGGTCGTCCCTGACGGTTCTGACGATGTCGACGCGGCTGTCGGGGTCGTCCACCCAGTCGACGGGCACCTCGTGGATGCGCAGGCCGTGCCGCTCGGCCAGGAGCAGCAGCTCGGTGTCGAAGAACCACTCCTCGTCCTCGACCGCGGGGAGCAGCGCCTGCGCGATCTCGGTGCGCACCGCCTTGAAACCGCACTGCGCGTCGGAGAACCGTGCCCCCATCGCCGAGCGGAGCAGCAGGTTGTACGTCCGCGAGATGAACTCCCGTTTCGGCCCGCGGACGACGTTGGCCCCCCGAGACAGCCGGGTGCCGATGGCCAGGTCGCTGTGGCCGGAAAGCAGCGGGGCCACCAGCGGCAGGAAGGCGTCCAGGTCCGTGGAGAGGTCCACGTCCATGTAGCCGACCACGTCGGCGTCACTGGCCGACCACGCCCTGCGCAGTGCCCGGCCCCGGCCCTTGGCGTCGAGGTGCAGGGCGCGCACGCCGGACAGCTCGCGGCTGAGGTCGGTGGCGATCTGCCAGGTGGCGTCGGTGCTGGCGTTGTCGGCGATCGTGATGCGAAAGCCGTAGGGAAAGGTTCCCGTGAGGTAGGCGTGCAGGCGGCGGACACTCTCGTCGAGCACCCGCTGCTCGTTGTGGACGGGGACCACGATCTCGACCGTTCGGGTGCGCGCCGGCGCTGTCGCCTGCTTCACGCTGCTCTCCCGGGGTGAGGGCTCGGTTCTCTCATGGCCCCAGAGTCGTCAGGTGACCTTGGGCGATCCTGAGGCGACCGTTAACACCGGGTGAGAAAACGAAGGAGCCCCGGCGCGCGCAGCCGGGGCCTGGGACCGTCCGCGAGTGCGCCCCCGTCCTTCGCACCGGCCGATCAGGCCACCGGCAGCGGGCCCGGCGGGCCCGGCTGCGCATACGCCGGTGGAACACGAAAGCCCCCGGCCGGGGGCTCTCAGGCGGTCACTTCCCGGCGGGGGCGGAGAAGGTCATGACCCCGAGGTGGCCGTCGCCCTCCCCGGTCGGCTTCATCAGCAGGCTGTCGTCGTAGCCCGGTCCTGATGAGAGACCTCACGGCGCCGCGGGGAGGTGGGCGCGGGCCGGAGAGCCGGGCAGGCGGACGCGCGCGAGGATGCCGCCCCCCTCGGCGTTCTCCAGTTCCACCTCTCCCCCGGCGTCGCGCACCGCCTTGGCCACGATGGCCAGCCCCAGCCCCGACCCGGGCATGCTGCGGGCCGAGGACGACCGCCAGAACCTGTCGAACACGTACGGCAACTCCCCCCGGGGGATGCCGGGGCCGTGGTCCCTGACCGTCAGCTCGCCGCCCCGGAGCCTCACCCGCACCGGGCCCTCCCGCCCGTGCGAGAACTTCACCGCGTTGTCCAGCAGGTTCACCACGGCCCGCTCCAGGGCGGCCTGATCACCTCGCAGGTACCAGGGGAGCAGCTCCACCTCGATCGGGGTGTCGGGGGCGCGCAGCCGCGCCCGGCGCACGGCCTCCTCGACGACCTCGTGGAAGGCGACCTCGACGTACGGCTCGTGCTCGTCCTCGGCGCGCGAGAGCTGGAGCAGGTCGCCGACGAGCGTGGACATCTCCTCGAACTGGGCCTTGAGGTTGGTCAGCAGCCTGTGCTTGGGGGCGGGGTCGAGCGGACGCCCGGTGTTCTCGCTGCGCAGCAGCAGGTCGATGTTGGCGCGCAGGCTGGTGAGCGGGGTGCGCAACTCGTGCCCCGCGTCGGCGATCAGCCGCCGCTGGCGCTCGCGGGACCCGGCCAGCGCGGTGGTCATCGCGTTGAAGGAGACGCCGAGCCTGGCGATCTCGTCGGTGCCCTCGACGGGGATCCTGGTGTCGAGGTCCTCGGTCCTGGCGACGTACTCGACGGCCTCGGTCAGCCGGCCGACCGGGCGCAACGCGGTGCGGGAGACCAGCAGCCCCGCCGAGGCCGCGCCGAACACGCCGAGCGCGGTGACCCCGGCGAGGATCCAGGCCAGGGCCGCGAGGGTGGTCTGAACCTCCTCCAGCGACCGGGACTCCATGATCGCGATGCCGGGCCCGACGTTCCTCGTCATCACCCGGACCTCCTCGCCGCCGTCGGTCACCCCGTCCCTGATCCTTCTCGTGCCGGGCGGGGCCTGGGTCAGGGCCAGGTCGGCGGGGGTGACCTTGACGGGCGCGGCGCCTATGACACATCTGCCGCCACCGGCGTAGATCAACTGGACCGACGGGATGCGGAACGGCGGCCTGCGCTCGATGCTCCCCCTCGGCCCCGCCGGGCCCCCCGCGCAGTACGACTCGATCCACTCGATGCCCTGCGGCCCCTTCGGCACCTCCAGGGAGCGCTCCACCTGCCGCAGCAGCTCGGCTCTGACGACGAACCAGCACAGCACCGCGCAGACCGCGATCGCCAGCGCCACGGCCGCCGCCACCAGCAGGGTCAGCCGCGAGCGCAGCGAGCGGCGACCGTTCACGCGGAGTTCCGCAGCACGTAGCCGACCCCCCGGACCGTGTGGATCAGCCGGGGACGCCCACCGGTCTCGGTCTTGCGGCGCAGGTACATGACGTAGACGTCGAGGGAGTTGGAGGAGGGCTCGAAGTCGAAGCCCCACACCTCACTGAGGATCTGCTCGCGGGTGAGCACCTGGCGGGGATGGATCATGAGCAGCTCCAGCAGCAGGTACTCGGTACGGGTCAGCTCCAGCCGCTCGCCCGCCCTGGTGACCTCCCGGCTGGCGGTGTCCATCCGCAGGTCGCCGAAGACCAGGCCCGCGTCGTCCTCGGCCGCGGGCGCGCTCAGCGCGCCGCGCCGCAGCAGCGCCCTGACGCGTGCCAGCAGCTCGTCCAGCTCGAACGGCTTGACCAGGTAGTCGTCGGCCCCCGCGTCCAGGCCGGAGACCCGGTCGCCCACGGCGTCGCGGGCGGTGAGCATGAGCACCGGCAGGTGGTTGCCCGCCGCCCTGAGCCTGCGGCAGGCGGTCAGCCCGTCCAGCCGGGGCATCATCACATCCAGCAGGACCAGCTCGTACGGCTCCCGCTCCAGCGTCTCCAGCGCCTCCTGGCCGTCCGAGGCCACGCCGACCCGGTAGCCCTCGAACTCCAGGCTGCTCTGCAGCGCCTCCCTGAGCGCGGGCTCGTCGTCCACGACCAGCACCCGCGCCGCCTCACCGTCACCCATGGCCCTCACGTTAGACGCTCATCATGAGAACCCGATGAACACCTCGGGCCACCTTCGCCCAGGCCGGACGGGCTCAGGTGAGCAGCGCCATGGCGGCGTTGTGGCCGGGGATGCCGCTGACGCCACCGCCGCGCCTGGCACCCGCGCCGCAGAGCAGGACGCGCTCGAGGTCGGTCTCCACGCCCCAGCGTCCCGGCTCCCCGTACGGCCAGGACAGGTCGCGGTGGAAGATGTGGCCGCCCGGCAGTCCCGCCTCGGTCTCCAGGTCGACCGGGGTCTTGGCCTCCAGGCAGAGGCCGCCGTCCGGGGCGCGCAGCAGGCAGTCCTCAAGGGGTTCCGCGAGCACCCGGTTCATCGAGGCGAGCGTGGCGCGCAGCGCGGCCTCGCGCGCCCCGGCCGGGTCGTCGCGGAACAGCCTGGCCGGCATGTGCAGGCCGAACAGCGTCATCGTGTGGGCTCCGGCCTCCCGCAACCCCTGGCCGAGGATGGAGGGGTCGGTCAGCGAGTGACAGTAGACCTCGGCCGGAGGCAGCGTGGGGATCCGCCCGGCCGACGCCTCCGCGAACGCGCGGGCGAGCTGGTCGCGGCCCTCGTTGATGTGGAACGTGCCGCTGAACGCGGCCTCGGGGTCCACCGCGGGGTCCTTCAGCCGGGGCAGCCGCGACAGCACCATGTTGACCTTGAGCTGGGCGCCCTCGGGGGCGGGCTCGGCGCCGCCGAGGAGCCGGGCGAGCACCGCGGGCGGCACGTTGGCCAGCACCCGCTCGCCCACCACTGTGTGCTCCCCGCCCGCGTCGCGGAAGACGACCTCGCCCGAGGCGTCGACCGCGAGGACCTCGGCGCCGGTCAGGATCTCCGCCCCCGCGGCACGGGCGGCGTCGGCGAGCGCGCCGGAGACCGCGCCCATGCCGCCGACGGGGACGTTCCAGTCGCCGGTCCCGTCGCCGATCACGTGGTAGAGCAGGCACCGGTTGGCCAGCAGGCCCGGGTCCGAGGGGTCGGCGAAGGTGCCGATGAGGGCGTCGGTGAGGACCACCCCGCGTACGGTGTCGTCGGCGAACCGCTCGTCCACCACCTCACCGATCGGCCGCTCGAACAGGTCGCGCCACGCCTCGTCGCCGACGAGGCGCCGCATCGCCGCACGGTCGACGAGAGGCTCCAGCAGTGTCGGCGCGACCCTGCCGGCCACGTCGGCGGTCATCCCGTAGAAGCGCCGCCACGCGTCCAGCTCACCGGTGCCCCCGGTGACCCGGGCGAAGGAGGCGGCGGTCCGCGCGGCGTCGCCGTTGTCGACCAGCAGCCCGCTCTCCCCCACCGGCGTGTACGAGGCGTAACGGCGCCGGCGCAGCGTGACGTTGAGCCCCAGGTCGGCCACGACCTTGGCGGGCAGCAGGCTGACCAGGTACGAGTAGCGCGACAGCCGCGCGTCGACGCCGGGGAACGCCCGCGCCGACACGGCGAGACCACCGACGTGGTCGAGGCGCTCCAGGACGAGGACGCGCCGGCCCGCGCGGGCGAGGTAGGCGGCGGCGACCAGGCCGTTGTGGCCGCCTCCGACGATCACTGCTTCATAGCGAGAGTGGAGCACGAGACTTCCCTGTGGGTTGAGCGGACGGTGGAGCCGGGGGCTCCGGCCGCCCGGCGGCGGAGAGGGTGATTCTCAGCAGGGTGGCGGCGGGGCCGCTGGGGGTGCGGCCACGGCGCCAGACCGCCCGCAGGCGGCGCGCGAGGTCGATGTCCTTGGTGGGCACCTCGATCAGGCGGCCGGTGGCCAGCTCGGCCTCCACGGCGTAGCCACTGAGCACGGCGGGGGCCGCACCCTCGCGGGCGGCCCCCTTGACCGCCGCGTTGGAACCGAGCTCCAGCTTCGGGGAGGCGACGGCGTAGCCGGTCAGCGCGACGTCCAGTGTCTCGCGGGTGCCCGACCCCCGCTCCCGCACGACCAGCGGGGTGGCGGCCAGCTCGGCGGCGCGCAGCGGGGTACGGCGGCGCGCCCACGGATGGCCCGGCGCGACCACCACCACGAGCCGGTCCGTGGCCACCACCCGCGACACCAGCCCCGACGGCACCGAGGGCCCCTCCACGAAGCCGAGCTCGATCTCACCGCCGATCAGCTTCGCCACCTCCGCCGAGTTCTGCACGTCCAGGCCGACCTGTACCTGGGGCTCACGGTTCTGGAGCTCTCCCAGCCAGCGCGGCAGCAGATACTCGGCCACGGTCATGCTGGCGGCGATGTGCAGGTGGGCGGCCCGGCCGTGCCGTACCGCCTCCACCCCCCTCATGAGCTCCTCGGCCGCCGCCAGCACCTGCGCGGCCCAGGCCGAGACCATCGCGCCCTGCGGGGTGAGGACGGAGCCGCGCGGGGTGCGTTCCAGCAGTTCCAGCCCGAGACGTCGTTCCAGCAGCGAGATGCGCTTGCTCACCGACGGCTGCGCGACGCCCGCCGCCCTGGCTGCCTGGCCGAGGCTGCCCAGGCGTTCCACATCGACGAGCAGGCGCAGGGATTCGATGTCGGGCAGCTCACTCATAGCCCCAGGCTATGACCTACCAGCAAGACGACGGGTACCGGCCCCGCCGGGCCACGCCGACACTCGGACAATGCCCTCCTCCCCGCCCGCCCGTTCACCGGGACCTACCCGGCACTCCCCCTCGGCGCCCGCTGCGACGGGGCGGGCACCGGCGACGGCATCGGGGCTCGGGACGCTCGTGCCCGGCCTCGGGGCGGTGGCCGTCGCGGTGCTGCTGGCCACGGCCATCGCCCGGATCGTTCCCGAGGTGAGCGCCGCCGTGATCGCGGTGGCGCTCGGGGTCGCGCTCACCAATCTCGGCGGCCTGCACCGTTCGCTGGCCCCCGGGCTGAGGTTCGTCTCCCGCCGGGTGCTCCGCCTGGCGATCGTGCTGCTCGGGCTGCAGATCGCGCTGCCGGAACTGCTGGCGCTCGGCTGGCCGGTGCTGGCGGTGGTCGCGGCGGGGACCGGTGTCACGTTCGCGGCGACGCGGTGGATCGGAGGCCGGGTCGGGGTGAGCCCGCGCAGGTCCCTGCTGATCGCGACCGGCGTGTCCGTCTGCGGGGCGGCGGCCGTGGCCGCCATGCACGAGGTCGCGGGAAGCGACGACGACGACGTGGCGGCCGCGGTCGGCGTGGTCGTCCTGTACGGCAGCGCCTCGATCGTCGCGCTGCCACTGCTCGCGGGATCGCTGGGCCTGACACCGCACCAGCTGGGCATCTGGGCCGGCGCCTCGGTTCACGAGGTCGCACAGGTCGCGGCCATCGGCGCGGCGGCCGGAGCGGGGGTCCTGGTGAGCGCGGTGGCCGTCAAGCTGGCCCGGGTGGTGCTGCTGGCCCCGATCGTCGGCCTCACCTCCGCCGCCCTGCGCCGTACCTCGACGGAACCCCCCGGGGCCCGGCGGGCGGCGGGCCGGCCGCCGGTGCTGCCGCTGTTCGTCGCCGGGTTCGTCGTGGCCGTGGCGGCGCGGAGCCTGGGCGCGGTACCGCCCGAGGTCATCCGGGCCGTCCCCGGGCTGACGGCGACGCTGCTCGCCGCGGCGCTCTTCGCCCTGGGCACCGGTGTCGATCTCCGAAAGCTCGTGCGGGGCGGGCGGTCACTGCTCCTGGGCGGGATCTCCACGGCCATCATCGGCGGGATCTCACTGATCGGAGTCCTACTCATTAGCTGATCTTTAAGTGGACGTCTCCCGGCAACCGCCGTAACGTGCTCTTTTTGGGGAAGACGGTGTCGTTTACACCGTTCCAAAAGCAAGCAATGATTACGACCTCGGACAAGGAGACAGAACCAGCTCATGCGTACCACCCGACAGTCCCTCACCGGCATGCCGAGCCCCTCGAGTGAGGTGGCCGAGGCGCTGGAGCAGGGCGCCCCGATCGTGGCCCTGGAATCCACGATCATCTCGCACGGCCTGCCCCAGCCCCGCAACCTCGAGGTCGCGCTGGAGCTGGAGCAGCTCGTCCGCGAGGCCGGGGCGGTGCCGGCGACGATCGCGGTACTGGACGGTGTGGCGCGCATCGGTCTCGACAAGAGCCAGCTGGAGCGCATCGCCGGCGAGCCCGGGCTTCGCAAGCTGGGCTTCCGCGATCTGCCCGCCGCCGCCGCACTCGGGGCGAGCGGGGCGACCACGGTCTCCGCCACCTCGTTCCTGGCCGCCAGGGCGGGCATCCGGATCTTCGCCACCGGCGGTCTCGGCGGTGTGCACCGCGGATGGACCGACAGCCAGGACGAGTCGGCCGACCTCGACATGCTGAGCCGGACCCGCATCACCGTGGTCTGCGCGGGCGTGAAGTCGATCCTGGACGTCGGGGCCACCCTGCAGCGGCTGGAGACCCGTAGCGTCACGGTCGCGGGGTTCCGTACCGATGAGTTCCCCGGCTTCTACCTGCACACCTCTGGCGAGCCGATCGACTGGCGGATCGAGACCCCGGCCGAGGCCGCGGACATCATGCGGGCCCAGGACGCGCTGGGCGGTCCGGAGAGCGCGCTGATCGTCGCCAACCCGGTGCCGCTGTCGGAGCAGCTCGACCCCGAACTGCACGACCGGGTACTCGCCGAGGCTCTCGCGGCGGCCGAGGAGCAGAAGGTCACCGGCCAGGCCATCACCCCGTTCCTCCTGGGTTACCTGGTACGCGGCACCGCCGGCGCCTCACTCGAGGCGAACCTGGCCGCGGTGCGGGGCAACGTCCGCCTCGCCGGGCAGATCGCGGCCTCCTGGAGCCGGGGAAACTGAGGAAACCATGACCGGAACGGGTCTACTGGTCATCGGCGACGTGGTGACCGACGTCGTCGCGCTGCACGGCGGGTCGGCCAGAAGCGGCCTGGCCGTCGGCACGGACACCGCCGCCGACATCGTGCTGCGTCCCGGCGGCTCGGGGGCCAACACGGCCTCCTGGGCCGCCCGGCTGGGCGCCGACACCCGCATCCTGACCCGGGTCGGCTTCGACACCGCCGACTGGCACGCCGCCGAGCTGCGGCGCTTCGGGGTACGGCCGCACCTGCGGGTCGACCCCGACCGGCCGACGGCCGTGGTGATCGCCATGGTCGACGTGACCGGGGAGCGTTCCATGCTCACCAACCGGGGCGCGGGCGGGCACATCGGCACGGGCGACTGGGACGAGAGCCTGCTGGAGGGGGTGGGCCACCTCCACCTGTCCGGATACACGCTGTTCGCCGAGCCGGGGCTCCAGCTTTCCCGGCTGGCCATGGCCGAGGCGTCCCGGCGCGGCGTCTCGATCAGCGTGGACCCCGCCTCGACCGGATTCCTGCGCTCGTTCGGCGCCGAGCGGTTCATCCAGGAGACCCTGACCGCCCAGCTGATCATCCCCAATCTGGACGAGGCGCTGCTGCTCACCCGCGAGACCTCGGCCGAGGGCGCGGCGGAGATCCTGAGCCTGCGCTACGGCGCGGCTGCGGTGAAACTCGGCTCCCGCGGCGCGCTGATGGCCAGGAACGGAAAGTTGACCGCCCGGGTTCCCGCACTCACCACCGAGGTGATTGACTCCATTGGAGCGGGGGACGCGTTCGCCGCGGGGTTGCTCACGGCCCTGCTGAGCGGGGCCGACGACGAGGCCGCGCTGGACGCCGGACGCCGTGCCGGAGCGGAGGCCGTGACGGTCCTGGGGGGCCGTCCACGTATCCTTCCGTCGGAGTTGGGTACGAACGAGCTTTACCCTCTTAACACCAATTGATAGCTTGCGGCGTAAGCTGCACCATTAGCCACACGCGTCACTTTGGGGAGGTTGCGGTCCGCCGATGGATGCCGAGTCATCGATCTGCCTGAGTGATCTGGTCCCAGCCCTGCGCTGGAGCCGTCCCCAGCAAGTCGCCGAAGCCCTGGCCGACCCCCGGCTGCCCGCCGGCTGGTGGTCCTCGGTCACCCTGCCCAAGGCCCTCGGCTCCGCCGGGCTCGACTGGGTCTGCGACAGGCTGGCCCGGCTCTCGCTGTCGCGCTGGGACCATCTTCCGCTGAGCGACGTGCTGCCCGCCCTGCACGTGCACACGGTCGACCCCACCCTGCCGGGCTGGCCGGAGCCCGCGCGCCTGGCCATCACCGGGCTGGGCGGCTGGAGCCGCCTGCGCCGCCTGACCGCGGGAGACCTGAGCGGGCCCGCGATGCCCGCCTCTCCCGAGGTCCTGGTCACCGCCATGTTCCGCGAGGTGCTCAGCCGTACCCCGGGGCTCGCCGAACAGGCCGCGCCGGCCGCCCAGGCTCAGTCCCCGGCACAGGAACAGGCCCCCGCGCAGGTGCCCGCGCCACCGATCCCGGCCCAGCCGCCCGCGCCGCAGGAGCAGCGCCAGTCGCCGGCCCCGGAGCCGGCCGCCCCCGCCGCCGAACCTCCCGCCGCCAAACCTCCGGTGCGCCTCAGTGACTATCCGCTGGTGCGCCTGGTGGACAACATGTTCCGCGACTGGAGCCCGCTGGAGCGCGCGGTCGCCGTGGAACGGCTCTTCGCGGTCGACCCGATCAGCCTGCGCGCGCTCGCGCACAAGCTGAACGCCGACCGCGACGCGCTCTCCACGGCCCAGCGCACCGCCGAGGAACGCATCCTGCTCTGGCTGCGCTCCTCGGAGTCCGCACCGCTGACCGGGCACATGTTCGGGCTGACCGAGTGGCTGGGCGCCGCCGCCACCAAGGACCAGCTCATCGGCGCGGACCCCGCGCACCCGATCGAGGTCCCCACCCTCCAGACCCCGCTCTGGCGGGTGCTGGTCACGCTCATGCCCGATCGGCGGCTCCAGGACGACTGGCTCGTCGTGGGCGATCTGGGCGGCCTGCGCGACCGGACCCGCCAGCTCCTGGCGAACAAGCCGATCGACGCCGACGCGGTCGCGCTCATGGAGCACCAGCTCGGCATCCGGGCTCACTCGGCCCAGGCCTGGCTGGACGCCCTGGCCGCGAGCGGGCAGGAGACGCCTGCCCAGGAGGCCGCCGCCGAGGCGACCAGGCAGCTGCCTCGCCGCACTCCGGGGGCCAACGGCCACCACCACCGCGGCGGCCAGCCGATACCGCAGGTGAACACCGGCAGCATCGATCCCCGCGCCGCCCTGGCCACGCTGTCGGCCCTGTCCGGCGGTAACACCCGGCCGCACCTGATCACCAGCCAGCGGGCTCCGCTCCACCCGCCCGCGAGCCCGTCGGCCGACCCGAGCCGCTGGCAGCGCATCGAGGTGAC
Source organism: Streptosporangium sp. NPDC002544 (assembly GCF_040295965.1). Classification (NCBI taxonomy): domain Bacteria; kingdom Bacillati; phylum Actinomycetota; class Actinomycetes; order Streptosporangiales; family Streptosporangiaceae; genus Streptosporangium; species Streptosporangium sp. NPDC002544. The sequence goes on along the minus strand of NZ_JBEOWJ010000042.1, from coordinate 13,466 downwards.
CAGCGACCACCTGCGGGGCGGCCCCGTGGCCGTGCCCGAGGGGTACGCCACCCGGCTGGGCATGCGTCCCGGCACGCTGCTTTCGGTCACCGGCCCCGGTGACAACGCGGTGGTCCTGGTCTGGCGGGACCACCCTGTCTTCGACTCCCTGCAACCCGTCCTGATGCGCCTGAACGCCCGGCCGGGCGACCAGGTCTACGTCACCGTGGACGGCTACCGCCTGGACGCCCAGCTGCCCGCCTGAACTTCCGGCCCCCTCGGAGTGATTTCCGCCCCTGGGAACCGGCCGTCCGCGGCGACCGAAACCGGCATGGGCGGCCCCCACCCCCGGGGGCCGCTCACCGGTCGCGTCGATTCGAGCACCGAGCGCCGTCGACGACCTGTGATTTCCACCAAGGATTCCGAAACATCCCCTTTCTCGGCATGGGAATGACCGACCTTTCCCGGCTGCTCTTTTTCGGCGCTATGCTTTTGGGACTCAAGTGACTTAGCGACACCGCTGGGGCCCGTTTCCCTGAAACGGGCTCTCGTTGTTGTTGAATCCTGCGACTTTTCGTAAGGAAACGCCATCTGGTGGGAGTCGGGATAGCTCTATCCTCCGTCGCCTTGTGAAGTGTCCCCAGGGACGCGGGCGGGGACGGCGGGCGGCTAAGTCGTGATAAGGCCAGGGATTAGAGAGCGACTTCGAACTAGCCGATGAGAAAATTCGCCCGTGTCTGGCTGGGACTGACGTTCTCCACCGTGGGATCACGAGCCGTGAGCGTCGCCTATCCCCTCCTGGCACTGGCCTTGACCGGATCTCCGGTGCAGGCGGGCTGGACCAGCTTCGCCCTGACGTTTCCGGTCCTGATCTTCTACATTCCGGCGGGCGTCCTGGCCGACCGGGTGAACCCGCGCTCGCTCATGCTCCTCACCGAGACCCTGCGGGGGCTGGCCGTCTTCAGCGTGTTCCTCGCACTCGCCCTCGACTGGCCGTCGCTCCCGCACCTACTGGTGGCGGCCTTCCTGGAGGGCACGCTGTGGGTCGTCTACTCGCTGGCGGAGACGGCCTTGATCTCGTCCCTCGTCCCGAGGGACCAGGTCTCCGTCGCGATGGCCAGGAGCGAGACGATCTCGCACGTCGCGGTGCTGGCGGGCAGGCCACTGGGCGGGTGGCTTTTCGGGATCATGCAGGTGGCGTCCTTCGCGGTGAACTCCGCGCTGTTCTTCCTGGCGCTGCTGTCCCCGCTGAGCGTGGCGGGCGGCGGGAGAGGGCGCCGGCCTCGGTCGCACGCGATCCGCGAGATCGCCGGCGGGCTCGTCGACGGGCTCAGAAGCCTGGCGGGACGGCACCTGCTGCGGGAGATCGCCGACGGCTTCAACGAACTGGCGAGGCACCCGTTCCTGCGCAAGGCCATGGCCCTGACCATGGTCACCAATCTGATGGTCAACGCGCTCATCATGATCTTCATTGCCGGGTCGGCGAACCTGCCCTCCTACGAGGTCGGCCTGGTACTGGCCGCCGGGGGGATGGGCGGGGTGGCGGGATCGAGCCTGGCTCCCTACCTCAGGCTCAAGCCGAGGAACTCCACGCTCTTCGCCCAGCTGTGGATCTGGGTGCTGGCGCTCCTCATCGCGGCGTACGGTGCCGGGCCGATCTTCTTCGGGCTCGCGATACTGCTGACCGGGTGCACCGGGGCGCTCAGCAACGTGGCCATCAGGACCTTCGAGGTCGACACCGTCGACAAGGGCAAGCTCGGGCGTGTGATGAGCGTGCACCGGCTCGTCACGTACAGCGCCGTGTGCGTCGCGGCCCCCCTCGGCGGGACCCTGGTCGCCGTGGCGGGCGTCCGGATGGCGGCCGTCATCCTGGCTGGCCTGATGTTCTGCGTCGCCCTGGTGGTGACGCTCGTGGCACTGCTGAACCTCCATAGGCGGCTCGGCCTCGCCGGGACGGCCAGGGAGGTCCGGGCGGCCGAGGCCCACGCGGCCACGCGGGCGCTCACGACGTGGCGACCAGCCGAGCCGCTTCGGCCGCGAGATGGGCAGGGAGGGTGGGCGCCCTCGCCGTCCCCGACCTCCGGGCCAGATCGGCCGCCGCCGAGGCGTCGCCGGCCAGAGCCTCGATCCGGGCGGCATACAGCAGCACCGGACCGTGATCTCCCACCTCGGTCAGCACAGCCCTGATCTCCCGCCTCGCCTCGGGGAAGCGCCCCAGCAGGGCCAGCGCGAGGGCGTGGGCGGCCCGGGTGGAGGGCCACTGCAGCGGCCTGACCCGGTCGAGGTCGCGCAACGCCGCTTCCGCCTGGCCGAGCCCGGCGAGGATCTCGCCCCGCGCCCGCAACGCCTCGGTGAGGTTTCCCTCCCTTCCCAGAACGTCGTTGAGAACGTCACGCGCCGCATCGGGATGGCCGTCGTACCAGAGCGCCCAGGCGAGCTCGGTCTGGATGCTCATGTCGTTGGGGACGCGGCGTATCGCCGAGTACAGCTCCCGCACCGCGACCGAGGGGCGCCCCTGGGCCAGCCGCAGCCGGCCGATCCCGGCGAGAAGGCCGCCAACGGCCGAGGTCGCCCCCAGCGTCTCGAAGAGGACCGCGGCGGTGCGGTAGTGCGACACGGCCTTCTCGAAGTCCTCCCGCCGGTGCGCCACGTTGCCGAGAAAGGACTCGATCTCCGCGCGGATCCTGGTGTTGTCGCCACACCGCTCCAGAGCCTCCTCGGCCTGTTTGGCGGCCAGCGCGAACTCCCCGTCGCGGAACGAGAGCTCGGCGGCCCGCAGGTAGTCGTCGGGAAGGGCCCGGCTCTCGGCCTGCACGACGAGGCGGTCGTTCTGCAGGATCGGCTGGATGAGACGCTCGTGCGACAGCTCGCACCAGCGCGTGCCCGCCTTGATGTCCTCACGCAGGATGTGGCGGTCCACCAGCGCCCTGACCACCGCGTTCGGCATGCCGGCGGTGACGGTCTCCCCCTGGTAGACGACCTCGCGGGTGCCGAGTTCGGTGATGAAGCAGCGGCGCAGCCAGCTCCTGAGCTCGGCGACGTCGTCTCCGAAGTGGTCGTGGGCCACCTCGGTGATCATTCGCTCGGAGAAGTCGGTGAGGGAACGATCGGCGTTGGCGAACCTGCGGACGTGGTCCGAGGAGATGACCCGCACGTCCTCGGGCAGGGAATGCCACATGGCCGAGCACACGACCTGCAACTGGACGGGCTCGACCACCTTGGCGTCGGCGACGACCTCCTCGCCCAGCGCCCTGCCGACCCTGATCATGCGGAGGTCGTCCACCAGGCCACGCGCGGCGCCCGGGGCGAACGAGCGTCCCGTTCCCTCCAGCGGGCCCTCGGTCGCCCGGACCGCGGCGCCCGTGTCAAGGGCGGTCAGGGAGAAACGGCTCCTGGCCATGCCCGCCAGCTTCGGCTCGTGGGGAAGGATCGCGGCGAGGTAGTCCTCGCGGATCGAGATGAGAAGGCGCAGGTTCGGGTCGTCGTCCAGCGCCTCGACGAGCTGGCCGATGAACCATTCCCGGTACGGCTGGCGGTGGGCGAAGTCCCCGAATAGCTCCTCGGCCTGGTCGATCGCGGCCAGGGTGAGGACCGGGTCGCCGTAGGGATCCTGGCGCGGCGGGCGCCGGCTGAGGAACTCACGGATCGTCAGCCCCGCCAGCCGGGTGGGCGTCTCGGTGGGAGACCACGACGACAGCAGCGCGAACACGTGCGGGTTGTGCCGGGAGAGCGCGGCCGAGGGGAAGGGCGAGCCGTGCGACACCCTGCCTATCGGCAGGACGTCGGTCCTGCCGGTGTCCAGCAGTGGGAGCACGCCCGCCTGGATCAGCGAGGTCTTGCCCACGCCCGACGGCCCGTACAGCACGGTCAGGCGCCCGGCCTGCCACAGGTCGGAGACCTCGTGCGCCTCCCTGTCGCGGCCGAAGAACTTGGCTCGGTCCTCGCGGCGGAAGGCCCGCAGGCCGACGTACGGCCGGACAAGGTCGGAGGTCACATCAGAGGTCACGGCACCGGTCCCATCCGCCGGCGCAGCTCACGGCAGAACTCCTCCGCCGTCCCCCAGAAGATGGAGATCCGCCAGTCTTCGTAGTATCTGGCCAGCTGACGCTGGACTTCCAGCACGTCCGCCTTCGTGCTGGCGAGCGAGGGGGCGAGCTGGACGCTCACGTGCCTGCGGCGGTTGATTCCGGGAACGGCTTTCAACAACCCATGGAAAAGCACGCGAAATGTCCAGTCCTGCAGGCTGTATCCGATGAACAGCAGGGGTCTCCTGGTCAGCGCCGCGAGAATGGAGGTGGGCAGCATCCGCTGGCCGCCCGCGACACCGTCCACGGCGAGGTTGGTGAGAAACTCCAGATAGTCGTCCTCCGCCAGCACTATCGACGCCGGATCCTGCAGGCTGCCGTGCAGGTGATAGATGAGCGGGGCCTCGGGCCTGGGATTCCAGCCCGCCTCGCTGCTGAACAGATCCTCGGCGTAGGCCAGCCCTTTGTTCCATGGACAGACTGCCACATTCGGTCTTTTTCCCACGGCTTCGAGTGAGCGCAGGATGAAGTCGTCGTAGTTTGTCGTCAGATATACCGGAAGCGGGAAGCTCGCGAGCAGACCGTGCGGTTCGAGGGGGTCGAGGAAGTCGGGCGCGCCCCCGGCGTCGAGCTCGTCGCAGATCCGCCTCTTCACATATACCGAATCCCCATATCGCATCACCGCGAACTGCGTCACCCGCGGGAGATCATGGTCGTCGTCGAACGGATAGTCCCATCGGCGCGCCATGTCGCGGCTCAGCGCCGTCCCGGTCGGCAGAGTGCCCACGCACGCCCCGGACCCCAGGAACGGCGTGCAGTCCCCGCTGTTCAACTGGTCGAGCAGGCGTTCCCACTCGGCCTCCCCCATGTCATGCACGCAGGGCACCACCTCACGGGCAAGAGGTCCAATCGGATCATGGACTCGATGCCGTACGACTCTATTGGCATGGTCAATCCCTCCGGCGAGGGAAGGCACCTCTTGTCTCGCCGACGCTTGTCCCGACGGCACGCCCGGAGCAGGCGAATGATTCACGATCACCTTTCTGCCGTGACCCTTGTGAAACGGCAGGGTGACCGTTCAGATCGAGCTGGTGAATCCGGCCGTCGGCTCCGCCGTCTCCAGAAACAACGGCTCCAGCGCCCTCCGCAGGGAGTGGTCCTCGATCTCACCGAGCATCTCCAGGGAGAGGCCTCCGAGGTCGACGAAAACGTTTGATCTTGAGCCGTCATCGCGCATACGTGCTCCCCTTACATCGCTCCAGATCCGGCCTCGACCGCCATCCGGGTTTGGGACGTCCTAAAAAATGCGAAACGACGTCCCTTTCGAAGGTATCCAGGCCGCTTTCTTCTTACTATGCGATTCTGTAATACCCCACTCGCCGAATCAACCTTTAGGATGACCGTACGATCCCTTTGGCTAAAAAAACGGAGGCCCGAGGTGGTGGAGCTTTCACACGCGGCGAACACGGTGCCGGAACGGCAGCCCGAGGTCTGGGAGAAGGTGCCGCCCCGCAACAGGAACTTCACCGGGCGGGACGACCTGCTTGTCAGGCTCCGCCAGGGCATCAGCACCGTCACCGCCGTCGTGCCCCAGCCCCAGGCACTGCAGGGGTGGGGCGGTGTCGGCAAAACACACCTGGCCATCGAGTACGCCCACCGCTACCGGTCGCACTACGACCTCGTCTGGTGGATCCCCGCCGACCAGCGCGTGCTGGTGCCGTCCGCGCTGGCCGCGATGGCCCCCCACCTGGGGCTGCCGCCCGCCTCCGCCACCGGTGTCGAGGAGGCCGCCGAGTCCGTGCGCAGGACGCTGCAGAGCGGCAACCCCTACCGCCGCTGGCTGCTGATCTTCGACAACGCCGAGGATCCGGGACAGGTCGAGGAGTTCATCCCGCGCGGGCCGGGTCACGTCCTGATCACCTCGCGCAACCCCAAGTGGGAGGACCACTTCGAGACCCTCCAGGTCGACGTCTTCACCCGCGAGGAGAGCGTGGCGTTCCTGAAGAAACGCCTGCGCCGGGAGGTTCCCGACGACGACGCCTCGCGGCTGGCCGAGCAGCTCGGCGACCTCCCGCTGGCGCTGGAGCAGGCCGGCGCGCTGCAGTACGAGACCGGCATGTCCGTCGACGAGTACCTGGAGCAGCTCGGCGAGCAGGCGAGCAGGCTGCTGGGCGCCAACAGGGCACCGGGGTATCCGCTGTCGATGACGGCGGCCTGGAAGGTGTCGGTGTCGCTCCTGGAGGACCGCCTCCCCGAGGCCATCACACTCCTGCGATGCTGTGCCTTCTTCGGCCCCGAGCCCATTCCGCGCGACGTCTTCCGCAGGGGCAACAAGGCCGTCGTCCCCCGGCTCAGCAAGATCCTTTCCGATCCGATCCTGCTCGCCACGGCGCTGAGCGAGCTGAGACGCTTCGCCCTGGCCAGGATCGAGCCCACCACCCGCACGATCCAGGTTCACCGGCTGATCCAGGCGCTGCTCCGTGACGACCTGCCGGAAGAGGATCAGACGGAGATCCGGCACGAGGTGCACGTGCTGCTGGCCGGCAGCGCCCCGAACGACCCCGACGAGACCGACAGGTGGCGCAGCTTCGAGGAGCTGGTCGCGCACGTCACCCCCTCCGGTCTGGAGGAGTGCACGGACCCCGCGGCCAGGCAGTTCGCCCTCAACGTGGTCCGCTACCTGTACATGTCGGGCAACTACCAGTCGGCCCACTCCTTCCTCACCAGCTTCATCCGGAGATGGACCGAGGTCAGCGGGCCGAAGCACCTGGACGTGCTCGTCGCGCACCGGCACCTGGGCAATGTCCTGCGGGCGCTCGGCCAGTACGCCGCGGCGTACGAGGTCGACCACCAGACCCTCGACGACATGCGCGCCATCCTCGGCCCCGACCACCGCGAGACGCTCCTGACGACCAACGGGTACGGGGCCTCCCTGCGGGCCCGTGGCGACTTCGCCGCCGCCCGCAAGCTGGACGGTGAGTCCCGGGACGCCCACATCGCCAACCGGGGCCCCAGCGACCCCGCCACGTTGCGCGTGCTCAACAGCCTGGCCCTCGACTACGCGCTGACCAGTGACTACAAGGCGGCACGACGGCTGCACCAGGAGACATACCTGGAGATGAGCGACGCGATGGGGGGCATCGGCAAGAGCACCCTGCTGCTGTCCTGGAACGGCCTGGCCAGGGCGGTACGGCTCTGCGGCGACTACACCGAGGCCTGTGACCTGGGCGAGGAGGCCTACGCCTACGGCGTCCAGGAGTTGACGCTCGACCATCACTTCACCCTGCTGACGGCCAAGGACCTGTCGATCGCCAAGCGCCGGGCCGGAGAGGTCTCCGAGGCGCTGGACCTCGCGCGTGACACGCACACCCGGCTCCAGCGGCTCTTCGGAGACGAGCACGCCGACACGATGGCGGCCGCGATCAACCTGTCCAACTCCCTGCGGGTGACCGGCGACCTCGACGAGGCGTTCGCGATAGCGAACAGGACGGTCGCGCTGTATCCCCAGGTGTTCGGCGAGGAGCACCCCTACGGCTTCGCCTGCGGCGGTAACCTGGCGATCCTGCACCGCCTGCGCGGCGAGGTCGAGACGGCCCGCCGGCTGAACGAGCAGGCGGTGCGCGGCCTGATCTCCAAGGTCGGCAGGGATCACCACTACCCGCTGACGTGCGCCATCAGCCTCCAGACGGACCTGGCGATCCTGGGAGAGTTCACCCAGGCGTGCGAGCTCGGCAGGGAGACGCTGGGCAGGCTGCAGAAGCTCTTCGGCGAGAACCACTTCCTGAGCCTGGCCTGCGCCGGCAACCTCGTCCTCGACCTGAGAACCGCCGGCGCGGAGAAGGAGGCCGAGCTGCTCTACCACGAAACGATGCGGCAGTATGAGCGCCCCCTGGAGGCCGGCCACCCCGACGCCATCCTCGCGAGCGAGGGCCGGCGCATCGACTGCGACTTCGACCCCCCGCCGATCTGATCACGCCGGGGTCAGGTGTTGCGCCTCCGCCAGGCGTCGAGGTGCCGCTCCGCCTCGCGGAGGGCCTGCGCCTCCGCGAGGTCGTCCACCGGTTCGGCGGCGCACTCTTCGAGGGTTCTCCTCATGCAGGCCACGAACTCCTCTCCGCGCTCGTTCAGGCTCCCGCTGGCCAGCAGCGTGCCGGTGACCTGGTAGGCGCCCCGCCTCCACCGGGCGAGTTCCACGCGTGCCCGGAACGCCTCGGCGTCCCGCTCGAACCTGTGCTGCCTCCGCCAGAACTCCGCCACCCCGAGATAGGCGTACGAACCCTGCAGCAGCCCGTAGGCGGGGCGCGGGTCATCCCGCCAGGGCGCGTAGTAGCGTCTGCCGTCGTCCGGCAGGGTCAGCGGGATCACGTCGGTCAGCGCCGTGAGCTTCGCGTGCTGGATCTCGTGCGCGAGCGTGGCGGCGAGCCCCAGGCCGTGCCACGGATCGGACATCGCGACGGTCCCGAACGCCTCTCGGGTGGAAGCGCTGTTCTGCCCCCTGTCCGGCGCCTTGACGGGGGTGAGCACCGACACCGTGGAGCTCACCTCCTCCGCCACCTGCCGGTGGTGGGCGGTCAGGACGCGCCACGCGTCGTCCAGGTGCGCCCGCCACGCGCGGAGCCGCTCGCGGCCGAGCCGCGGCTCGGTGACCTCCTCCACGGGCCACCGGTACGGGTCGAGGTCGTCGACGACCAGGTCGAACCCCGGGATCACCGACCAGCCGTGCAGCGCCTGCCAGCCGGGCCGGTCGCCCGGGGGGTCGACGCGGACCGTCAGGCCGCCGGCGTCGAGTTCGGCGCCGTCCCCGTCCGGCCGCACCTCGACGTCGACCGTGGCCGGCGCACCGGCGGGGAGAATGAGGCGCCCCAGGGACGGCAGCATGATCGTGCCGTCGCGGACGGGCAGCCGGACCCGGCACCGGACCCGGGCCCGCACCGCGACCACCACGGCCAGTGCGCCCAGCTGCGCGGGATCGTCGCGGCTGTCACCCCCGCTCCGCAGGGACCGGCAGGTCCGCCACGCCCATGCCCCCACCGCCGGATACCTCAGCAGGCGCTCGACCTCCTCGTCCGCCTGCCCCTCCAGATCGGCCAGCAGGCCGTAGGCGCGCATCGCCAGGGCGGCACCGGGATGCCCGGCCGACCGCGCCTCGCCGACGACACCTCGCACCAGCACCCTGTTCCTGGCGCGCTGCGCGGCCCGCAGCTCGGCCACCGCGCCGGCACCGCCCTCACCGGCCGCCAGCGTGAGAAACGTCTTGTCGGACACCTGCTGCGAACCGTGCCTCATCGGCTTCCCTTCAACCTGGCGACATCCCGCGCGAGCCGGGTGCGGATATGGGTGATCAGCCGGTACAGGTCGGGGCAGTAGACCGAAGGTCCCAGAAAGCCGGCCGCCTCGCTGTACCTGTGCGCGTACAGCCCGCCGCCGCAGACCGAGTGGATGTCACAGGCCAGGCAGACCGGTGCCAGCCCGAGCTCGCCGATCTGCCTGGCGGCCATGGACGGGTGGGTGAGCGCGGCGTCGAACGAGTCGCGGAGCAGGTGCAGGCGGGTCGCGGCCGCCCCGTGGTAACTGGACTTCAGGATGTCCGACTGCTCGATGCTGCCGTCGGTCTCCACCACGGCCATCCGGGCGGGTGAGAGTCCCACGGTCTCGCTGCGCGAGGCGCCTCCCGTCAGCAGGCGCATGATCTCGCGGAACAGCCGGACCTCCGTCTGGTCGGCGGCCGATCCGTACCAGCGGTCGAAGATCGGGATGAGCCAGTCGGCGTACGGCGTCACCCCCGCCTCCGGAACGCGGAAGGGCGGCGGGGTGGACCAGTTGCCGTGCGGGAGCAGGAAGTCGACGGCCGGGGGATCGAACTCCAGAAGCGCCTCGTAGGTCGCCAGCGGATCGTTGCGGACGTCGACGGTGCACAGCAGGCCGCTGAACAGGTGATGGAAGGGACCGCCGGTCAGCCTGCGAAGCGAGGCCGCCACCTTCGCGTGGCTCCCCCTGCCGTCCGCATGGCGCCGGTGCCGGTCGTGACCCTCCGCATAGCCGTCCAGGCTCACCCCGACCCGGATCTCCAGGCTGTCGAAGAGCCGCAGGTAGCTCTCGTCCAGGCGCAGCCCGTTGGTCTGCACACCGACGTGGACGCGGGTCCCGACGTCGGCGGCGGCCCCCCTGATGGTGCGCACCGCGTAGGAGATGAGATCCGGCCCGGCCAGAAGGGGCTCACCGCCGTGCAGAACGACCTCCACCTCGGCCAGCTCGTGGGTGAGCGCGTGCTCGGCTATGCGCTTCGCCGTGCGGTCGACGATCGCCTCCGACATGCGCCTCGGCTGCGCCCTCCAGGACTGGTCCGCCATCTCGTAGACGTAGCAGTGGCGACAGGCGAGGTCGCACCTGCTGTGGATCTTCAAGATGAACTGCCGGAAAGCCGCCGGTCGCCACCCTGATTCCAGCAATCCCCTGACATCGAGCGTCGCCGGGAACACGCTTCTGGGTGACGGGATTATAGGGTCAAGTTTCTCAGGCAAACGCGGCACACCTCTCTTGCGCCATTTCCTATCTGGCATGAGTTTGCCCAAATAGTCAAGTTCCAGGCTTACAAATAGTGGTCTCCGCGACATGACCGAAGGGTTTCATCCGTCTCTGGAACGGCGGCCGGCCATCATCTATCGTGGAAGCATCTTTCGGGCATCACATAACGTGGTCTCATCAGGGGGCTGATCAGCGGTGCGCGAGTGGCCGTCGACTCTCGACATCGGCAGGCTGATGGCCGACGGCTGGAGACCGACGCCGTTCCGGCAGTTCATCCTGAAGATCCACAGCAGGTGCGATCTCGCCTGCAAATATTGCTATATGTACGAAATGGCCGATTCGTCGTGGCTGACACGCCCGAAACAAATGTCACGGGAGACCGTCGCCGCCACCGCCGCGAGAATCGCCGAGCACGCCCACCGTCACGGCCTGCGCGACATCGAGATCATCCTGCACGGGGGCGAGCCACTGCTCGCCGGCCCCGAGGCGATCCGCGAGACCGTCACCCGGATCCGTTCGGCGGCCACCGGCACCCGGGTCAGGGCCAGCCTGCAGACCAACGGGCTACGCCTGGACGAGAGCTACCTGCGGCTCCTCGACGAACTGGACATCCGGATCGGGGTGAGCCTCGACGGTGACGAGACGATGCACGACCGCAGCCGCAGGCGCGCGGGCGGCCGCGGCAGCCATGCCGAGGTGTCCCGAGCCCTCCGGCTGCTGACCTCGCCCACCTTCAGGCATCTCTTCAGCGGCCTGCTGTGCACCGTCGACCTCAGAAACGACCCGATCGGGGTCTACGAGGCGCTCCTCTCCTTCGACCCACCGGCCGTCGACTTCCTGCTCCCGCACGGCAACTGGTCGGCGCCCCCGGCCGGCCGGCTCCCCCACGAGGAGACGACACCGTACGCGGACTGGCTCATCCCGATCTTCGACCGCTGGTACGGCGCGGCGCGCAGGCCCACCCGGGTCCGGCTGTTCGGCGAGATCATCCACGTGCTGCTCGGCGGTTCGTCGTCGAGCGAGCAGATAGGCCTGTCCCCCGCGGGGATGGTGGTGGTGGAGACCGACGGCGGCATCGAGCAGTCGGACGTGCTGAAGTCGGCCTACCAGGGAGCCCCCGAGACCGGGCTGCACGTGACACGTGACTCCTTCGACGACGCCCTGCTCCTTCCCTCGATCGCCGCCCGCCAGATCGGCGAACTGGCCTTGTGCCCCACCTGCCGGGCCTGCCCGGTGTCACGGATCTGCGGAGGAGGGTTGTACGCCCACCGCTACCGCTCCGGCCATGGTTTCGCCAACCCCTCCGTCTACTCCCCCGACCTGCTCCGACTCATCGAGCACGTCAAGAGCACTGTCGAGGCCGATCTGTCGGCTCGATCGAAACGACGGGGAAGGGACACGATGAACCTGCGTGAGCACCGGATCACGGCCGGGGTGTTCTCCAAGCTCGCCGCCGGCGGTGGCGGCGCCGCCGCGGTCGCCAAGCTCTCCGCGGCGCAGCACAGCAAGCACGTGCTTCTCGTACGGGGGGTGCTGGAGGCCGCGCGCGCGAACGGCCACCCGGACGCCGCCGTCACCCGCCGTGCCTACGACCTGCTCGCCACGGTACAGCGCCGTCATCCCGGCGCCGTCGGCACCGTTCTGCGCCATCCCTCGGTGGGCGCCTGGGCGCGGCGGACGATCAAGATGCTCGACGCTCACGCCGAGGACGCGGCACCGGGGCAGCTCGCCGCGCTCGCCGCCGCGGCGGCGATCCGTTCGGGCACGGCCTGCGACATCGACGTGCCCGCGGTGGAGGGGGTCGTCACGCTGCCCTCCCTGGGCCAGGCGGTCCTGTCGCCGACCGTCTCGTGGGCCACGGTGGAGTGTGCCGAGGGCGGTGCCGAGGTCACCGCGGACGGGGTCATCGTCACCGTCCCGCGCGACCCGGGCCAGGACGCTCCCGGGTGGAGAGGCCTGCGATCGCTCTCCACCGAGGTGGACGGCGTGCCGCTCCACCTGGTCATCGACGACCTCGACCCGTACCGGATGCCGGAGACCACGAACATCGGCGGGCGTCTGACCGAGGCCGAGACCGAGCGCTGGCAGTCGACGCTGGAGGGAGCGTGGCATCTGCTGGTGCGCCACCACCGCGCCGTGGCCGACGAGGTCGTCACGGCGATCACGGTCCTCACCCCGCTGGTCGCCCCGGCCCGGGGCCAGTCGAGCTCGACATCCGGCGAGACCTACGGCTGCGTGGCCCTGTCGACGCCGCCGGACGCCGCCACGTTCGCGGTCACCCTGACCCACGAGACGCAGCACGCGAAGCTCTCGGCCCTGCTCGACCTGGTCCCCCTGACCCTTCCCGACGACGGCAGGCGCTACTACGCTCCCTGGCGCGATGATCCCCGTCCCGTTCCCGGCCTGCTCCAGGGGGCCTACGCCTTCCTGGGCGTGGCCGGCTTCTGGATGCGCCAGCGCCACCTGGAGACCGGGGCGGCGGCCCTGCGCGCGAGCTCGGAGTTCTTCCGCTGGCGCGAGGCGGCTCACCTGGTGACCGGCACCCTGCTCGGCAGTGGGCGGCTGACCCCGGCCGGCGAGAACTTCGCGACCGGAATGGCCCTGCGCCTGGACCGCTGGGCACAGGAGAGCGTGCCGGCCCGCGCCCGGGCCCTGGGCCGCGCACGCGCCGACGACCACTACGCGCGCTGGCTCGAACGCAACGGTTAGGCCCTGCCCGCCGGATCCTGCCGTGGCGGGTGCCGGCCGGGCGGCGAGGCGCCGCCCGACCGGTCGTGGCGGGCGGAAGATCCAGGCGACAGGGCCTAGGTCCTGTCCTGCGGATTTTTTGCCTACCGCGGCCGGTCAGGTGGTGTCTCGCCGCGTTGTCGCCGGTCACCGCAGCACGCTGCGGCTCCCTCCTCCGCCTTGCGAGACACCACCTGACCGATCCTCGCC
>NZ_JBEOWJ010000041.1:0-95091 GCF_040295965.1 Streptosporangium sp. NPDC002544 | reverse complement strand
TCACCGGTCATCGCGACCAGCCGGCCGCCCTCCTGCTCCGACCTGATCAGCGCGAGCTTGTCCTCGGGAGTCGCCTCGGCCAGGAAGTCGTCCACTCCCGCCTCGTTGGCGATGGCCCCGGCCGTCAGCGGGTTGTCACCGGTGATCATGACGGTGCGGATGCCCATCCGGCGCATCTCGTCGAACCGCTCGCGCATGCCCTGCTTGACGACGTCCTTGAGATGAATGACCCCCAGCACCCGCGCCCTGCCGTCGGCGATCTCACCGACGACCAGCGGGGTGCCGCCGGAGCCGGAGACGGCGTCGACGATGCCTCCGACCGCCTCGACGGGATGGCCGCCGTGGTCGCGAATCCACTTCATCACGGCGGTGGCGGCGCCCTTCCGGACCTGGCGGCCTTCGAGGTCGACACCGCTCATCCGGGTCTGCGCGGTGAACCCGATCCACTGGGCGCGGGCGAGTTCTCCCGGCAGGCGCTCTCTCAGCCCGTGCTCCTGCTTGGCGTAGACCACGATGGAGCGGCCCTCGGGGGTCTCGTCGGCCAGGCTGGCCAGTTGTGCGGCCTCCGCCAGTTCGTCCGCGGAGACTCCGGAGGCGGTCAGGAACGCCGACGCCTGCCGGTTGCCCAGGGTGATGGTGCCGGTCTTGTCCAGCAGCAGGGTGTTGACGTCTCCTGCCGCCTCGACCGCGCGGCCGCTCATCGCGAGCACGTTGCGCTGGACCAGCCGGTCCATGCCGGCGATGCCGATGGCCGACAGCAGTGCCCCGATGGTGGTCGGGATGAGGCAGACCAGCAGCGCGACCAGCACGGTGCCGGTGACGCCGTCCGCGGTCAGGGCCGGCGAGTCCGGGACTCCGGGGTTCTGGGCCTTGGCGTAGATCGCCAGTGGCTGCATGGTCGCGGTGGTGACCAGGAAGATGATCGTCAGGGCGGCCAGCAGGATGTTGAGGGCGATCTCGTTGGGCGTCTTCTGCCGGCCGGCGCCCTCGACCAGGGCGATCATCCGGTCGATGAAGCTCTCGCCGGGTCGCTGGGTGATCTGGACGACGATCCGGTCGCTCAGCACCTTCGTGCCGCCGGTCACCGCCGAGCGGTCGCCGCCCGACTCACGAATGACCGGGGCGGACTCGCCGGTGATGGCCGACTCGTCCACCGAGGCGATGCCGTCGACCACGTCGCCGTCACCTGGGATGATCTCCCCGGCCTCCACCACGACGAAGTCTCCCCGCAGCAACTCGGGTGCCCCGACGACGTCCCACTCGGTGGAGTCGCGGCCACGCAGCCGCCGCGCCGTGGTGTCGCGCTTGGCAGCGCGCAACGTGGCCGCCTGCGCCTTGCCGCGCCCCTCGGCGACGGCCTCGGCCAGGTTGGCGAAGAGCACGGTCAGCCAGAGCCACACCACGGTGGCCCAGGCGAAGAACGAGGGGTCCACCACCGCGAGCGCCGTGGTGAAGGCCGCGCCGATCTCGACGATCAGCATCACCGGGTTGCGCCAGAGCGTGGCCGGATTGAGCTTCCTGATCGCCTCGGGCAGCGATGTGATCAGTTGCCTGGGGTGGAGGAGACCGCCGCCCACCCTGCCGTTCCCGGGGGTGGGGGTATGGCCCGGCATCTGAAACGTCCGGGTGAACATCACTGGAATCCCTCCGCGAGCGGGCCGAGTGCCAGGGCGGGCAGGAAGGTCAGCGCGACGAGGATCACCGTCACACCGACGACCATGCCGACGAACTGCGGCCGGTAGGTGGGCAGGGTGCCCGCTGATACGGGCACCGGTGCCTGCGCGGCCAGGGAGCCCGCCAGGGCGAGTACGAAGATGATCGGCAAGAACCTGCCGAAGGCCATGCACAGGCCGAGAGCCACGTCGTACCACGGCGTGTTGGCGGTGAGGCCGGCGAACGCGGAGCCGTTGTTGTTGGACGCGCTGGTGAAGGCGTACAGCACCTCGGAGAAGCCGTGCGGGCCAGTGTTGAGCATGCTCGCCCGCTGCTCGGCCGAGCCCATCGCCAGCGCCGTGCCGGTCAGCACCAGCACCGGTGTGACCAGGAAGTACATCGCGGCGAACTTGATCTCGCGGGCGCCGATCCGCTTGCCCAGGTACTCGGGGGTGCGGCCGACCATGAGCCCGGCCACGAATACCGCGATCACCGCGAGGACGAGCATGCCGTACAGGCCCGCGCCCGCGCCGCCGGGGGCGACCTCGCCCAGCATCATGTTGAACATCGTGATCATGCCGCCGAGCGCGGTGAACGAGTCGTGGGAGGAGTTCACCGCGCCGGTCGAGGTCAGGGTGGCGGCGGCGGCGAAGGTGGCGGAGTCGGGCACGCCGAAGCGCATGTCCTTGCCCTCCAGCGCGGCGCCCACCGCCTGCGGGACCGTGCCGCCGTGGGCGGTCTCCAGCCCGGTGAGCAGCGCGACGCCGGTCAGCGCCAGGATCCCCATGATCGCGACGATCGCGTAGCCCTGCCGCCTGTCTCCGACCATGCGGCCGAACGTGCGGGGCAGCGCGAACGGTATCAGCAAGATCGTGAAGATCTCCACCCAGTTGGTCCAGCTCGTGGCGTTCTCGAAGGGGTGCGCCGAGTTCGTGTTGTAGAACCCGCCGCCGTTGTTGCCGAGTTCCTTGATGATCTCCTGGCTGGCCACCGGGCCGCCGGTGATCGACTGGGTGCCGCCGGTCAGGGTGGTCACCTCGTGTGGGGAGGCGAGGTTCTGGACCAGTCCGCCCGCCAGCAGCACGACCGCGCCGACCAGGGCGATCGGCAGCAGGATGCGAAGGGTGCCGCGGACCAGGTCCACCCAGAAGTTGCCCAGTTCCCCGGTCTCCTTGCGGGCGAGACCGCGGACCAGGGCGATCGCCACCGCCATGCCCACCGCGGCGGACACGAAGTTCTGCACCGCCAGGCCGGACATCTGCACCAGGTGGCCCATGGTGGACTCACCGGAGTAGGCCTGCCAGTTGGTGTTGGTGACAAAGCTGACCGCGGTGTTCCACGCGACGTGGTCGGTCACCGGGGGGAAGCCCAGCGACAGGAACAGCTTGTCCTGCAGCCGTTGCAGTCCGTACAGGAACAGGACGGAGACCGCCGAGAACGCCAGCACGCTGCGGGCGTAGCCACCCCACCCCTGCTCGGCGTCCGGCCTGACGCCGATGAGCCGGTAGATCACCCGCTCGGGGGCGAGGTGCCTCCCGCCGGTGTAGACGCGGTACATGTAGCCGCCCAGCGGCCGGTGGACCAGCGCGAGGGCGACGACGAGGGATCCGATGAACAGGACTCCGGCCGTGGTCGACGACATTAGAAGCGCTCCGGAAACAGCAAGGCCACGACCATGAAGATCACCAGGCCGACGACCACGACCAGACCGGCGGCGTTGACGGTACTCACAGCCGTTCCACCGCCTTGACGACCAGCCCGAGGATCGCGAAGACCGCGATCGTCAGGGCGACGAAGATGACGTCTGCCATCCCCACTCCTCGCATCCGGGATTTGTTCTCACCACCGCCCGACGGGCAGGGCACATGCAAGGAAAGCGCTGTTTTCCGCGCTTATTGCGCCGCTTGACGGTTTCCATACGCCCCGGCACCCAGGCTTGACGCCTCCCCCACACGGGGCCCGGCATACCTTGACGACCGCTTGACACCCGATCACCGGCTCCCGCCGCCGTACGGGACGAGCGGGTGCCCCGGCCTCGGCGACGCGCCGTTCTCTCACCCGTGCCCCGGCCGTCAACCGCCGGGCGTCGCGCGAACGACCCCGTGGACGGGAGGCTCTTCTATGATCGGGAAGGTGGCTGCCCCGATCTCCCGCCCCAGTGCCCGGGTCCTGCTGGTCGACGACGACGACCGCCTCCTGCTGTTCCGGTTCCGGGCTCCCGCGCACTGGCCCGCCGAGCACTTCTGGGTCACCCCGGGCGGAGGGGTGCACGAGGGGGAGAGCCTGGCCGCCGCCGCGGTCCGCGAGCTGCGCGAGGAGACCGGGCTGGACGTCGCGGAGGAGCGGCTGGGGCCCGTCGTGGCCCGCACCTCCGGCCTCGCCGAGTTCGGCGACGTCCTGGTCGAGGCGACCGACTCGTTCTTCTTCCTGCGCGTCGACGGCCACACCGTCGACGTCTCGGGACAGGAGGAGCTGGAGCGCTCGCAGATCTCGGCGCACCGCTGGTGGCCGCACCGGGAGTTCCTGACCACCCGGGAGCTGGTCTTCCCCGTCAACCTGCCTGTCCTGCTGCCCGGCCTGCTGGCCGGGGACCTTCCCGCCGAACCGGTCCTACTGCCCTGGCGGAGCGGCGGATAGCCACCCCTGCCGTCTCCGGCGTCGTATCGCGTGCCGCCCCTCGGACACAAACCGGTCGCCGCGGCGTGGAGGAGGAGGTGATACGGCGGCCGGTCGAGCTCGCCACGGCCTCCTCCGCAGCGGATTCCTACCTGGGAGCGGGCGACAGATCGTTGTGATCACTCCTGTGATGCTTCCTCGTCACGTTCAAGATCACCTCCAGTCGGCCTCGCTCCCGACACCAGACGCGATGGCGACACACCCTCACGGGCGGTTCGGCCCGATCGGCGCCGCAATCTGTGGGCAGACCTCACAAATCGCGGGGCACTTGACCGGGTGTGCAGGGATATGAGGCGACTATGATGGCGATCATGGCTGAGCTGGAGCGCGTTCCCCCCGGTGTCGACCCCAACGTACCCAGCTCCGCACGGGTCTATGACTACCTGCTGGGCGGGAAAGACCACCTGGCCATCGACCGGGAGATCGGCGGCCGTTTGCTCGCGGTGGCCCCGGACACCAGGGCGGTGGCCAGAGCCAACCGAATGTTTCTGACCAGAGCAGTACGCCACGTCGCCGCCCGAGGGGTGAAGCAGTTCCTCGACCTCGGCACAGGCATCCCCACCTCGCCGAGCGTCCACGAGGTCGCGCGCCGGGTGGCTCCCGAGGCG
Organism: Streptosporangium sp. NPDC002544; assembly: GCF_040295965.1. Taxonomy (NCBI): domain Bacteria; kingdom Bacillati; phylum Actinomycetota; class Actinomycetes; order Streptosporangiales; family Streptosporangiaceae; genus Streptosporangium; species Streptosporangium sp. NPDC002544. The sequence goes on along the minus strand of NZ_JBEOWJ010000041.1, from coordinate 90,154 downwards.
CGTGTCGTCTACGTCGACTACGACCCGGTCGTCCAACGCCATGCCGAGGTCCTGCTGGCCAGCGAACCCGGCCTGACCACTCTGCGCGCCGACCTGCGCCGACCGGCGGAGATCCTCAACGACCCACAGGTCATCGAGCTGATCGACTTCGAGCAGCCAGTCGGGATCTTGATGGTCGCCGTGCTGCACTTCGTCATGGAAAGCGAGTCCCCGGCCGGCATCATCAAGCACTTCCGCGACCGGATGGCGCCCGGCAGCCACCTCATCCTGTCCCACACCATGGCCGAGAGCGCCCCAGAATCGATCAGACAGCTCAGCCTCGCCACCGCCGGCTCCCCCGCGCAGTCCGTCTTCCGCACGCACGAGCAGGTGCTACAGCTGTTCGACGGGTTCAAGCTGATCGAACCGGGCCTTATGCCCGTCCAGGACTGGCGGGTCCCCGGCGACGACGAGCCCGACATCCCGCTGTTGGACCAGGCGCCGAGGCTGCGCGTCGAAGGTGGCGTCGGACGGCTTGAGCACGCCCACCTCTAGCTAGCCATTCACGACTTGAGCTGGGGCTATGCGGTAACCAGACGGGCGCGTCTGTGGAACCACCGGGCTCGGGCCTGATGCCGGCGTCGCCAGGCTGACCAATGAGCGGCATGCAACAGCGAGGGTTTGGCCGGAGTCGCGGACCGTGGACTCATCACGAACCGAGCCGATGAGCTGCGGCATCACGCCAAGGCCGCCCCGCACGACCCGCCGCCATCGGCGGGTTTCCGCGCGTCGGACAGGATGCGCGGCAGGGTCGTCTTACCCGCGCCGTTCTCCCCGACCAGTGCCGACACGCGAGGCCGCCCGACCTCAAGAAGCCCTTGGGAGCTCAAGATGACCGAACGGGCTGCCGCGGGCGAACCGGTTACCTCGCGGGGTCCAGCACGAGCTTGCCGACGGTCTTGCGGGAGCGAAGGTCCTCATGCGCCTGCACCACATCGGTCAGCGCGTAGTCACCGCCCAACTGCGGCACCAGCCGACCGTCGGCGACCATCGCGAACAACTCGTCCATCGGCTCGCGCATCATCGGCGGCCGGTGGAAGCAGTCCGGTAGGAAGAAGCCGACCACCGACGTGGAGTTCGCCATCAGCTTGGACGGCAAGACCGGCGGTCGGGTGGTCCTGGAGGCCGAGCCGGAGGCGACCAGGCGGCCGAAGCCGGCCAGCGCGCCTAGCGTGGCATCGAAGACCTCCCCGCCGGTCATCTCCAGCACGATGTCGACCGGCTTGCCGTTGTTGGCCTCGATGATCCGCTCGGTCAGTCCCTCGGTCGGACTGGCGTCGATCGCCACGTCCACGCCCAGCTCGACGGCAAGGTCGCGTTTGTCGGCCGAGGACGCGGTACCGATGATCCGGCCGGCGCCCCACAGCTTGGCCAACTGGACGGCCAGCGAGCCGACTCCACCCGCGGCCGACATCACCAGCACGGACTCGCCCGGCCGCATGCGCGACGAGGTGCGCAGCAGGTGCCACGCGGTGACGCCCTGCAGAACCAGTGCCAGTGCGGCGGTGTCGGACACGCCGTCGGGCACGTCGAATGCCAGCCGCTCGTCGGCCAGGGCGTACTCAGCGTAGGCGCCGTCGACGCTCAACGCGACCACGCGGCGGCCGTCCTGTGCGCGGCCGACGACCTCGAAGCCGGGCACGAAGGGCAGCTTCTGCGGGGACGGAAAGGAATTCTCGGTCTGATCCGTGTCGGCGTAGTTGATGCCGGCGCGGTTCACCTTCACCAGCAGCTGGCCGTCAGCCGGGACCGGCTCCGGCAGGTCCACCACTTTGAGCACCTCGGGACCGCCGAACTCCCCGACCTGTACAGCACGCACCGATTGACTCCTTAGCGTAGGGTTTACGAACGATGCACTTTGCCGGGTGTGGCCCGGTCAATATGACTGTGTGATGTATGGCGAACAGTCAAAGAAATCAGGTGCAAAGGGCGCCGCCGCGTAAGTAATACCGGTCACTGATCCGAACCACGTTCTCGCAGCGCCCCTCCGTCACCGTAGCGTCGGTGGACCTCAGATCTGGAGATCTTGCCGGACGCGGTGGTGGGCAGCGCGTCGACGAACTGCACCGACTTGGGCACCTTGTACGCGGCGAGGCGAAGCCGCAACTGAGCAAGCACCGTGGCTTCGTCGATGCGAGCACGCGGATCAACGACGACCACGGCCTTGCCGACTTCGCCCCACTTCTCGTCCGGCACGCCGATCACGACGCAGGCGGAGACACCGTCGAGGCCGCGCAACAGGCCTTCGATCTCCGCGGGGTACACGTTCTCGCCGCCGGAGATGATCACGTTCTTGATCCGATCGACGATGAAGAAGTAACCGTCCTCATCAACGACGCCGACATCACCGGTCTGGAACCATCCCGCGTCGAAGACCTCGTCGGTGGCATCAGGTTGACCCCAGTAGCCACGCATCACGTTCGGGCCGCTGACCATGACTTCCCCCGGGACACCCTTGGGCACCTCTCGCCGATCGGCGTCGACGACCCGGACGTCGGTGAAGAACGAAGGCACGCCGGTGGATCCGGCTTTGATCTCCAGATGAGCGCGGTCGAGCATCAGCACTCCGGCAGCCGTCTCGGTAAGACCGTATCCCTGACCGAAGTTCAGTCCCCGGTCAAGGTAACGGCGGATCGTCGCCAGGCGTACCGGTGCGCCGCCGCACAAGAGGCGACGGATACTCGAGAGATCGGCCTCTGGCCAGCGCGGCCGACTGGCCATCGCCTCGAACATCGCGGGCACGCCGAACATGACTGTGATGCGCTCGCGCTCGATCAGGTCCAACACCGAATCCGGTTCGAACGAGGAGACGAGAACCGCCGTCCCGCCTTTGAGCAGGGTCGGCAGGCACATCATGCACAGTGCCGCGGCGTGGAAGAGCGGGGCCGCGATCAGCACTTTTTCATCGGTGGCCACATCGTTCTCGACAATGGTATTGAAGCAGTTCCAGGTGAGGTTGCCGTGCGTGAGCATGACGCCCTTGGGCTTTCCCGTAGTACCGGACGTGTACAGGATCACGCACAGGTCCTCGAGGCTGACGTGCTCGTCAGGTGGAACGTCTTCGCACACGGCGCTGTCGAGTTCGGTGCACGCCAGTGCCCGAACGCCATGCCGGTCCCTATCGAGTTCGGAGACTTTCTCCTTCATGGATTCGCCGTAGATGATCAACCTGGCCGCGCAGTCCGAGAGAAGGTCGTCGACCTCTCCGGCGGTGAGCCTGAAATTCAGCGGCACGAACACCGCGCCGAGCAACCCGGTCGCAAACAGCACTTCGAGGTAGGACGGGTGATTCGGACCGAGATAGGCGACCCGGTCGCCCCGGCGAACGCCGAGCGCACGCATTCGGCCCGCCAGCGCGGCGACCCGCTCATCGAGCTCGGCGTAGGTGATGGCCTGGTCCTCGTACCGGACCGCCACGTTCGCCGCGCTCATCCGGGCCCGCCTGGCAGGCCAGGCACCTAAACCTTGGTGTCGCATCTTTGCCTCCGAGTGACTCCCGGTCCCGACCGGCGGGCGGGCATCGCCAGCGGGATTTCAGGGTTTGTGATCTTTGCGTGAAGTCCGTTTATGCCTAATACATCGAGAGCGTTTGTGTATCGCACGAGTGCTCACTCTCCGTTTTCAGCACGATTCAGCGAAAAGAGACCAGCGGTGATGAAATGCAGTCATAGCGTCTTTTCAAGCCACTCCTGGATCACGCGACTGGTCTGCTCGGAATCGGCCCCGACCATGGTGAAATGGTCGGATCGCACGGACCGGAGAGCGTGTGTCGGCTCGAAGGGCGTGGCCACCCAGCGGCCGGAATCCTGGTCATCTTGCGTGAACGGCTTGGCGGCCTGGACGAACAGAACCGGCGCGGTGATCGGGTCGAACCGTAGCTCGGACATAACGGCCAGCCAGCGCCCCATGGCAGAGAGCCGGTCGCCGGTGATCGCGCCGAAGGTCGGCTCGACCGAGAACATCCGCCGCAGTACTTGATCGAGGGGGACCGACGGGTCGCCGAGTCTGAACGTGTCGAGAAGAACCACTGCGGCCGGTCGGATTTGCAGCTTGGTCTCCAGGTAGTCGGCGGTGGCATAGGCAAGCGCCCCGCCGGAGGAATAGCCGAGCAGTACGAACGGGTCACCCGCGCTGACCCGCCGCACGCTTTCCGCTACCGCAGCGACCGCGACTTCGCCGGTGGCGGGCAGTTTTTCGGCCGACTCGAATCCTGGCAACGGCACCGCCGACATGCGCATGACGCCCTGGAAATGCGCGGCGAGCCGCGCGTGCTGGTGAACGGCACCGTCGGCCATTGGTGAACTCAAGGCGATCAGCCGAACGCCGGGCGGTCCCTCCGCCAACGTCATCGGCGTCGGCAACGAGCCGAGATCCGCGACGGACGCGAAGGACGGCCGGAGATCGGCAACCGCACGCATGAGGCCGAAGGCTTCGGTGACCTTCCCTGCGTCCACGGCCTGCCGAACCAGCGAAAAGACCAAGTCATCGCCATGATGATCCATTGTGGACACGTCTGTCCTGGTCACGCTCGCGTCCGGCTGCTCGACCATGGCGCGGCGCACCAGATCGGCCAGCCTGGCGGGAGTCCTGCTCTCGAACACGGCCATCGAAGCCAGCTTCAAGCCGGTGACCTGGTTGAGCCGGTTACGCAACTCCATCGCCGACAGCGAGTCGAATCCGCTTTGCAGGAATTCCCGGTTCGGGTCCACTACGGATGGGTCACTGTGGCCCAGCACGGCAGCGGCATGAGAGCGCACCGTGTTCTCGATGAGCCGAACCTGTCCAGCCTCGTCGAGCTCTGCGAACTGTCGGCGCAACGAGCCCGCTGTGTCGGCTTCACTGGCTCCGGTCACGATGGTCCGCCTGTTCGACGGCCGAACGATGCCGTTCCATGCGGGTCTCGGCGAACCGCGCCGGAGTGCCGGGACGTTGACGCGCATCGCCCCGAGCAGCGCGGGACCCGCGGTGAGCACGGCGTCGAAGAGGCGAAGCCCATCCTCGTCGGACAACGCCTCGATGCCGCTGCGAAGAATCCGGTCGTGATCCACCGCAGTCATCGTGCCGGTCATGCCGGTATCCGATTCCCACAGTCCCCAGGCCACCGACACCGCCGGGAGTCCTCGAGCCCGCCGGTAGGCGGCCAGCCCGTCCAGATAGGCATTGGCCGCACCGTAATTGCCCTGGCCGGGGCTGCCGAGCAGGCCGGCGATCGAGGAGAAGAACACGAACATCTCCAGAGGACGGTCCAGGGTGAGTTCGTGTAGGTGCCATGCGGCATCGGCTTTGGCGCGTAGCACGGTGTCGAACCGGTCGGCGGTCAGCGAGCCGACCACACCGTCGTCGAGCAGCCCGGCGGCGTGAACCACCCCCGTCAGTGGGTGCTCGGCGGCTATACCGGCCAAGACATCGGCGAGGGCCGCACGGTCGCCCACGTCACAGGCGACGATGTTCACCGTTGCGCCGCAGTGGGCCAGCTCCTTGTGAAGCACGTCCGCACCGGGAGTGTCCGGTCCTCGCCGGGACAGCAGCAGCAGCTGACGCACTCCGTACTGCTGGACCAGGTGTTTGGCCAGCAGCCGGCCGAGGGTCCCGGTTCCGCCGGTGATCAGCACGGTGCCCGTGGGGTTCAGCGTCGCCGGTTCGTCGTCCACCGGCTGCCTGACCAGTCTGGGAACCAGGATCGTGCCGGAGCGGATGGCGAACTCGGTTTCCCCCGAGGGCAAGGTCGGCTCGAATGACGCCGGGTCGTCCGTATCGACAAGGAGGAATGAGTCCGGGTTCTCCTGCTGCGCCGAACGGACCAGACCCCACACCGCGGCTTGGGCCGGATCGGTGTCCTCGCCCTCCCGGATGGCCACCGCGTGGCTGGTAAGGACCACCAGCCCGGCCGCGCCGGGCGCCCGATCCCGCATCGTCGTGACGACCCTGGCAAGGACGCTCCGTAGGTCGCGCTCCGCACTCAGATCCAGCACGTCATGGTCGGACCGCGGACACCGGTCAGGGTCGACGACGGCCCAGTCCATCCGGAACAACGATTCCCGATACGCCGTGCCCGCGCCGGGAAGGCCGGCCGTGAGCCGGCGATGGATGAGGGATTCCACCTGCGCGACCGGAATGCCTTGGTCATCGGTGATGTCGAGGGCGAATCCCCCCGTTCCATCGCTGTCGGGGCGTAGGCACACCCGAAGTGCCGCCGCCCCGGTCGCGAACAGGCTCACGCCTCGCCACGCAAACGGCAGCAGCGGGCCGTCGGAGGGGCCGCTGAGCAACGCGGTCGGATGGAGTGCTCCGTCAAGCAGAGCGGGATGCAGCCAGAACCCGGACGATTCGTCGCGCGGTCCCTCCGGGAGTTCCACCTCGGCGAACAATTCGGAACCGCGCTGCCAGACCACACGCAAGGTGCGAAACATCGGCCCGTGCGCCACACCGACATCGACGAGGGACTGGTACACGGTACTTGGATCCACCGCCTGCGCCCCCTCCGGTGGCCATGCGGACAGGGCGAATCCGGGGGAGGTCGTATCCGGGCCGAGTTCTCCGGTCGCGTGCTTCGTCCATGACTCGCGACCTTCGATCCTGGAATAGATGATGAACGTGAGACACTCGTCCCGCTCGTCGCCGACGCGAACCTGCACCTGAACAGCGCCGTGATCGGGAACCACCAGGGGAGAGAGCACCAACAGCTCGTTGACCCGCCCGCGGCCGAAGCGGTCGCCGACCTGAATCGCCAGTTCCAGCAATGCTGTTCCCGGGACCACCACCGTGCCGTTCACGCGATGATCGTCCAGCCAGGCCAGTTCGGCCAGGGAAATCCGGCCGGTGAACACCGAGCCGTCGTGGCCTGGATCTTCGACGAGGGCCGATACCAACGGGTGTGTGAGGCCCTGCTGGCCGAGACCGGCCGCCCGTGGCCGCGCCGCGCCGCCAAGCCAGTAACGACTGCGTTGGAACGGATAGGTAGGCAGGTCTATCCGCCGTGCTCCGCTGCCGTCGAACAAGCTCGCCCAGTCGACGGCCAGGCCGCGCACGTAGCCTTCAGCCGCCGAGGTCAGGAATCGTCGCACACCGCCCTTGTCACGGCACAGTGTGCCCACGGCCGATCCGGCTTCGCCCACCGTTTCCCGGATCGACGGAACGAGCACGGGATGCGAGCTGATCTCGATGAAGTGCCCGAATCCCGCTGACACCAGGGTTTTCACGGTCGAAGCGAACTGGACGGGCTGGCGCAGGTTGTCGTACCAATAGTCGGCGCCGGCTTCCGGTCCGCGCATCACCGCGCCGGTCACCGTGGAATACCAGGGAATGTCCACCGGTCGCGGGCTGATGCCGGACAGCTCTTCCAGCAGCCGGTCGCGGAGGGGCTCGACGGACGCGGAGTGCGACGGAAAGCTGGCCGGGATGACGCTGGCCCGCATGCCTTCTGCTCGGTACTCCTCGGCCAGTTCGGTGATGGCGTCTGCACCTCCGGCCAGGACCACCGAAGAAGGTCCGTTGTACGCGGCGATGCTCACACCGGGCCATCGGGAGATCCGTTGTTCGAGGTCCCAGGTCGACTCCACGGACAGCAACAGGCCGGTACCGATCAGCGACGAACACAGGAGCGCACGCCGTACGACTGTCCGGATCGCGTCGCGCAACGACAACGCGCCGGCGACGTACGCTGCGGCGATCTCCCCCTGGGAATGGCCGATCACGGCGTCGGGGGTGACACCGTGGGACTGCCACAGCCGGGCCAGCGAGACCATGATCGCGAACATGGTGGGCTGGAGGACATCGGGCCGCTGCAGGGCCGACTCGTCACCGAGGACCTCGATCAATGACCAATCGACGAACTCACTGAGTACCTTGTCGCACTCGACCATGGCATCCGCGAAAACCGGAGCGGAATCGAGCAGTTCGAGGCCCATACCGGCCCATTGCGCACCCTGGCCGGGAAAGACGAACACAGTCCGGCCAGGCACGTCCGCGCGACCGGTCACCGCCACGGCGGACGTCCCTTGGGCAACAGCGGCCAGTTCGGCGCGATCGGCGTCGACGATCACCGCACGATGCTCAAGGCTCGCCCGTGTCGAGACCAGTGAGTAGCCCATGTCCGCCGCGTCGACGCCCGCGTCCATGTCGGCGAGCAATCGTTCTGCCTGCGCTCTCAGTGCCTGCGGCGTCGACGCTGAGAGGATCAGTGGCACCGCCGCCAGCGGTGCCCGCGCTGTGGTCACATCGGCCTCGACCGGGGCCTGCTCCAGGATGATGTGCGCGTTCGTACCACTGATCCCGAACGCTGACACACCGGCGCGACGTGGCCGTCCGGTCACGGGCCACGGCACCGGCTCGGTGGCCAGACGCACCGCCCCCGCAGACCAGTCCACGTGCGGCGAAGGTTCATCCACATGCAGCGTCTTGGGCACCAGCCCGTGCTGGATCGCCAGGATCGTCTTGATCGTCCCGATGACACCGGCGGCGGCTTGGGTATGTCCGAGGTTCGACTTCACCGAACCCAGCAGCAACGGGCTGTCGCGGTCCTGCCCGTAGCCGGACAGGATCGCCCGCGCTTCGATCGGATCACCGAGCTTCGTGCCCGTGCCGTGCGCCTCGACCACGTCCACATCGGACGGTGAGAGCCCAGCGTCGGCCAATGCCCTGCGAATCACTTGTTGTTGCGCTGGGCCGCTCGGCGCGGTCAACCCGTTTGACCTGCCGTCCTGGTTGACGGCACTGCCCCTGATGACACCGAGCACCCGGTGACCGGCACGGTGAGCGTCCGAGAGACGTTCGAGGACGACCATTCCGACGGCTTCCGACCACCCGGTACCGTCCGCTGCGGCGGCGAAGGCCTTACACCGTCCATCGGAGGAGAGTGCCTGTTGCCGGGCGAACTCCGCGAAGGTAGCGGGAGTCGACATGACTGTGGCGCCGCCCACCAGCGCCAGCGAACACTCTCCGGAGCGTAGGGACTGTGCCGCGAGATGCAAGGCGACCAGCGACGACGAACACGCGGTGTCCACGGTGAGCGAAGGGCCGCGCAGCCCCAGTAGGTAGGAGATCCGGCCGGATGCGACACTGCTCGCGTTTCCGATCATCGCCCCGCCGTCGAAGCCCGGTGCCGCTTCCTGCCGGCTCGGCAGATAGTCCGACGCCATCATGCCGACGAATACGCCGGTCTCGCTGTCCTGCAGCGAGACCGGGTCGATCCGGGCGTGCTCCAGTGCCTCCCAGGCCGTTTCCAGCAACAGTCGCTGCTGCGGGTCCATGAGGGCGGCTTCCCGCGGCGAGATCCCGAAAAACTCGGCGTCGAACCAGGCGGCATCCGGAAGGAAGCCACCGCGTCGGACGTAAGAGGCGGCCGCGCCGAGGTCCCAGTCACGGTCGGCGGGAAAATCCCCGATCGCGTCCGCTCCCGCCACCAGCAGGTCCCACAGCTCGGCGGGAGAGGCGATACCGCCGGGCAACCGGCAACCCATGCCCACGACGGCAACGGGATCCTCGTCACCACGCCGGTGCGACCGTGACGTGATAACGCTGCCCGGAACACGGTGCTCGGCGCTGAGCAGGTCGGCCAAATGCCGGGCCAGCCGGCGGGGCGTTGGCAGGTCGAAGGCCACAGTCGTCGGCAGATCGCACCCCGTGGCCTCGACCAGTTCCATCCGCAGCTTGACAGCGGTCAGCGAGCGCAGGCCGTAGTCCGTGAAGACCTGGTCCGGCCCGATCGGATCGGACCGCCCGAGTACCGAGGCGACCTGAGCCCGAACCAGTTCCAGCGCCTGGGCGAAGCGCTCGGCGGGGCTGTGTGTCAGAAGTCGCTGAGCCCACGTCGACGTGGTTGCGGCACCGTCGTCGAGCATCGCGATGAGGCGGCTCTTCGCGATCTTTCCTGTCGGAGTGCAGGGTACTTCTTCGAGCAGGATCAGCTCAGCGGGCATCTTGTAGTCCGCCACTCCCTTGGCGGCCAGGTGCTCGGTGACCTCCCCCAAGGTGACCGACCCGCCGTCGCGCAGGCTGGCGACCAGGCATGGATACTCGCCGAGACGCTCGTCCGGGCGGCCGACAACGGCGACCTGCCGCAGACCTGGAAAGGTCGCGAGCAGTACCTCGACCTCCGTCGCGCTGAACTTCACCCCGCCGACATTGATCAGGTCCGCATCACGACCGCGGAACGCGACCGTGCCGTCCGCGTTCAGGCCGGCCCGGTCACCGGTCCGCAACCAGCCATCCGCTGTCAGCGCGGCACGTGTCAGCTCCGGCTCCGCCAGATACTCCTTGAACAAGGACCGGCCGCGGAACTGAAGTTCGCCGGTCTCACCCACGCCGCACAGCGTGCCGTTCTCCCCAACGACCCGCACCTCCCCCTCGGAGACCGGACGGCCGACACTCCTGATCGCCGTCTCAGGCGGATCGCCGGGCCGGGTGAACAGGCCCCCACCCAGCTCGGACATGCCCCAGTGCACGATCACCCGTGCCTTGGTGCGGCGGCGCGCCTCCTCGACGAGTGCGGCAGGAACAACCGCACCGCTGACCCGCATCTCCCGCAGCGTGAATCCGCTCGGGTCCTCCACTGTGCCCAGCCGTGACATGATGTCCCGGATCTGCGCGGGTACCGCGAAGAGCACCGTTGGCGCGGCGTGCCGGGTCAGTTGACCGAAGTGCTCGACGTCCCACCTGGGCAACAGCGCCTGCCTGCCGCCGGTGACCAGGCTGAGATGGATGGAAAGCAAGCCGAAAAGATGCGTGAACGGGCTGGCACTGACGATTTCGTCGGTGCGGAGTGCTTGGCCGTCAGCGGCGGTCGCGGCCGCGTTGGACAGCAGGCTGTCGTGGGTGTGCACGCAGATTTTCTGGCGTAGCGAGGTCGTCCCCGACGAGGGCAGGAACACGAATGGATCGTCCGGTGACACGCGCACAGGCAGCGGCGACGCTCCCTTCCACTGGCGCTTCACCGTCTCGATCCAGCCGACGTCGCCAACGGTGTCGTCCGGCTCTCCGGTCATCAGCACATGCCGCAGCGCTGATGAGCCCGTGCGAAGCTGCCGGGCGAGTTCGGCCCCGGATCGTCCCTGGTTGTCGGCCGGCACGACAATCGTTCCGGCGCCGGTGCGCTCGAGAAGCGAGCGCAGTTCCACCAGCCCGAGACCAAGGTGCAGCGGAAGCATCACCGCGCCCGCGGCGGCGATGGCAATGTGGAGAGTGAGGAAATCCCAGCTGTTGGGCAGATGGACAGCCACAACGTCGCCCGGCCCGACACCCGACTCCTGCAGCCCCCGGGCCAACGCGTCCGCGTCGTCACGCCATTGCCTCCAGGATCGGTATCCACCGTCGGCGAACACCGCCGGTTCGTCCTGCCCGATATCCGCGGCTGCGGCGAACAAGGAGGGAAGGGTGTAACGCATGTGCACTCCAAACGCGAATTCGAGTCCTGGCTCCTAGTGGGTTCCGACACCCTGACGGGTAGGCCCGGGTCGGCAGTCAGGGTCTCCAGCCGCCGTCGGGGATGTTCATTGTGAAAGCGCCACAGGCGAAGCTGAGTCCGAACGAGACGACCAATCCCTGCCCTGGCGGCCGGCGGGTCGGCTCCGCCAACATCAGCGGGACAGAACAACCAATGGTGTTCCCGTAGTCTCGCAACACCCGATACGACGAGCCGACGATGTCGTCCTCCGGCTGAACACCGAACTGTGCGCACAGTTCGTCCAGAATGCGAGTACTACCGGTATGCATGAGCAGCACCGCGGCCTCGCTGGGATCACGCAGCTTGCACTCGTCACTGTCCAGCACCCTCTTCAGGGTCTCACTGGCATAGAAGGCGCCACGCGGGGTGACGTCGGGGCTCAGCGTGTAGGCCCGTCGCCCGTACACCAGCGGGATGTCCGATCCGCCGTCCGGGACGGTGCCGAGTTCGGCGTCCGACGCCCGCTCGTTCGTCAGATTCGCCACCGGGCCGAACGACGGCCCGCCGCCCTGCGCACCGAAAACCATCGCCACGGCGGCATCCGCGAACAGGAACCCGTGCAGTACGTTCACGGTGCCCTGCCGGCCCTCCACATCCACCTCTGAGAAATGCGAGTAGAAGTCCGGCAGTTCAGGAGACAATGGCGTGATCGCGTCCATGAAGCACACAAGAACGTGTTGCTCGGGCCGGTAGTTCAGAAACCACCGCGCAGTGTCGACGGCCTTCGCCATCGAGGAACACCCCATGAACTCAATGCTCAGATTCGCCGCGGTCCGGGGAATTTCCGGTATCAGGGCGAACAGGTCGCACACGAGACTGGGCAGCAGCCGGGCGGGACTGCTGGACACGCCGAGCACGAGACCGATGGAGTCCATCGGCACGTCGGCCTTGGCCAAGCAGGTGCGCACGGCCCTGGCGGCCAGGGTGGACGCGGGGATGTCCAGTTCCGGCTCGGCGCCCCGGAAGAGGACATCCGGGTAGTTGCTCAAAATCGAGTGCCGCTTCTGGATACCCAGCTTGCTCAACATCGCCACAAGCCTGTCGGAAAGATGCCCGCGCCCGGCGGCGATCAGTTCGTCGGTCGAGTATTCGGGGCGCGGCAGTTCGGCGGCGACGGCAATGAGGTGGGGATCGACTTCGGTGGTCACGTTCATGAATTGGCTTCGCTTTCTTAGGACACCACTCTTGTGGACCTGATCGTCCGAGTCATCGCAACAAGCCAGGGTGTACATTACCCAAGGCCGGGGGCGAGGGTGGGAAAGTCCGGACCGCAGAAGAATCCACGGATCCGACGCGAGTACGGTCCCACATCACGCCCTCGTGCCCTGGTTCGAGAAGGTCGATGATTTCGGCCATGTAGTTGTCGATCGTATTCACGCCCAAGTGGGGTGGCCGGTTTCGACGTTGTCGATCGTGTTGCGCTGATCGAGTCTGCGGAAATCAAGCCGAGCTCGCCCCAGCAGGTTCTGGAGAGAAATGCCGTGCTTCCGATGACGCGAGCCGACGAGGCACGATTCCCTCTTTTTTCAGCCAGCACATGGCCGTCGCTCCGGCGCTTGCGGTGCCGCCCGCGCAGAAAGTCGACGATCTTTCGAAACATGAGGGATACTTCTTGCTGTCCGCTTGGTCAGTGAAGATTGAATTCTCGTTTGAGGATCTCGCTCACCGCTTCCGTTCCGGTGTCGTTGAGGTGCACCGGGTCGACGAAAAGCCAATCGTCGGAGTTGACGGAGAGCAACAGGGACTTGTTCATGTCCAGGAACGAGACGCCGCGGGTCTTGCATATCTCTTCTACCCGCTGCGCGTGTTCGGTGTAGACGGCTTCCGCGAACACGGGTTGAAAGCCGGCCCACATCTGCGCCCACATCCCTGTGTCGTCCTCTAGAAGGGCGGCCTCCTCGGCTGAGCGCTTCTTCCCGGTCCAGGAAAGTGTGGGCTGCAGAACGAAATGCACACGAGCACCCGTTGGCTCCGCCAGTTCGAGCAGACGGTCGAGATCCTTCAAGAGGAGACGAGTGGCGATCTCGACTCTTTCCTCCGCACTGGGCCCACTGGGCGCGTCCTCGGCCTTCTTGCTCTGCGGCCGGAGCAACCGTGCGATGCGAGACAGGGGGTTCTGGCTGGTGGAGTCTCGGCCGGGAATGTGCGAGACGTCCGTCCTGGCGACCTCCTGGCCGTTGAAATGGCCGAAGAACTCACCAGAGAAGAAGAACTGGCCGTAGTTTTCGGCCGCCCCGGGAAGCCCGGCGACGACGAGATTATTGAGACCCCCGTAGACGACGATGTCGCGAACCTCCGGCAGCAGGTGCCGGTTCAGGAGGAAAAGTACGACCTCCTGGGTCGAATTGAACGCAGGCGCAGCAAGGTTCAACCACGGTGTCCCGGTGTTGTTCTCCGACAGCAGGGAGGCCAGAGTCTTCTGATCGCACGTGGCACCGAAGCCGAAGGCGGAAGAACCGCCCATGACGAGACTGACCGGACCAGGGGGCAGATTTTCCTGCAGTGAGTACCGTTTCATGCCGCTCCGGGAGATACGGAAGCCGCCCGAGTCGGTGTTGATCACCGGAGAACTGTAGTTCAGCGCGTTGAAATACATGATGTACGGTAGCCAGGGTATTCCGCCCTTCGCGTACTTCTCGTACTGCGCCATCTGTGGCACTAATTCAGCGTAACGGTCCACCTGATCTCCTTACGACAAGATCTGCGGCTCAACAAAGTAGGAATTCCAGCAGAATTCTTACTCGTTTTCAGGCTTGTTCGGCGGTTTTGGCTATTGATCGGAAAACTGTGTGATCACCGCTGGAGTCAGCTCAATCCCCCCTTGGGGATGTCGCGATGACCGTCCAGTAGGTGACGGCCGTCCGGTCGAGCCGGCGGTGCAGCGGGTCTCGCACCACGCGGGTCACGAGGCCCCAGGGCAGGAAGACCCCTATGTAGAGCACGAACAAAAGAGCCGTCAGAACACTGCTGCGCAGCCAAGCCATCATCGTCTCCTCACCGGGGCATCAGTCGAGCGGGATCTCGCGTCGCCAGTCGTCTTCTTCGTGCCAGCGTGGTTGCGCGGTGCGGGCCAGCAGGAAGTTGCCGAGCACGAGCAGGTCGATCTCGGTCCGCATGAAGCAGCGGTAAGCGTCCTCAGGAGAGGCCACGATGGGTTCGCCGCGCACGTTGAACGAGGTGTTGACCAGCACCGAGCTGCCGGTTGCGGATTTGAAGTCGCTCAGCAGCCGGTGCAGGAGCGGATTGCTTTCGCCGTCGACGGTCTGGACCCGTGCTGAGTGGTCGACGTGGGTGACCGCCGGGATCCTGCTTCGCGTCACCTTGAGCCGTGTGGTGAGGTCAGCGCTTTCGCTGTCCGCCTTCTCGTCCTCGCCCGGTTCCAGTCGTTGCTGCTGTGCCACCGGGGCGACAATCAGCATGTACGGGCTGGGCTGCCCCAGATCGAAGTACTCCTTGGCGTCTTCGGCCAGCACCACCGGGGCGAACGGCCGGAACGACTCACGGAATTTGATCTTCAGGTTCATCTTCGACTGCATCTCCGGGTCACGCGCGTCGCCGAGGATGGACCGCGCCCCGAGCGCCCGGGGACCGAACTCCATCCGGCCCGAGAACCACCCGACGATCTTTCCCGACGCCAGTTCCGCTGCCACCCTGGCGGTCAGGTCACGCTCGTCGAGGCGGGTGTAGGGATACCCGCCGCTGTCGAGAAAACGCTGGATGTCTTCCGTGGCGTACGCGGGGCCGAGCAGCGAACCTCGCATCGCGTCCCGCCCCTGTGTCACATGGGCACGCCCACCGTCGTGCCGTGCCGCGAGCAGAGCGGCCCCCAGCGCTCCACCCGCGTCGCCGGCGGCGGGCTGCACCCAGATCTCGTCGAACAGCCCGCTGCTGGCGATCTTGCCGTTGGCCACGCAGTTCAACGCGACGCCCCCGGCCAGGCAGAGATTCGCCTCCCCGGTCATCTCGCGGGCGGTAGCGGCGAGATTCAGCATGATCTCCTCGGTGACCGACTGGACCGACGCGGCCAGATCGAACTCCCGCTGAGTCAGCCGGGCCTCCGGCAGCCGCCGAGGTCCGCCGAACAATTGCTCGAACGCACGACCGGTCATCACTTGACCGCGCAGGAACTCGAAGTAGCGGGTGTCGAGACGGAAGGACCCGTCCGCCTTCACATCGACCAGCTTCTCGCGGATCAGCGGAGCGAACACAGGCTGCCCGTAAGGCGCCAGACCCATGAGCTTGTACTCACCGGAGTCGACCTTGAACCCGCAGAAGTACGTGAACGCCGAATACAGCATCCCCAGCGAGTGCGGGAAGTTCAACTCCGCCACCTGGGTCAGCTGATCCTCGCGGCCATGCCACAAGGAAGTGGTCGTCCATTCACCGACCCCGTCGACCGTCAGCACCGCAGCGGACTGATACGGGCTGGGCAGGAACGCGGAGGCCGCGTGCGTCTCGTGATGACCGAAACAGACAACCCCGGGCGGCGAGCCCCGGCCAAGGTCGGCCAGCCGGGCCTGGACAGTCTCCGTCGTGCGGTACTTCCAGCTGAGCCACTCGGGAAGGACCCGACGGAACGAAGCCCACCCGTGCGGAGCCGAAGCGGCATACGTCGCCAGCACTCGCCGGAACTTCAGCTTCGGCTGCTCATAGTAGGCGACCGAGTCCAGATCGTTGAGGCGCACTCCGGCTTCGTCCAAGCAGTAGGACACCGCCCCGGCCGGGAAGCCGGGATCATGCCTCGTGCGGCTGAAGCGTTCTTCCTGGGCGGCTGCGACGATGTCACTGCCGCGGACCAATGCCGCCGCGCTGTCGTGATAGTAGGCCGACAGGCCGAGAACCGTTTTTGTCACCGGGCACCACCTTTCCGAGGCTGCTTGCGCCGGCCGACCGTCGCAAGGACTGACCGGGCCGTCGTGTAGATCTCCACACCCCGGCCCTCGGGCGGATTCAACGAGCGATATCCCAGCCTGATCCGCTCCCACACCTGACCCAGCTGGCCCTGATCGCCGCCGGACGGCATGTCCGCCAGGTAGCAGTCGATCGCGTCGGACGCCCACGCCGAGTGTCCCGTGGCGACGTTGTCGATCGTGTTGTGCAGATCCACGAACTGGGTGCTGAACCCGTACTCGCGCAGCGCGGTGCGTGCGGTGCGGTAGCTCCCACCGACGCCGGACAACTCCATCGCCAGGTTGAGCCCGAGAATCTCCGGGTGAAACGTCCGGGGGAACCGCGCGATGCTGAGCCAGTAGACCGGCAGCGCGAAGGACCGGTCATCGAACCCCGGCCACGCCGCGAACTCCGGCGAGGCGGTGTCCGGCAGGTCATATCCCATCTCGGCCAGCAACGCCCGGTAAATCCGCGGGTGGTTCAGATCGATGTCACCATTGCCCAGTTCATCCCAGTACGTACGGAAAAGGAACTGGCCGGCCTCCGATGAAGCGAGCCGGTAATCGGTGAACCCCTGCAACCACCCCCCATCGATCATGATCAGCGGTGCGAGCTGCAAGGTCGACCGGATCAGCTGCTCACGCGTCGGCAGGCCGTCCTCCGCCTGACTCACCTGCTCACTGTGACGATCGTGCTGATCCTCCAGCCAGCCGCGGAGCCCGCTCTCCTGATCCCAGCGCACCGGCAGCTGCCGCGACGCCTGATTCAGCCCGAACCGGCTCCGCGTGAGCCACCGGGTCGCGTAGACGTAGGCGTACCGACGCAACCCGGGAGTGTCGGTACGGGTGAGCAGCGCATGATAGGCGTCCCGCAACGTGGTCGGCTCGACCTCACCGGCCTGAGGTCCGGCGGCGGGCAGAACCGCTTGCCGCTTCGCGCCGGTCCGGAACCAGTTCCACTGAGCCACATGGAGATCCTCACGGTCATCCGAGCCGCATTCCTCCGTCGGCAACTGAGCGATCCACCGGCGCAACACCGCCAGCTCGTCCTCGGTGAACACCCGGAACATCGGCCCCTTCTCGCCGATCAGCCCACGCAGGAGCGGGCTGCGGTCAGGATGGCCGGGCCGGACCAGACCGCTGCCGGCCAGCGCGTCGAGAAAAGCCGCAGGACCCGCATCGACATCGGCGAACCACTCCGCGAGCGGTCGTCCTTCCAGCATGTACCGGCCGTGATAGACAGCCGCCTGGCGAGCTCGGGAGAACAACAACCGCCAGACGTCATAGTCAGGATGTCGCGCGAGCTTCATCTCACCCCGCAACCGAGCACACCACTGCCGCAGCTCATGCGCCGCCCAGCCGAACCCGAGCAGGAGGCGACGCGTCGTCTCTTCGCCTGTTTCATCGTTCGCCAGCAACGTCTTCGCCGCGTTCACCGAGCGATCCAGGGCACTCACCTGCTCACCCGGTCGCCGACCGCCCAGGTCGAGATCACCGGGTACGGTGTCATCGAACGTCGCGGGCGGCAGCGCCGCCAGAGGTGGCAACCAGCCCACCGCGCGCAAGAGGACATCGGCACCAAGCAACTCCGCGAAATACCGCCCGGGAAGCCGACTCATCGCCAGCAACAATGCAGGAAGCCGGAAACTGAAAGTTTCCACCTGCTCATTGGCCACCAACCGCAGCGGACTGGACTCCACCGCGACACGCCGCCGCGCCAGCAACGCCCGATAAACGCTCCCCCGGTCGGCATGCGGCGAACCGACTCCGATGTCAGTGGCATAAAGCGCGAGAACCTGCAAGGCAAGCTCCGTATCACCATTGGCCGAACTCGACATCCACTGCAGCCAAGCGCCACCGGCCAAGGCGAGAGGCGCCGAATTCAGCAGAACCCGCGCGACATCGACATCCGGTAACTCGACCCGAAAACGCGCGGCTTCCGCCGAACTCCACCGACCGGCATCGCCGACCAGCACGTCAAGCGATCCCGACAACGGCGCAGACGGCACCGCCGCGAGCGCCTCGTCGATCAACCGCGCCTCCACGCCGCCCAACGGCAGCGGACCTTCCGGGTCAAGCGCCCGCAGGTAAAGAGCCCGCACGTCGATCCGTGGCGCCGTCACAGTACTCGTCATGGGAGGCTCCCGATCAGAACATCGGGTAAATAGAGCCGTCGTCACGACGCTTACTGCGGCGACGCCGACGGAAGAACTCAACAATCCTGCGGATCATCAGGTACTCCTTTATCTTTACAGGACATCCCCAAAGTACGGCGCGAAATCGGCCCCGGCTGCGACGAGCAAAGGAGTGTCACAAGTGCGCGAGGCGAAGGACAGGGTGAGATGACGGCCGATCATTCCGGACCGGAGATATAGTGGTGAACAGCCTTATCAGTTCGGATTCTCGTGTGCTGCGGTCATCCGGCAGCCGCAGCGCTGAGAAAGGTAACATCAACCTCCGACATCGTCGCCGGCTGTTATCTGATAATTGGACATCCGGTTTGCGACCAAGGCAAGTAAGTCACCGTTACCATCCGGCTCCCCCACCGTTAGCGAAACTGGCGCCACGCACAGCGGATCGCCGGTCTCCGCGCTTCGCGGACTCAGCCGCGGCGCTCCCCGGGATCTTCGACTGACCCGTACGCCAGCCGAGGAGCCGGGCGTTCATTGATCACGGCCGGGCGCCGAGGCCATGCCGACCGGCTGGGGCCGCTATGTGGCTCTGTCCACATAGCCGTGGCTTGGGTTCGCGCCGGACAAGATGCTGCCGACGTCATCATGGGGTACGTGCCGCAGGTCGACGTCGTGGCCGCTGGATATCCCGTGCAGACGCTGGCAACGCTCGAGATCACGCAGGGCCGCCTCGAAGAGGTTTGCGACCTGTTGCTCAGCCTGCCGGGCGTGATCGAGGCATATGCAACCACCGGGGCCGGTGACGTCGTCTGCCGCCTGGCCTCGGCGTCGAACCTGGAACTGCAGCTGCGGCTGCTGCTGGAGCTGAACCGGTCGGTCATCCGGCGATCCGCCGAGACGTCAGGTCGAGGGAGCCGCCTGGGCGAGTCGCAACGCGGCGTTGACGGCATGTACGGCGGACACGACGGCCGCGATTCCGGGCGAAAGCTGTTCACCGTCGCGCACGACGAGGACGCTGTGCCGGACGACGTCGACCCCGATGAGGCTGATGCGTCGCACCGACGCCTCCGGACCCGCCGGCGTGAGATCCGGGGCGATGGTCACGCCCCAGCCGATGCCAACCAGGCCGAGAGCGGTCGCCACGTCGTCCACCGTCGCGACGATCTTCGGCTGGAAGCCGCCAGCGATGCACAACGTCGTGGTGAGGCGTCCAAGCGTGCTGGTCGGACTGATGACCCATGGCTCGTCGCGCAGATCGTCGAGGGCGCAACTCCGCTCACCCGACAGCCGATGACCGACCGGGACGCACAGCCGTAACGGATCACTACCGAGAACCCACTCACGGAGTCCGGGCTGGCTGTGCGGAGTCGCGGCGCCGTACCGGGACATGATGACCATGTCCAGCCGGCCGAGCCGCACCTCCTCCGCCGCGGCTTCGTCTGTTGTCGCGGCGAGCCTGATCTCGAGCTTGGGGAACTGTTGCCGTGACTGGGTCAGTGCGCTGCTCATGATGGCCGGCCCCTCGCGGAAAGGCACGCCGACCCTCAGCAGCCCAGCGGCCTCACCGGCCTCCCGGTGCAGCGTCGTCTCCGCCGCGCGCAACTCGACGAGGATCCGCTCGGTGTGTTCAACGAGCTGCCATGCCACGGGAGTGAGGCTGATGCGGTTCCCCGCACGCACCAGAAGCGGTATCCCCGCCAGTCGTTCCAATGCCGCCATCTGCTGCGACGCGGCCGAACGCGTGTAACGCAATTCCCGTGCGGCCGCCGCGATGGACCCCGCTGCGGCGACCGCCCGCAGCATCATCAGTTTCTCCATGTCAAGCATGCGATGCGTCACAATCCTTAACGGCCCGTGTCGTCACTCGTTGACGCAGTCTACTTGAGGCGCGATCAGCGGGGGCGCTAGGTGATCGCCATGGGCGTGACACTCACTGAGATCCAGCGCCAGACCGTAGAAGTGGTGGTACGAGACGTAGGCGGCCGCGCCGGCGACCGCCGGCAGGACAGCCACCGCAAAGCCGAGGATGACCCGGTCCCCAGCCCGATCTCGCTGGGTACGCTCAACCGGGACCGTTTCGACCAACATCGCCCCGGCTATCGGTGGCGACGACGGGCGGCGCATGGCCTCACTCCTGAATCGATCAGGTTGCTGAGTCACGGGCCGGGTTTCGGTGGTACAGCCGCCGAGCATCGGCCGCCGTGCTGCTCCTGTCCCGGGCACAGCGGAAACCGCCTGCTGGGGTTGCCCGGCATGGGCGTGTGCCGCGCTGCCAGACCCGATTTTGTCGAGTTGAGTCCGGGAGCCGCCCCCTTGCGCGCTCATTCCGGGCATGAGATGTCCAGCCACGGGGCGTCGACCCTGCTCAGGAGATGGGCGAACGGTTCAAGTCCCCCCCGGGGATTCGAACCCCGAACATCCGCGTCCTGAGCGCGGCGCCTCTGCCGTTGGGCCAGAGCGGCCGGGCGCGCCGGTGGTGCCGTGTTCGGTGCTGCGTTGCCGTGGTGCCCGCCTCCCGGCGACGGTCACCACGGCTCCGTAATCGCCCGTGTCGCGGTGACACGGTGTCGTCGGAACGGCAGGAGTCGAACCTGCGGCCTTCCGGTCCCTGGCCGGATGCTCCTCCTGCTGAGCTACGTTCCGTCACGCGTCCGGGCCGGTTGGCGTGGGCCGTACCGGACGCGCTGCGGGCCTGCCGACCGGGCGGGGGTCGCCACTCCCCTCGCCGAGTCCCAGTCCCATGGCCCTCTTCTTTCAGGGCGGAGCCGCAGCGGGGACTCGAACCCCGTCCTGCCGGGTGGAAGCCGGCTGCCTTACCGGTTCGGCCTCTGCGGCGTGTCTCCCCGGAATCTCCCGGGGGTGAATCCTTTCGCGCCCTCCGGAAGGGGAGCCCGAACGAATTCGCGTTCAACGTGCTGCACTGTGAAGTTGTCCATCTCGGAAACCGGCCGTCCGGTTATCGCCGCGAAAGCGGCCGTATCCGGCCGAGAGAAAATGAAGAAGCCGCCTGCGACGGGGTCTCTGGCGGCTCGACGGTTTCCCTTTCGGGGTTTATCCGCCTGACCGTCCTGGGACCTGACCGAGGCTGTTGAACAGGGAAGACGCGAGGAGCTTCAGCTGCCACACCGGCGATGCACCGTGGTTCACGGCCACTCCTTTCCCTGAGCCGGAGCGGGCGCCCCTGCCTTTGTTCATTGAAGGGCAAAGTCGGCCCCCGGCGCCAATGATTTTTATCGGGATTCATTTCCGATGGCGGCTTCCGCGGTCGGCGCGGAATTCACCTCTCCCCCTCACACGTGGCCCCGAGCCGGCCGGGTCCCTCTCGTCGTACCGAGGGGCGGTCGGCGGTGCCCTCATCCCAGCCATGTCGCGGTTGTGGAGGGGTGCGGGTTCACGCATGATCGACGGAAGGGACCGACCTCATGGGAGTGACACGGAGATCAGCCGCCGTGCCTCCGCCGAGCGGGTGGTCGCGCTGCGCCGGGCCCTGTTCGACTGACAGCGTTCGGCTGACGGCGTTCGGCTGACGGCGTTCGGCTGACGGTGCGCCCGGAGCCCGCCCTCCGCCCCTCGCGGAGAGGCGGGCTCACCCCAGGGGGTCCGCCTCCCCGGGCGGTGAAAGAAGCGCCAGCGCGTGCAGGAGGGCGTCGCGCTCGCCCGCGGCGCGTCTCAGCATGTGGCGGCAGATCCCACAGATGCCGGAGAACTCCCGCTCCGCGAGGTCACGGTAGCGGGGCAGGGCGGTCAGCGCCTCCGTACCCAGGGAGCCGAGGACCGCGAGGAACGGGTCGGCGGCGAGATCGGCCAGGGCCCGGCGCACACCGGCGCGGTCGCGGGCCACGCGGTGCAGGTCGGGCGGGCCTGCCCCCATGATGACGTTCTCGTCGCAGCAGGCCGAGATCCGCCCGTCGTAGCGGACCGTCGGGGTGTGCGCGATCGCGCACCGGCCCAGCCGCGCGCCGGGCACGCGACGGGCCTCGGGGAACAGGCCGCGGGCGCGGCCGTACGGCAGCGGCGGGACCGGGTGGATCTCGGCGAGATCGCGCCAGCCGTCCCCCAGCGCGCCGGAGAGGAGGTCCCGGGCCGCCTCGATCTGGGCGGGGTCGTCCAGCACCTGCGCCACCAGCCACGCGCCCTCGGCGGCGACGGCGCGGGCGGCGGCGGTCACGGCGGCGCGCGGGCTCGGGTGGTGGGCGTCGACGCCCAGTACGACGCAGGCCGACAGGCGCAGCACGGACCGGATCCATCCGGGGGGATCGCCGCCCGCGCCCCAGTAGCCGCTGGTGTAGGGGACCAGCGCCTTGCCCGAGGCGTGGATCCGCCGGGCCGCGTGGGCGAGGGCGCGCCGCTCCACGAACGGTTCCCCGCCGGAGACGCCGACGACCCGCAGCGCCTCGTCTTCGCAGAGCCCTTCGACGATCTCCGCGAAGAGGGCGTGGTCGGTGACGCGTGGGCCGTCCGGGCGGGAGTCGACCGAGCAGTGCGCGCAGCCGACCGGGCACCGGTCGGTGATGAGGAGCAGGGCCGACCTTCCGCGTTGCCGCCGCAGGGCGTCGAGCTCGGCGAACCTGAGCATGCCCCCGACGGTACGCCGCCTCGCGCCGCGGTGGCCGCCCCCGCCCGCGCCGCGCGCCGGTTACGCCACACCGGTGGGGATCTAGGCCACCGCGCCGGGCGCATAGGCCATCGCGCGCGGCCGGGCAGCCGGTCCGAGGTGCGCCCTCCGCCTCCCGGCGGCCCCGGAATACGCCTGCCAGGCGGTGGTTCGGGGACCGCCGGATTCATACCTTGATCGCGTGGGAAGCCCGACCGGCCCACGAAACCCCGTCCCATGGGAGGGACCAATGAGCGAGTCGTCTCCACGCGTTCGCGATCTCGTGCAGCGCGCCGCATCCGACCCCGGGTTCGCCGAGCAGCTGCTCAGTGACCCCGAGTCGGTCGCCACCGAGTACAACCTCGGCGCCGACCACATCGACCAGATCAAGGAGCTGGCCGGTGCCGGCCTGCTCAAGCCCGCAGTCCAGGCGCACACGGTCCCCGTCAAGGAACCCGGCGGCGGCGGCTACTACTAAACGCCTCTGGGGGTGTCGTGCACTTCAACTCGATACTGGTCAGCGTCACCGAGATCTGCACCGTGGGCTGCCGGCACTGCGGCTTCACCGGCTCCACGCGGGACCGCCAACCGACCGCGGACGAGATCGGGCGCTGGGTGGCACAGGCGTGCGACAGCGGCATCCCGGAGATCATCTTCACCGGCGGCGAGCCCTTCCAGCGATTCCGGATGCTCAGATCCGGGGTCGGGGCCGCCGCCGGCCACCCCGGCAGGCCGCGGATCTCGGTGTTCACCAGCAGCTTCTGGGGCCGCTCAGCCGCGACGGTGGACAAGATCCTCGGGCAGCTGCCGGGCCTCACCCGGCTCTTTCTGAGCACCGACGTCTACCACCAGGAACGCGTCCCCACCCAGCACGTGGTCAACGTGATCGAGGGGGCGATCGCCAGGGAGATCCCCGAGATCAGCCTCTGCATCACCATCGCCGAGGACCACGAGGAGGAGCAGATCCGCAGGCTGTACCGGCGCTTCGAGGACCGGGTACGGGTGCATGTGGACCGGGTGATCCCCACCCCGTTCATCAAGACCGCGCACCAGGTGGGCCTGCCCCCCGATCCCGAGCACTTCTCGGCCTCGTGCTACCTGGAGACCCCGCTGATCAACCCGAACGGCGACCTGTCCGCCTGCCACATCGGCAAGGCCGGGGCCTACGTCACGCTCTCCGACCTGGCCTACTTCATGGGCAACCTGCACGAGAAGTCGTTCCAGGAGATCCTCGCCGACGCCGACCGCAACTACGAATACCAGTTCCTGCGGGTGTACGGGCCGCAGGGCGTGGCACGCATGGTGGCCTCCTCCCCCGCGGTGCGCGGGCTGTTCAAGGGAGCGACCTTCACCAACGGCTGCGACCTCTGCTACAAGATGCTCCGCTCACTCGACGGGCGGGCCCGGCTGCGTGAGATCGCGGCCGACCCGTTCCAGCGCGAGCTGATCGACGCCATCCGGCTGGTCCGGTTCGGCGAGCGACCTGCCGAACCGCGGCCCGCGCCCGACGCTCCCCAACCAGTAAGGAGTGGCACTTGACGAGCACGGACTTCGTCGGACTCGTACCCGCCGCAGGCCGGGGCACCCGGATGGCCCCGCTGCGCTACCCCAAGGAACTGCTGCCCATCGTGTACGAGCAGGCCGAGGGAGGCGCCCGGCTACGTCCCGTCGCCGAGTACGCGCTGGAGTCGCTGGCCGGTGCGGGGGTCGGCAGCGCGATCGTGGTGGTGGCTCCGTGGAAGCTGGAGGTGGTCGCCTATCTCGGGGACGGGCGCCACCTCGGCGTCGACATCGCCTACCTCCTCCAGGAGGAGGCGCGCGGCCTGGCCTGCGCGCTCGACCTGGCCCGGGGATGGACCAGGGGGCGCGACGTCGTGTTCGTCATGCCCGACACGGTCTTCACCCCGCCCGACGCGCTGACCCGGTTGCGCCATGTCTACGAGGAGACGGGGGCCGACCTCGCGCTCGCGGTCTTCCCCACGCCGGACGCGCACCGCCTCGGCCCGGTGATCCTGCGCGGAGACCGGGTGCACCGGGTGTTCGACAAGCCCGCCGACCCGCCGGTCATGAACACCTGGGGCGCGGCGATCTGGGGGGACGCCTTCGCGAGGCTCCTGCACGAGGGGCTGCTCCAGGACACCCGGGAAAAGACCCCCCGGAACGACAGCCACCGGAACGGTGAGCCGGTGCTCGGCCACTACTTCGACCTCGCGGTCCGCAGCGGCCTGCGGGTCCGCGCCGTCGAGTTCCCCGGCGGCGCGTTCCAGGATGTCGGGACGCCGCTCGCCGTCCGCCGGTCCATGGAGGGCCCCTCACTTCTGGCGGTGGGTCCGTGAGGCTTCTCTTCTTCGCGATGAGCAGCGCCGGATACGGCGAGACGCTGATCGGCATGTCGCTGGCCCGCCAGCTCAGGGTGGCCGGAATCGAGAGCTTCTTCATCGTCGAGCCCACGTCGGAGAAGCTGCTGCGTGGCAGCGGGTTCCCGTACCTGGTGCTGAACAACTCGATGGGCTCCTTCGCCACGCTGCTGGTGGACGAGACGGTCCGCGACTTCCGCCCGGACGCGATCGTGCTGTCCGACTACTTCACCTACTGCGGCGTGTTCCCCAAGCGCTATGGCGTCGACCCGTGGTTCATCGAGCGGTACGGCCTGCCGATCATGCCGATCGACATCTGGGAGTGGGCCAACACCGAGTTCGCGGTGGACGTCTTCCAGGGCAAGGCGATGAGCGTCGCCCGGCGGATCATGGACATGCCCACCCACCTGCGCCCGGTACCGATCTGCCACCTCGACTCCGACTCCCGGACGTACCCCTTCCGCCTGTGGGAGGGCAACGAGCGGGTCAGCCGCCGCACCCGCCACCACCTGCGCGAGACCTTCGGGATGGCGCCCGAGGACCGGATGGTGCTGCTCGCGGTGGCCGGATGGCAGCAGGACAGGTACGCCGACGAGAACGGTGACCGGATCGCCGACCAGGTTCCCGAACTGCTCGTGCACTACCTGCGGCAGCTGCCGCCCAGCGCCCGCTTCGTGCTGGTGGGCAGCGTGCCGCCGGTGCTGGCGGACCTGGCCGACCGCGCCCACGTCATCCCCGCCTGCTCGCCGCACCGGTTCAACGTGCTGCTGGGCTCGGTCGACCTGGTGCTGACGCTCAACCTGGGCGCCACCACCCTGGCCAGGGCCGTGCTGTCCGACATCCCCGGGCTGGTGCTGACCAACCGGTTCGACGTCCCGGAGAAACCGGACATCGACCGGGTCGAGGCGGAGCTGTCCGGCCTGTCGGAGGACGTGCGCTCCTGGCTGTCGCGGACCCTGCCCATGTATCCGTTCCGGATGTGGCCGCTGGGGTTCCATAGCTTCCTCGACCCCATCGTGGCGAAAAATCCCTACATATCGACCTTCGCTCACGCCGAGCTGCTCGACGAGCCCGCCGTGCTGTCCGCGCTGCACGGCGTGCTGTACGACCGGGGGGTCCAGGACGGCCTGGCGCGCGAGCGGGCCGCGTACCTGGAGACGCTGACCGATCATCCCGGCACCCCCGAGGTCTTCGCCTCGGCGGCGCGCCGCCTGGGCCTGGTGTGAGGTGGACATGAAACAGCTGAGCATGCACGTGACCGACCTGTGCAACGAGAAGTGCGGCTTCTGCGTCGTGGGGTCGCCGCTGGCGAAGTCCGACAGCGTGGAGTACGGCGACCTGATCCGCTTCCTCGCCGAGAACTCGGGGCAGGGGTACGCGTCGGTGAACCTGCACGGCGGGGAGCCGACGATCCATCCGCGCCTGTTCGAGCTGCTGCGTACGATCCGGCTGCTGGAGTACCCGCGCGTGGAGATCCAGACCAACGCGCGCCGCCTGAAGGACCCGGAGTTCACCCAGCGCCTCGCGGAGGCCGGGGTCGAGCTGTTCGTGGTCTCGCTGCACGGCTCCACCTCGGTGATCCAGGACTGCCTGACCCAGACGCCGGGCGGGTTCGACGAGACGATCGAGGGCATCCGCAACGCCAAGCGCTCGGGCGTCGCCGTGCGGACCAACACCGTCATCACCCGGCTCAACATGGGCCGGCTGATGGACATCTGCCGGCTCTGCGTCGAGCTGGAGGTCGACCATGTCAACATCTCCAACCTGCACCCGGTGGGCAGCGGCTTCTTCGCCCTCGACATGCAGGCGCCCACGGTCGCCGAGACCCGCAGGCACCTGCTGCCGGTGATCGAGATGATGCTCGCCTCACCGGCGCGGCTGACGCTGGAGGGCTTCCCGCTCTGCGTGGTCACCCCGCACGAGGCGCTGGCCATCGAGGACGGCACGCGCTCGATCCGGATGATGTACCAGGGCAACGTCCTGGACGACTACGACGCGTTCATGGACGAGCAGATGCGCTCGTACGGGCCGCCCTGCGACGGCTGCCCGCTGCGGACGCAGTGCGGCGGGGTCTACAACGAGTACGCCGAGCGCCGCGGCTGGGAAGAGTTCGGCCTGCGCCAGCCGTTCCCCATCGGCGGGTGAGCGAGATGTCCCGGCGGATCGCGATCTGGGCGGGGAGCAGCCTGCCCAACGTCGGCGACCGGCTGCTGGCGGCGGTGACGGAGGCCGAGCTCTCCCGCCGCCTGCCGGGTGCCGTCTTCGGGCACTTCTGCCCGTGGAGCACGGCGGCACAGCCCGCACCGCTCTGGGTGGACGGGGAGGGGAACTGGCCCGGCGCGGGATCGTTCGACGCCGTCGTGATGGCGGGTGGCCTGTGGAGCGGCCCGCCGTTCCGGCACCCGATCATGCAGGTGTTCTGCCTGGGCGGCGACCCTCGGGCGTTCGACCCCGGCGTGTGGGTCGCCTGGCACGGTGTGGGCCTGCAGGACGACACCCCGGCGGCGGCGCGCGACGACTGGCGCGGCTACCTGAGGGCGGTCCGGGAGCGGATCGACCACCTGACCGTGCGCGGCGCGGGAGCCGCCCTGCGGATGGGCGAGGCGACCGGCGTGCCGGACACGACCGTCGTCCCCGATCCCGCCTTCGCGCTGGAGCCGCTGCCCCGGCCGCCGCGCCCGGGGCGGCGCCGGCCGCTGATCGGCGTCGCCGTCGGCGCCCCGGGGGTGACCTCGCAGCTGGTCACCCACCTCGTCTCCCGCAACCTCGCCGGGCACGGCGCGGCGGACCTCGCGCTGTGCGTGCCACCGGAGCAGGTCATGGCCGAGGCGACGGGTCCCGGGGAGCGGGCCGCCGCGCTGGGGTTCGTGACGGAGCTGGGCCTGACGCTGATCGAGCTGGCGGGCTTCGCCGACATCGAGTTCATCACGGTGCCCAACATCTACGGGGACGAGGAGGTCGGCGCCCGGTTCGCCCGGTCGGTGCCGGGCGCCCACATCCGGGAGGTGCCCCTTCGGAGATCCTCCACCGGAGCCGAAGAGCTCACCGAGGCCCTTTCCCGCTGCGACCTCGTCCTCGTCTCCCGCTACCACAGCGCGATCCTCGCGCTGCGCGGCGCCACCCCGTTCGTGGCGGTCGACCCGTTCTGGAGCCGCCGCAACGGCACGAGCAAGCTGCACGAGCTCACCGGCGAGCTGGGCATGGCGCACCGCCACTGGAACGCGCACACCGGCGA
This sequence comes from Streptosporangium sp. NPDC002544, assembly GCF_040295965.1. Classification (NCBI taxonomy): domain Bacteria; kingdom Bacillati; phylum Actinomycetota; class Actinomycetes; order Streptosporangiales; family Streptosporangiaceae; genus Streptosporangium; species Streptosporangium sp. NPDC002544. The sequence goes on along the minus strand of NZ_JBEOWJ010000041.1, from coordinate 61,468 downwards.
GGACCTCATCGGGATCGTGGAACGCGCGCTGGACGAGGAGCCGATCGAGGCCGTCGCCTACCGGGAGGCGCACGCGCGGGCGGCGGCCGCCTTCGACAGGCTCGCCGAGGAACTGCGCTCCGCACGGCCGAAAGTGACGTCGGCAGTGACGCCGAAAGCGACAGCGGGGAGATCGTCATGACCCTGAAGGCCGTGCTCGTCTACTCCAACGACGACGGGTTCTCGCTGGGGGTGGAGCTGATCCGGGCGGCCGTGGCCGACCGCCTCCCCCCGTCGCGGGTCGAGCACCGGGTCTGGTTCCACGAGGACGTGGGCAACCTGGCCGAGGACTACCTGGGGCACTACAACGCCTTCATGGCGCGGCTGTTCGATTACCGGCCGGATGTGATCTCCTTCTCCGCGTTCGTCTGGAACCACGACGAGTTCACCCGGATGGGACGCATCGTCAAGCGGCACCTGCCGGACTGCCGCGTCGTGTGGGGCGGCGCCCAGGCCAACTCCCGGCGGATGGCCGCCCACCTGCTGCGCGAGTACCCGTGGCTGGACCTGGTGCTGCGCGGCGAGGCCGAGGAGGCGTACCCGGACCTGCTGGAACAGCTGGCGCGGGGCGGCGACCTGGACGCGGTGGCGGGCCTCACCCGGCGCGTCGACGGCGAGCCCGTGCACAACGACGACCCGCCCGACGTCGACCTGGGCGCGCTGCCGCTGGTCTTCACCGCCGACAGGCTCCCCCTGGAGCCGATCCTGCGGCGCAGGCCCGGCGCGGTCCTGGCCTACGAGACGGGCCGGGGATGCCGGCAGAAGTGCAGGTTCTGCCTCTACAGCGCGCCGAAACTCCGCGCGTTCCCGATGGAGCGGATCGAGCGCGAGCTGACCTACCTGCTGGCCGGGGGCATCCCCTACCTGCGGATGTGCGACGCCCACCTGGGCATCTCGCGGCACCGGGCCATGGAGATCTTCGAGATCGTCGCCGAGCACAACCGGGGGACGGTGGTGGACGTCTACCCGGATGTCAAACACGTCGACCTCGACTACGTACGGGCGATGAACCGCGCCGGGTGCCGCGTGATCACCCTGGGCATCCAGTCGTCCGACGCCGACACCCTGCAACTGGCGGCCCGCAGGTTCGACCGGCAGCGGTTCGCCCAGGCCGCCTCCCTCATCCGCCGCCACCACAACCACGCCCTGGCCGCGGACATCATCATCGGCATGCCGGGGGACAACGCCGACAAGGTCCGCGACAGCGTACGCTTCGCCTACGCGAGCGGTGTGGAGAAGGTGCACTTCGCACCGCTGATGGCCTTCCCCGGGACCGACTTCTTCGAGTACGCCGAGCAGTACGGGATCGAGTTCTTCGACTTCCAGCCCCCGCTCGTCGTCAGCTCGCGCGGCTTCGGCACCGAGGACTACCGGCGGGCGATGGTCTTCGCCGGGCGGGTCGAGGCGCTGCAGGACATCGCGCCCACCCTGCTGCGCTGCATGATCGCGGTCGCGGACTGCGACGTCGCGGACTGGGCCGAGCGCCTGGACCTGGGCTCCGGCACCGACCCCGCGCCCCTCATCGAGGGGGCGGACCTGCCCCCCGGGGTGCGCCGCCTGCTACTCGACGGGCTCGCCTGGGACACCGCGGTCCGAGCCCAGCGGGCGACGACCGCGCAGGATCCACCGGGGCTCGCCGACGGCGCGCTCGTCGCGGGCGTCGCGCCGGACGCCGTGCACTGGGCCGACCACCCCGTCCACCTGCTGCTGCGCGACTTCACGCTGACCTTCGACGCGCTCGCCCACGAACGCCAGGGCTACCTGTTCCCCCGGGGCGGCGCGGTGGGCTACCCGCTGACCGGCCCGCTGCTGGCCGCCTTCGAGGCGGCCGCGGTGGGGATCACGGTCGGTGAGTGGCGGGACAAGACGCGGGCCGGCTCAGCCACCGAGCCGACCCGTGAGGTATGCGACGCGGCCTTCAGGATCCTCTGCGCCACCGGGGTCGTCGCGCTGCGCGAGGAGGGGTGAGTCCTGCTCGCGCAGGGATCTGGCCCGTGAGTCGTACTCGCGGGCCAGATCCCTGCGCGAGGACAGGCCGAGCTTGGCGAACACGCTGGACAGCTGGGCCTGAACCGTGCGGGGCGACACGAAGAGCTTCGCGCCGATCTCGCGGTTGGTCAGCCCGCCGGACGCCAGCAGGGCCACCTGGCGTTCGGCCCTGGTCAGGGCGGCCCAGCCGACCCCCCGCCCGCGCGGCCCCCGGCCCCTGCCCGCGTAGACGACGGCCTGGCCGACGTCCAGCCCGGCGCCCTCGGCCCACGTGGCGGCGAAGGCGTCGGCGCCCAGCGCCGCGCGCACCCCGGCCAGGTCCGCCTCGTGCTGCGGCGCCATCGCCGGGGGACGTGACAGCCCCAGCCGGTCGCGCAGCGACTGGGCCGCGCCGAAGAGCCTGGCGGCGTGCTCGTGGCGGTGGTGCCCTGCCGCGAGCCCGGCCATGGCCTCCAGCGAGTCGGCCGTCTGGGCGCGCAGGCCCATGGCGGCACCGGCCCGCAGCGCCGAGTGGTGCGCGGAGGCGGCACGTACCGGGTCGGCGCACCGGGTGACGCGGCCGAGGGTGAACAGGCACCGCCAGGTGAGCGGCCGGTCGTCGGTCTCGCGTGCGCGCGCCATGGCCTCCTCGGCGAAGGTGAGGGCCGCGGCGGCCGCGGCGGCACCGCCCGCACCCAGGATCGCCGCGCCGAGACCGGCCAGCCCCATCGCCGCCAGCCGCGCGGCGGTGCGCTCGCCCACCTCGGCGACCTCGGAGAACACCTCCCTGGCCGCCTCGTACTCGCCGATGTCGAGCAGCATCCTGCCGAGCGTGTCGAGGCAGTCACCGAGCAGCGGCGGGGAGCCCGCGGAGCGCGCGATCTCGACCGCCTCGGCGAGCCGCTCCCCCGCCTGGCCGTACCGCCCCCGGCGGGAGGCCACCTCCCCCAGCCCCCTGAGCACCGCGGCCCTTCCCCAGACGTCGCCCATCCGCTCGGCGGCGGCCAGGCTCTGTCCGAGCGCGCTCTCCGCCTCCGCGTAGGCGCCCTGGTAGACGGCCACCTGCGCGATGGCCAGCAGCCCCATCTCCAGGCTCAGTTCCGAGCCGTGCCTGCGACCGATGGCGACGCACCGCTCCAGTGCCGCGCGTGCCCCGGTGAGGTCCCCCGCGGCGACGCGGGCGTGCCCGAGCAGGACGAGCGGCGCGCAGTTCCACGCGTGGCCCGCAGGCGCCCTGCCCTGGGCGGCGAGTTCGGTGAGGGTGCGGCTGGCCGAGGCGGGCTCGCTCATCGTCCGCAGGCCCGCCAGCACCGCGAGGGCCCGGGTCTGCCCGGCCTCGTCTCCCAGCTCGCGGAACATGGCCAGGGCCCGGCGGCAGGCGTCCGCGGCGTCGGCGTACTCACCGAGGGCGCAGGAGAGCACCGCGGTGCTCAGCGCCGCGGCGGCCGGCACCTCGCCGTGGACCAGCCCTCCGGCGGAGACCAGCGAGGCGAGCCAGCCGCGCCCCTCGCGCGGGCGGCCCCGCACGATCCAGTACGTCTCCAGCGCGCTCGCCAGCCTGGCCCCGACCGTCGCGGGCCCGCCGGAGACGCACCAGCACAGCACCGCCCGCATGTTGGCGTAGGCGGCCTCGACGCGTTCCAGGTGCGGCGTGGCGGCGCCCGTGGTGAGCGCCTCCGCCGCCCGCTCGGCCAGCGCCGCGTAGTACTCGGCGTGGCGCGCCCGCACGGTCTCGGCTTCGCCGTCGGCGCGCAGTTCCTGCCCCGCGTAGGCGCGCACGACCCGCAGCAGCCGGTAGCGGGTCACGGTGCCCGCGGTGTCGCACTCGACGAGGGACCTGGACACGAGCCTGGCCAGGAGGTCGACGACGACGTCGGGCCTGATACCCGCGCCCGCGCAGACTCCCTCCACGTCGTCGATGACGAAGCCGTCCTCGAACACCGCGAGCCTGCGCAGCAGCAGCCGCTCCCGTCCGGGGAGCATCTCGTGGCTCCAGCCAATCGCCGCCTCCAGCGACCTGTGCCTGGGGTGGGCGGTGCGGCTCCCCCCGGCCAGCAGCCGGAGCGGGTCGTCGAGCCGCTCGGCGATCTGCGCCGGCGACAGCATGATCGAGCGCGCGGCGGCGAGCTCGACGGCCAGCGGCAGGCCGTCGAGGCGGCGGCAGATCTCCTCCACCGCCTCGGCGGTCTCCGGGCTGGCGGGCCGTCCCTGCGCCGCGGCGCGTTCGGCGAACAGGCGGGCGGACCGCGCCACGTCCAGCGGGGCGAGGCGGTAGGTCACCTCGCCGGGAACGCTCAGCGGCTCCCTGCTGGTGGCCAGCACACGGAGCCCGGGGTGGGTGCCGAGCAACTCCGGAACGGTCACGGCGCACCGGTCGGCGACGCGCTCGCAGGTGTCGAGCACGAGCAGCGCGGGCCCGTCGCCGGGGACCACGGCAAGAGCGTCGAGGCCGGCGAGATCACCGAGACCGGCGGTCAGGTCGCGAAACCAGATCCCACCGGGGTAGGCGCCGGCCCGGGCATGGGCGTACGCGTGCGCCAGCCGGGTCTTGCCGACCCCCGGCGCGCCGGTGAGCGTGACGAGCCGCGCCGAGCCGAGCAGATCGCGCAGGCCGGCGAGTTCGGCGTCGCGACCGACCGGGTCGCCGGACCATCGCCGGGGCAGATCTCCGTCCACCGCTAACCCACCAGACGCCGCGCGAACGACCGCAGCGACAGCGCGCCCGTGGCGAGCGTCCCGGCGGCGAGCACGCCCAGCGCGACCGCCTCCGGCATGTGCGGGACGGCGGGGCTCAGCGCGCCGCGCAGCGCCTCGCTCACGTAGACCAGCGGATTGACCAGAACCGCGGTCTGCAGCCAGGGCAGCGCCTCCAGGGCGGACCAGGGGTAGTACACGCAGCCGAGCATCATGAGCGGGACTATGAAGATCGCGAACAGCGCGCTGAGCTGCTGGGGCGGGAGCAGCGTGCCGATGAGCAGGCCCAGGCAGGCGGTCAGCAGGGACGACAGCACCAGCACCGCGATCAGCAGCGGCCAGCGGCCGAAGTCGATGTTCGGGGCCTCGCCGGGGCCGTGCACGAACAGCACCGCGAGGAAGACGACCACCGCCGCGATCACCCCCTGGATCGCACCCGCGACGATCTTCTCGACCCCGACGGCCCAGACCGGGATCGGGGCCAGCGCCCTGTCGTCGATCTCCTTGGTGTAGGACAGCTCCATGACCAGCGGGGTCGTCACCGCGAAGATGCCCTGGAGCACGATGCCCGAGGCGACCAGGCCGGGGACCAGGATCGTGGCGAACGTCTCCGCGCGCCCGGCCTCGGAGAGTCCCTGCCCCGCCCCGTACCCGATCCGCGGCAGGACCACGGCGAACACGAATATGAACAGGACGGGCTGGACCACGGTGCGGGCCATGAAGGAGGGCAGGTCCCGCCGCAGCACCCGCAGGTCCCTGGCGAGCAGCGCGCCGAAGGTGCGCGCGTAGCCGCGTGACGCGGCCGGCGGCGCGATGGTCGATGCCGTCATCGCATCTCCTTGAGCGGGGAGATCCCGGGCTCTGGCCCCGGGAGAGGGGGCGCGGCGCGATGCCGCGGGGAGGAGGTCAATCCCGGTACTCCCGCCCGGTCAGGGCGAGGAACACCGTTTCGAGGCTGGGCCGGACGACCCGGACGTCGGCCAGCGCCAGCCCGGCGTCCTGGCCCGCGCTCACCAGGGCGGCGAGGATGCCCTCCGGCGCCAGGGTGAAGACGCGCAGCCGGTTCTCCGAGACCTCGGCGTCCGCGACCCCCGCCAGCCGCCGGGCCTGCTCGACGAGCTTCTCCGGGTCCCCGTCGTAGGTGAGGGTCAGCACGGTCCGCAGGCCGGTCGCCGTCTTGAGCTCGGCGAGCTCCCCGCAGGCCAGCACGGCTCCGCGGTCGATGATCGCGATCCTGTCGCAGAGCTCCTCGGCCTCCTCCATGTAGTGGGTGGACAGCACGATCGTCTGGCCCCCGGCGCGGATCTCCCGCAGGGTGTCCCAGAGGTTCACCCTGGTCTGCGGGTCCAGACCCGAGGTGGGCTCGTCGAGGAAGAGGATGTCCGGCCGGTGCATCAGCGCCCGCGCGATCATGACGCGCTGCGCCTGGCCGCCGGACATCTCGGTGATCCTGGCCGTGGCGCGGGAACTCAGGCCGAACCGCTCCAGCAACTCGAGCGCCCGCCGCCTGGCCTCCTTCGCGGGCAGCCCGGCGTACCGGCCGCGGAACTCCAGGTTCTCGCACGCGGTGAGCTGCCGGTCGAGGTTGTTGTACTGGGCCACGACACCGATGTGGCGTTTGACCGCGATGGGCTCGCGCACCACGTCCGCGCCCCCCACCCTGGCCACACCGCCGGTGGGCACGATTCTGGTGGTGAGCATGCCGATCGTCGTCGTCTTTCCCGCCCCGTTGGGCCCGAGGAGGCCGAACAGCTCCCCCCTGCCCACTCGCAGGGTGAGCCCGGCCACCGCCTCGGTCACCCCGGACGAGCTCACGTAGGTCTTGCGCAGTTCGCTGGTCTCGACCGCGACGTCCGCCATGTCCGGCTCCCTCTTCGGCACGTGGCGCCCAGTGTGCGAGCCCCCGGTTAAAGCGCGCCTTGATCGCGGTTGGAATCCGGTTTGAGGCATGGCACCGCCCCTGGCAGGGCGCGGCACCAGGTACTTCCATACCGGGTTTCAACCGTTATCCAACCGGCCGAGCCGACACTTCGTTCAGACGACGGGAGCCCGATGCCACCCCCCAGCGCCATCCTGCGGGCGAAGATCGACCTGGCCGACCGCGCGCTCAGGAGCGCGGAGAGCACGCTGTGGCGCGCCCCCGGTCCTCGACGGCGCTACCGCGACTACCTGTGCGCGATGCACATGGTCATCAGGGCCTCGGTACCGCTGCTGCGGGCCGCGTCGGCCAGGGCGGTGGAGCTGGGCGAGGGGGAGCTGGGCGAGTACCTGGACCGGCACGCGGCCGAGGAGGCCTGTCACGACGACTGGCTGCGCGAGGACCTGGCCTCGATCGAGCCCTCGGCGGAGGAACTGCTGCGCCGCACGCCGCCCCCGTCGGTGGCCGAACTCGTCGGGGCCCAGTACTACTGGGTGCTGCACCACCACCCCGTCGCGCTGCTCGGATACGTCGCGGTGCTGGAGGGCGAGGCGCCCTCCCCCGCACTGCTCGAACACCTCGAACGGGGCACCGGGTACCCCCGGGCGGCCTTCCGCACCCTGTGGCGGCATGCCGCGCTGGATCCGGGGCACCGTGACGGCCTGGACCGGATGCTCGACGGCCTGCGGCCGACGCGCGAGCAGCAGGCCGCCGTCGGCACCAGCGCCCTGCACACCGTGCGCGCCGCGGCCGCGCTCCTGCGCGAGCTGGCCGGGGAACCCCCGGAGGTGCTCCCGTGCACCTGATGGACATCCTGGCGCTGCGCCCGGTACCCGCCGCCGCGGTGCTCATGGCGATCACCCGGCGGTGCCCGCTGCGCTGCGGTCACTGCTCGACCGGCTCGCTGCCCGGTTCCGAGGAGCACCCCGGGGAGATCTTCCAGCGGTTCGCCGGGACGTTCACCCCGGCGGACCGGCCGGAGCTGGTCATGCTCACCGGAGGCGAGCCGCTGCTCCGGCCCCGTCTGGCCCGCTCCCTGGCCGAGACCGCCGCCCGCAGCGGCACCCGCACGATGATCCTGTCCGGCATGTTCTTCGCGCCCCGGATTCCCGCCTCGATCGCCGGGGCGATCGAGGCGGCCGACCACTTCTCCGCCAGCCTGGACGCCTTCCACGAGGAGGAGGTGCCCAGGAGGAGCGTCTTCGCGGTCATGCGGGCGCTGCTGGCGCGAGGCAAGGACCTCAGCTTCCATCTCACCGGGAGCGGGCCCGACGACCCCTACCTGCGCGACGTCACCGCGGAGATCCGGCGGGAGTTCCACGACCGGATCCCGATGCTGGTGGGGCGCGTGCGGCCGGTCGGCCGGGCCCGTGCCGGCACGCCCGCGCTCCGCCCCCTGCCGGGCAGGGGCACCGTACCCGCACCGGCCGCCGGGAACGCCGGAACCGTGACGGGCTCCGGGGTCGCGCCCGCGCTGCCGTGCGCGATGGCCGCCTGGCCGACCGTCGGGTTCGACGGGACGATCACCGCGTGCTGCAACCAGGACGTCGTCGACCACCGCCCCGTCCCCGGCCACCTGCGCCTGGGGCACGCGGGTGCCGACGACTGGAGCACGGTCAGGGAGCGCTGCCTGACCTCCGGCACGCTGCGCGCCCTGAGAACGTACGGCCCGCTCCGGCTGGCCGGCGCCCCGCCGGGCCGGGGGTACTGCGAGACCTGCCGGGAGCTGGAGGTCACCCCTCCCCCGCACACGCCCGCCGCCGCCTTCCTGGAGCGGCGGGTCCTCGACATGCAGCTGGCCGGCGGCGGGGTGGGCTTCGCCGGGAGGTACGGCTGCCCGCCCTACGGCGACCTCGTCTCACTCGGCCACCCCGGGAGGAAACATGACCTTTGACCCCCTCGACGAGCTGGCCCGGGCGGGAATCGACCTCACCCTCGTCGGCCCCGAGCAGCGCGAGATCGTCCGCTCGCTGAGCGAGGCCGAGGTCGCGCTCCTGGTCTCCATCCACGGGCAGCTGCGAGAGGGCTCCCCCGAGGTCGAGGCCCACATCGTCGGCGGACTCCTGTTCTGATCGGGGATGATCATGCGGTGCCCTTCCTGCCTGGCCGAGACGCCGGGACACCCCCGGTTCTGCCCGTCGTGCGGCACACACCTCGCCGCGCCGGCGCCGGTGGAGGTGCGCAAGATCGTCACAGTGGTCTTCTGCGACCTGGCCGAGTCCACCGCGCTGAGCGAGCGCCTCGACCCCGAGTCCCTGCGCGCGGTCCTGATCCGCTACTTCGCGCTCATGCGCGACCAGCTCGCCTGGCACGGCGGCACGGTGGAGAAGTTCATCGGCGACGCCGTCATGGCCGTCTTCGGCGTACCGGAGCTGCACGAGGACGACGCGCTGCGCGCCGCCCGTGCCGCGCTGGACATGCGGGCGGCGCTCGAACGGCTCAACGACGACCTCGACCACGATCTCGGGATCCGGCTCAGGGTCCGCATCGGCGTCAACACCGGCGAGGTCGTCACCTCCGGCCTCACCCGCGGTGAGCAGGCCCTCGTCGCGGGCGAGACGGTGAACGCCGCCGCCCGGCTCCAGCAGCTCGCCCAGCCCGGAGAGATCCTGCTCGGGCCCGAGACCTGGCGCCTGGTCGGCCCCTCCGCCATGGGCACCGCGGCCGGCCCCCTGACACTGCGCGGCAAGCGGCATCCGGTCACCGCGTGGCGGCTGGTCTCGATGCGCTCCGACGACCCGGCCGTGATCCGGCGGTTCGACATCCCGTTCGTCGACAGGCAGGAACCGCTGCGCGAGCTGGACCGGACCCTGGACGGGATCATCAGGCACCGCCACTGCCGCATCGTGACCCTGCACGGCGAGGCGGGGGTGGGCAAGACCCGGCTGGCACGGCTGTGGGCGGAGCGCGCGGGGCAGCGGGGCGTCCTCGTCGGTTCCGGCCGCTGCCGCCCGTACGGCGCGGGCGGCACGCTGCTCGGGGTGGCGGACGCGGTGCGCGAGCTGGTGACCGTGGGCACGCCCGACCCGCGGGCCCTCGCCGTGCTCCGCGACGGCCTGCTGAAGGACGGCACGCCCAACCCCTCATACCAGGAGACCTCCTGGGCACTGCGCAGCGTCCTGGCCGGACTCGGGCGCTCCACGTACGTGCTGATCGTGCTGGACGACGTGCAATGGGCGGGCGGCGCGGTCTTCGACACGCTCGGCCGGCTGGCCGAGGAGCTGAGCGAGGCGGCGGTGATGGTGCTCTGCGTGACGCGCTCCGACCTGTTCGACCGCATGCCCGGCTGGCAGGTCGCCTCCCGGCTGGCGCTGCCCCGGCTCGGCCCGGCCGACTCCCGGCTCCTGGCCTCCGGGCTGGCCGAGGTGACGCCGCACGACGACGCCCTGCTCGACCGGATCGCCGACCGCTCCGAGGGCAACCCCCTGTATCTGGAGCAGCTGGTGGCCATGCTCGGCGACGGCGGGGAGCCGCACGGCCTGCCGCTGACCGTGCACGCTCTCATCGCGGCCCGCGTCGACAGGCTGGGTCCCGCGGCCAGGGAGGTGCTGGAGTGCGCCGCGGTGGTCGGCAGGGAGTTCACCGCCGGGGAGCTGCGGGCCGTCTCGGGGACCGGCGAGCCCGGCGCTCCGCTGGAGGAGCTCCGGCGCAAGTCCTTCATCGAGCATCGTACGGAGGCGACGTTCCGGTTCACCAGCGGCCTCATCCAGGAGGTCGTCTACGGTGGCATGGCCAAGCGGCGGCGGGCCGAGCTGCACGAGCGGTTCGCCGGCTGGCTGGCCGCCGGAGGCGGCGGGGACGAGGCGGTCGGCACGCACCTGGAGCAGGCATACCGGCACCGCGCCGACCTCGGCCCTCCCGACGAGCACACCGCGCGGCTGCGCGACGGGGCGGCGGCCCGGCTGTCGGAGGCCGGCACCCTCGCGCTGCGCAGGAGCGACCTGTCCAGAGCGGAGAACCTGCTCAGCAGGGGGGCCGCGCTGCTGGGGCCGGCCCACCCCGGCTGGCCGCGGATCAGCGGGCGCGTCGCGGAGACCCGGATCACCCTGGGTGACGTCGAGCGGGGACGGCTGCTGCTCACCGAGGTGCTGGAGCGCGCGACCGGCGACGCCGACGCGGTGGTGGCCGCCCACGCCTCGCTCTACCTGAGCCACTTCGACCCGGCCGGCTCCTCCGAGGTCGCGCGCCGTGCCATACCGGTCTTCGAGGCCGCCGCCGACGACCTCGGACTGGCCAGGGCCTGGGCCATGGTCGCCCAGGAGGCGCAGGGGCGCGGCAGGTTCGCCGAGACCAGGGAGATGTTGCAGCGTGCCCTGGAGTACGCCACGCGGTCCGGCGCCGAGCTGGAGCGCGCCACCATCCTGGGCAACCTGGCGGCCTCCCTCTGGCTGGGCCCGGAACCGGCGCCCGTCGCCATCTCCAGGTGCCGTGACCTGCTGACCGCGCACGGCAGGGACCGGGGGATCGTGCGCGCCGTCGTCGGCTGTCCCCTGGCGGTCCTGCTGGCCACGCGGGGAAGGTTCGACGAGGCCAGGACCACCCTCGCGGCGGCCGGGCGTTCCCTCGCCGACCTGCGGCACGCCTACGCCGACGCGTTCATGCCGATCTTCTCCGCGGCCGTCGAATCGCTGGCCGGACGCTGGGACCTCGCCGAGGACCTGCTCCGCCAGGCATGCGCCAGGGCCGGGGCGCTCGGCGACAGCCAGCTCCTGGTCACCGCCTCACGTGACCTGGCCGGCACGCTGCTGCGCCGGGGAGACCTGGCCGGGGCCGAGCTGTGGGCGGGCACGGCCCTGGAGGGCTCGCCCCGGGCCGCCCCGATGAACACGGCCGAGCTGCACGCGATCCAGGCCGAGGTGCTCGCCGCCCGGGGCGCCGCGGAGCCCTGCCGGGAGCTCATGGACCTGGCCGTACGCGAAGCCGGCGGCACCGACTCCCCCGCCTGCCGCGCCACGGTGCTGCTCGGCAACGCCCGCGGCCTCGCCGTCCTGGGCGCCCACCGGGAGAGCGAGGCCGCGGCGCGCGGCGCGATGGCCGAGTTCGCGGCCAAGGGGCACCTGGTCGGCAGGGGATGGGCACTGGCGCTGGCGGGCCGGCGATGACCGCCCATCCCGAGCTCACCTGGCGGCTCGGCGCCGAGGACGACCTCGCCGACATCAGCGTGTCCGCCGCGGGCAACGCGGCCATCACCCCGGAGTGGGCGTGGCAGGGCGCCACCGGGCGCGGCGTGCGGGTCTGCGTGGTGGACAGCGGGGTCGACCGCGACCACCCGCTGCTCGCCCCGGTGCAGGCGACCCATGCCGTGGTGACGGGCCCGGACGGTAAGGCCGTCGTGCGGGAGAGCGACGCCGCCGACACCTGCGGGCACGGAACGGCGTGTGCCGGGATCATCCGCTCGATCGCGCCCGAGTGCGAGCTGCACAGCGTCCAGGTGCTGGGAGCGGGCTTCTCGGGAACCGGTGACGCCTTCGTCACCGGGCTCCGCTGGGCCATCGAGCAGGGCTTCGACGTGGTGAGCCTGAGCCTGTCGACCAACAGGAGGCACCTGGCCGAACCGCTGCGCGAGCTCGGTGACCTCGCCTACTTCCGCCGTACGGTGCTCGTGGCGTCCGCGCACAACCTGCCGGTGGAGAGCTTCCCCTGGCGGTTCTCCTCGGTGATCTCCGTGGGAAGCCACGCCGGGGCCGATCCCGGGCTGATCCTGTACAACCCTCGCCCGCCCGTGGAGTTCTTCGCCCATGGATCCGACGTGGAGGTGGCCTGGCCCGGCGGCGGGCGCACCCGGTGCACCGGGAACAGCTTCGCGACCCCTCACGTCGCGGCCCACTGCGCGCTGATCCTGAGCAAGCACCCCGGGCTGACGCCCTTCCAGGTGAAGACCGTCCTGTACCTGACCGCGCAGAATGTGAGGAATCTCGATGATGGTGAACGGTGAGATGATCGCGGCCGTCTCGGCGGCGGTCGCCGGCTCTGAGGCGGAACACCGCCTCCTGCTCCAGTCGATCGTCGACACCGCACGCGTGATCTTCGGGGCCAAGGCGAGCTCGATCTTCCTGGTGAACGAGGAGCACGGGGACCTCGTCTTCGAGGCGGTCTCCGGCGAGGGCGAGAAGGTGCTCGTCGGACGGCGCTTCCCCGCCACGCGGGGCATCGCGGGGTGGGTGCTGAGCGCCGGGGACGCGCTGATCGTCGACGACCTGTCGACGAGCACGGTGTTCGCCCGCGACATCGCCGAGTCGACCGCGTACGTGCCGGGTGGGCTCATGGCGGTGCCGCTCGTCCACGACGACGAGGCGCTGGGCGTGCTGGAGGTGCTCGATCCTCACCCACAGGCGCGGGCGGCCATCGACGAACTGGCCCTGCTGACGCTCTTCGCCGCGCAGGCGTCGGCGGCGCTGCGGATCGTGCAGCGCAACCGCCACGCCCTGCGGGTGCTGGAGGGCACCGGGGCCGAGTTCGGCGACCTGCTGTCCATCGTCTCCGCGCTCGCGGGCGGGACCGAGGAAAGACGGCGGGCCGGACTGCGTCTGCTCGGTTCACTTCACGAGCTCCTGGTTGACAATCAGAGCTGACTACTTCAGCAGAAATCACCGGTTTACTAATAGATAGGCGCATATATCATGACAATTCTGTGAGCCCGCCTCCACATAACCCGGTCAGATTTCCGCAGCCGCCTGGACAGCCAATGGAGAATCCCCCGTGGGTGCAACCGTAGTGCGCGAGAAGGCGGAGGCGGGAGAGACCACCTTCGCCGTGCTCGGCCCTCTTGAGGCCCGCCGCGACGGCAGCCTGGTCCCGCTCGGGCCCTTCAAGCAGCGCGTGCTCCTGTCCCTGCTGCTCTGCCACGCCAACAGGATCGTCCCGGTGGACCAGCTCAGCACCGCGGCGTGGAGCGAGGAGCCCCCCAGGACCGCGCTGAAGAACGTCCAGGTCTACGTGTCCGCGCTGCGCAAGAACGTGCTCGGGGAGGCCGACCGCGACCGGCTGGCCTACCGTCCTCCCGGCTACCAGCTACGGCTCGGTCCCCAGCAGCTCGACATCCTCGTCTACGAGACCCTGGCCCGCAGGGGCCGCCAGCACCTGCGCGACCGCGAGATCACCAAGGCGGTGGGCCCGCTCCACGAGGCTCTGCGGCTCTGGCGGGGCGACCCCCTGCCCGACATGGCGCACGTGCCGCTGATCAGCGACGAGCTCTCCCGGCTGCGCAGCGAGCGCATGTCGGTGTACGAGGACTGGGCCGAGGCGGAGCTCAGCCTCGGACACCACACGCACATCATCGGCTCCCTGGAGGAGAACGTCCGGCGCCACCCGCTCAGGGAACGGCTGCGCAGCACGCAGATGATCGCACTGTTCCGCTGCGGGCGGCAGTCGGAGGCCCTGGCGCAGTACGAGGACATGCGCCAGACACTGGCCCGGGAACTCGGCCTCCAGCCCAGCCCGGTCCTCGAACGGCTCTACCGGGCGATCCTCGCGGGTGACCCGTCCCTGGACGGCCCGTCGGCCGGGGGCCCGCCACACCTCGGCGGCGCGGCCGTGATCAGGTCGCACCCCACCGCGGGCCACGGCCAGGAGGTGATCGCCCACCTCAGCCAGCTCCCCCGCGACCTGGCCGACTTCACCGGCCGCCGCGAGAGCGTCCAGGACATCCTCGACGTCTTCCGCGCCCGCCGGCACAGCCCGCCGGTGGTGATCTCCGGCCCGGCGGGAGCGGGCAAGACCGCGCTGGCCGTGCACTCCGCCCACCTGCTGCGCGAGCGCTTCCGCGACGGGCAGCTCTTCGTACGGCTGCGCACGGCGGGTGGCCGGGAGCGTTCGATTCCCGATGTGCTGGCCGAGATCCTGCGCACCTGCGGCTTCGAGGGCGACCCTCCGCGCCGGGCCGGCGAGCGGGTCGCCGCCTGCCGGGCCTGGCTGGCCGAGCGCAGCATCCTGCTGATCTTCGACGAGGCGTCCACCGCGGCGCAGATACGGCCCCTGCTCCCCGGTACCGGGGACAACGGAGTGCTGATCACGAGCAGGAGGCGGCTGAGCGCCCTGGAGTCGGCGCACCACGTGGCGCTGGAGACCTTCACCCCCGCGGAAGGCGTCGAGTTGCTACGGCGGACCGCCGGTGCCGAGCGCGTCGACGCCGACCCCGCGGCCGCCCTGCGCGTGGTCGGCACCTGCGCCAACCTTCCGCTCGCCGTCCGCATCGCCGGGGCGCGACTGGCCGCCCACCGTCACGTCAGGCTCTCCCTGTTCGCCGACCGCCTCGCCGACGAGCACTCGCTGCTGGACGAGCTGTCGGTGGACGACCTGTCACTGCGCACCTGCGCGGCCACCTACGAGCGCGATCTCGGCCCCGAACTGTGGACCTCGCTGCGGCGCCTGGGCGCGCTGCCGAGCGGCGAGTTCACCGCCGACGATCTGGCCGCGCTGCTCGACTCGGACGTGCGGCTGGCCGCCGACGTCGCCGACAGGCTCGCCGAGGCCAACGTGGTCACCGCGGAGCCCAGCCCCTCCCCGGTCTATCTGATCGCCGACTGGCTGCGCCTGTACGCACGGGAGCGGCTGCAGCGGGAGGAGTCGGCGCCCCAGCGCACCGCGGCCGGGGAGCGGCTACGCCGCGCCCGCACCCGCGCGTAGCCCGGCACGGCGCCCGTCCCCCTAAGGCATGTCACACGATGAATGGGCAGATAAAAGGACTTCCTCTATTTTGCCTAACGGACCACCGGCGAACTCCCCGCCCAGAGAAAGGGAATTCATCCGGCGGCCAAAAATCCCGGCCACTCCCTCCCGAATTCCGCTTTTCCGGCTAACCCGATATCATCCGGCAGTCCCGATACGGCCATGCATAACCGGCCGGTTTACAGATCCATAAAAACCTGCCTACGAGGGCCGGGTCCCGCATCCGCGCGGAATCCGGCCCTCGTCGCCCGCGGCGGTTCACCGGCACCGGTGGACCGCCATGGCGCGCCGGATCCAGGAGATCATGACCGGCGTCGTCACCCGCGGCGGTTCACCAGCGCTGGTGGACCTGGGGGCGGATCAGCTCGTCGTAGATCTCCCGCACACCCTGGAGAGTGGCCTCGGGCAGCGCGTCGAACGCGGCGGCGGCCGCGTTGGCACGGGCCTGGGCCGGGTTGCGCGCACCGGGGATGACCACGGAGACGCCGGGCTGGTCGATGATCCAGCGCAGCGCGAACTGCGCCATGGTGATCTGGGGCGGCACCAGCGGGGCCAGGCGGCGCACCGCCTCCAGGCCGGTGGCGTAGTCGACCCCGGAGAAGGTCTCGCCGACGTCGAAGGACTCGCCGTGCCGGTTGAAGGTGCGGTGGTCGTCGGCGGCGAAGACCGTGGACTCGTCGTACTTGCCGGACAGCAGACCGCTGGCCAGCGGGACGCGGGCGATGATGCCGACCCCGGCGGCGGCCGCCGCCGGGAGCACCTTCTCCAGCGGCTTGAGCCGGAAGGCGTTGAGGATGATCTGAACGGTGGCCACGTTCGGCCGGGCGATCGCGGTCAACGCCTCCTCGCAGGTCTCCACGCTCACCCCGTAGGCGGCCACACGGCCCTCCCCCACGATGGTGTCGAGGGCGTCGAAGACCTCGTCCGAGGAGTAGACCGGGGTGGGCGGACAGTGCAACTGCACCAGGTCGAGGGTGTCGACGCCGAGATTGGCCCGGGAGCGGTCGGTCCAGGCCCGGAAGTTGTCCAGGGTGTAGGCGGACGGCTCCTGGGCGACACGGCGGCCCATCTTGGTGGCCACGGTCAGCCCGGGCCTGTCCTTGATCAACTGCGAGACGATCTGCTCGCTCCGTCCGTCGCCGTACACGTCGGCGGTGTCGACGAAGGTGACCCCGGAGTCCACGGCCGTGTTGAGGGTGGCCAGCGCCTCGTCCTCGCCGACCTCACCCCAGTCGGCCCCCAACTGCCACGCGCCGAGCCCGACGACGCCGATCTGCCTGCCGGTTCTACCCAATTCACGCTGCTGCACATCAGCGATCGTAGCCCGCGCGACGCGATGGGATCACCGGTGTCCGGGGCGGGGCGGTCCCGGCCGCCCCGCCATGGGCAATCCTCACCAAACGGGCGTGAAACGCCTGCTACTCCGGTGTCTTCGACACCACATGGGCGTCAGGCCCAGGAAAAACGAGGCTCTCGTGCTGGTCGTCCTCCCAGCGGACCACGTAGGGCGGGCTTCCGTCCTGGTGATGGAGTTCGACGATGAACCCGATCTTGCGAGGGTCGCCGCTGTGGGTCCCCTCCACGATCAGCTTGTCACCTATGGTTGCCTTCACTGTGGCCTCCTGGATCACAGGTGCCGGCTCTCCGGGCATCCCTCTCCTCCCATGGCACCATCCCGAGGCGCATACGTCCAGGTGGGAGGCACATTGGGGCGGCCGAACGGTTCGGCCGGCCGCGGAATTCCCGCATATGAGCCGACACTGGGATAGTGAGGCCATGCACGCACTCGACGTTCTCGGTGACCCCGTCCGGCGCCGGATCCTGGAGTTGCTCGCCGATGGCGAGCGGGCGGCCGGCGAAATCAGCGCCGTGGTGCAGGAGGAGTTCGGGATCTCCCAGCCCGGCGTCTCGCAGCACCTGCGCGTGCTGCGGGACAACGGGTTCGCGACCGTGCGCGCCCAGGGAACACGGCGCCTGTACGCCGTCGACCCCGCCCCGCTACGGGAGGTGGACAGGTGGCTCGACCGCTACCGGCACTTCTGGACCCAGCGCCTCGACGCCCTGGGCACCGAGATCGCACGGGGAAAGCGGGAGCGCCGCGCCGGAGAGGCCCGCTGAGGCCGTCCCCGCCCGGAGGGCCGCAGAGGCGCACAGGCGTAACGGAGGGCGAGACGACATCTCTATTGACGGAACCTTTGGGAGCGGTCTAGCGTGGCGGAAGAACCACCAGCCGCAGGAGAGAACCATGACCCAGGTAGCCGTACCAGGCTCCGGGTCCAGCCTGCCCTGCTTCAGGGATCCGATGCGGATCCGCCCACCGCGCAAGGGCCTGCGCCCAGGTACCGCCGCCGGGGATCCGCAGACTCCCTTCTGACCCTGGCGTCGCGGCGGGCTCCGCCGCACGACCGGTTCGTGCGGCCTCTCCCGTCGCGTTCCCGCCCGGATCACGTGTCCCGCCCCGGCGAGCACTTTCTGAGACGACCCCGAGCACTCGGAGCGCATCATGACCACAGACCTTTCCTCATCCCCCATTACCGGCCCCTCCGCCTGGCGCGGTGACGAGCTGGCCGGATCGACCGAGTGGATCTACCTTCTCAACGACGCCGAGCGTGAGGAGCTGGAAACCCTCGGCCGCCGGTTCGTCGAGGACGACCCCGACCTGCGCGACGTGACCGCGGAGAGCTACCCGCTCGTCGCCGCGCGCGGCATGATCGAGGAGTGCGCGCGGCAGATGGACGCCGGGCGCGGCTTCATCCTGGTCCGCGGCCTGCGCACCGCCGAGTACGGCGACACGCTGGCCGGCGCGATCTTCTTCCTGATGGGCCTGCACCTCGGCACGCCGATGGAGCAGAACCAGCTCGGCAACGTGCTCGACCACGTCATCGCGACCTCCAACAAGACGCTCGACGACCCCGGAGCGCTGCCGTCGCGGGTGCGCGACCGGCTGCCCTTCCACTCCGACAGCTCCGACGTGGTGGCGCTGCTGTGCCTGCGCGCGTCCAAGGAGGGCGGCTCCAGCAGCCTGGTGAGCGGCACGACGATCTACAACGAGATCCTGCGCCGCCGCCCCGACCTCGCTCCCCTGCTGTTCGAGCCCTGGCACTGGGACTGGCGGGGCCAGGACCCCGACGCCCTCTCGGACACCTACGTCTCCCCGATCTGCAGCTACGTCGACGGGGTCTTCAGCACCTACGCGGGCAGCACGATGATCTTCTCTGCCCAGAAGTACCCCGGCGTGCCGCAGCTCACCGAGGCGCAGATCGAGCTGCTGCACCTCTACGACGAGATCACCCAGGAGCAGGGGCTCCCGATCGACATGGACTTCCAGCCGGGTGACGTCCAGTGGCTGCTGAACTACGCCGCCCTGCACTCGCGGACCAGCTACGTCGACTGGCCCGAGCCGGAGCGCCGCCGGCACCTGCTGCGCCTGTGGCTCAAGCGCGACGTGGGCCGCCCGCTCGTGGAGGGGTTCGGCAAGAACGTCGTGAAGGCGAGGGGTGACGGGGAGGGCAAGAAGCCGCTGCCGGGCGGCAGCTTCCGCATCGCCGAGGCGGTCGTGCCCAACCAGGACTGGGGCAACTGACCCGCGCCACACAGAAGAGACGGCCGGTGGGATCTCTCCCACCGGCCGTCTCACGTTCGGGGCCTTCGGACGCCCCCCAGCAGCCCTCAGGGGCCTCTCGGTGCCCTTTCCGGCACGAGAGGCCCCTGAGGGTCATTTCGGCCCACCTAAGCCCTTACTGATGCTTTGGGAGCCTTTATTGGTTTGATCGACCTAAAGGGAACTTAGGGCTGGGTGTCGAGTTGTCGCCGTACCTCGCCGCTGTCCCAGTAGTCGGTGCGGTGCGCGATCAGGCCGTCGGCGTCGACCCGGAACCTGAACACCCCGCGCACCACCACCGGCCTGCCGCCCGCCGAGGCCAGCCGGAACGACATCCGGTAGGCGAGCGACGCCCGGTCGCCCTCGACGAGGAGGTCCTCGACCTCGTAGCGTAGATCCACGAAGTCGGCCAGGAAACCGGTGAGGTTGGCGCGGTAGCCGTGCCTGCCGGTCACGCTCCGCCCCAGGGCCGAGGTGTGCTCGTTGACGAAGTCCTCGCTCACGCAGGCCGCGACCGCATCGGCGTCGTGCGCGTTGAGCGCCTCGACGTACCGTGCGACCGCGGCCCGGGTGAGCTGTCCGCTCAGGAGGGGTTCGCCCACAGCTTGCGCACCGTGTTGAAGACCTGCTGGTTGTGGGAGATCTCGATGACGTTGCCGTCGGGGTCCTTCAGCGCGCAGATGTAGCCGACCGGGTCGGGCATGTCGCGCGGTTCCCAGTGCAGGCAGCCCAGCTCGCGCGCCCGCTCGGCGATGCCGTCCACGTCGGTGCGCTCGGGCACCTCGATGCCGATGTGCGCGAACGGCGTCAGCAGCCCCAGCTGCCCGCCCTTGTCCTTGTTGAACGAGACGAGCACCAGGACCATCGGGGTCTCAACCTGCTTGTCGTTGGAGAGCCAGGCGCTCTCACCGTCGGCGTCGCGGAACCGCTCGACGACCACCAGCGGCGTCAGCGACGTGTAGAACTCGATCGCCTTGTCGAGGTCGCCGGTGGGCAGCGCGACATGGGTCCATCTCGCCTGGGTCAGATCACTCATTGATTCCTCCAAATATCGTGTGTTTCACTGCGGGTGGTCATCGGGGCTCGGCCCGGTCGTCAGGTAGATCCCCGTTCGAACGGTTGGCCGAGCGCCCTGGGTTCACGGTTCTGGTTCGCGAAGAGCAGCATCGCCAGCAGCGCGAGCAGGTACGGCGCCACCACGAGCAGCTGCGAGTTCATCGTCAGGCCCAGCGCCGGCAGCGCCAGGCGCATGGCGTCGGCCAGGCCGAAGAGCGCGCAGCCGATCAGGGTCCGCCGCAGCCGCCAGGCACCGAAGATCACCGCCGCGATGACGATGTACCCGCGCCCGGCGGTCATGTTCTGGTTGAACGAGCCGACCTCGCCGACCGCCAGGTACGCGCCTCCCAGCCCGGCCAGCGCGCCGCACCACAGCAGCGCCTGGCGGCGGCGCAGGTTGACCCGGATACCGGTGACGTCGGCGGCCTGGGGCTGCTCGCCGACCGCTCGCAGTTCCAGGCCCCACCTGCTGCGTTCCACCAGCCACCAGGTCAGCGGGATGAGGACGATCAGCAGGTAGACCGGCCAGCGCTCGACGAACAGCGGGTGGCCGATCAGCGGGATGTCGCGCAGCCAGGGGATGCTGACCTGCGACACCTGGTGCGACTCGAACGAGCTGACCGTGATCAGGTAACTGGTCAGCCCGAGCACGAGGGCGTTGAGCACCAGGCCGATCACAAAGGTGTTGATCTCCAGCCGGTGTGAGAGGTTGCCGTGCACGAACCCGATCAGGAGCCCGATCAGCACGCCCGCGACCAGCCCGGTGGTGGCACTGCCGGTGGCGCTGGCCGTGGCGACCGAGCCGAACGCGGCGCCCAGCATCATCGCCTCGACGGAGATGTTCATCGCGCCGGCCCGCTCGGCGAGGTACTCCCCGCACGCCGCGAAGGCCAGCGGAACGGTGAGCCTGATCCCGCTGGACAGGATGGTGGAGATGTCGTCTACGGCGATCACAGCGCGGCCCCCTCTGCGACGGGCGCGGGCCGGTGCTCGGCGCGCGCGGTACGGACACCGGCCCTGCGACGCCGGATCATGGCGACGATGACGGGCGGAGCGACGAAGGCCAGCACCAGCAGGGCCTTGACCACGTCCACGAGGAACGGGGGCACACCGGTCGCGGCGAGGAAGCCGCCGCCGGAACGCAGCACGCCGAAGAGCAGGGCGACGGGTACGGTCAGCAGCGGCCGGTTACGCGCGACCAGGGCCACCAGCATGCCGTCCCAGCCGATGTTCATCGCTATGCCCGGCTGAAGCCGGTTGACTCCCACCGGGCTGGCCAGCAGCACGGCCCCGGCCAGACCGGCGAAGGCACCGGAGATGGCCAGCGCCATACCGCCCAGCGCGTTGACGCGCACCCCCGCGTGCTTGGCGGCGAGCGGGTTGAGGCCGAGCATGGTGAGCCGGAACCCCCACCGGGTGCGGGCGAGCGCCACCGCGACCACCACGGCGCCGACCAGCGCCAGCAGCAGGCCCCCGTTGACCTGAAGGTTGGGGTACTCACCGACCGAGCCGAGCAGCGCGCCGGCCGGCAGCGGGTTGGACTGCGGCGAGACGATGGCATCCCCGATCCGCGACTCCTGCAGCAGCCACGACGTGTTCACCGCGAACGCGACGACCTGCTGGGCGATGAAGATCATCAGGAGCGTGCTGACCACGATGTTGACGCCGCGGATCCGGTACATCAGCGCGCTGAGGGCCGCCCAGGCGCCGCCCGCCAGCGAGGCGGTCAACAGGACGATCACCAGCAGCAGCGGCCCCGGGACCGCCAGGCGCAGGCCGACCCAGGCCCCGAAGAGGGCGCCGATCAGCACCTGGCCCTCCTGGCCGATGTTGAACGTGCCCGATCGGGCGCTGACGCAGGCGCCCACGGCGACCAGCAGCAGCGGTGCCGCGTACAGCAGCGTGGAGGTCCAGGCCGTCCAGTTGGCCATGCTGCCCTCGAAGAGGGCCTGCACCGACGCCAGGGGAGATCCCCCGGTGACGGCGATCAGCAGTGACGACAGGGAGAGCGCCACGAGCACGCCCGCGGTGGTCGCCAGGCCGGTCTGCCAGCCGCCCGCACTCGGGGTGAGGAAGGCCAGCAGGCGACGCCCGGAGGTGTCGTCCGTGCCGGGAGCCGGCTGGGACTTTCGCCCCGGCTTCTGGGGGGAGTCCTGGCGGAGGTCCTCGCGGACTTCGTTCACGCGGCCACCCCGCCCACCAGCATCCCGAGCCGCTCGGCCGTGGCCTCCCCGGTGGAGAGCACACCGGTGATCTTCCCGGAGGAGATCACCGCGATCCTGGAGGAGAGCGCCATGACCTCCTCCAGTTCGGTGGATATCAGCAACACGGCCACTCCTCCTGACGCGACGTCGCGCAATCGCCGGTACATGTCCTCGATGGCCCCCACGTCCAGCCCGTGCGTGGGCTGCGCGGCGACCAGCACGAGCGGTCCCGCCGAGAGTTCACGGGCGAGCACGACCCGCTGCTGGTTGCCTCCCGACAGGCTGCGCACCGGGGTGTCCATCGACGGGGTGACGATGTTGAACTCGGCCGCCAGGCGGCGGGCCACCTCATGCGTCTTCCTGCGGCTGACGAACGCGCGGCCGCTCACCGCGTTCAGCGACTTCATGACCAGGTTCTCGGCGACGCTCATGTCCAGCACCACCCCGGATGCGTGCCGGTCCTCCGGCACGATGCCGAGTCCGGCCGCGTGCAGCGCCCCCGGGCGGTTCAGGTCCACCTGCCTGCCGGAGATCTCGACAGACCCGGCGTCCGGGACGACGAGCCCGGACAGCACGTCGCCCAGGTTCGACTGGCCGTTGCCCTCGACCCCGTACAGGCCGACGATCTCGCCGGGGGCGACGTCCAGGTCGAGGTCGGACAGCACGCGCACCCCGTCGACGGTGACGGTCAGGCCGCGCAGCCGCAGCGCGGCCACCGAGGACTCCGCTTTACCCGCTCCGGATTCACCCGTCCGCGGGGTGTCGACCGGCAGCAGGCCGAGCGCCGCGGCCTCGCTGCCCAGGGATACCTCCCTGCCCACCATCTGGCGGGCCAGTTCCTGCGGCCCCGTCTCCGCGGTCGCGCTCTGGAAGACGACCCTCCCCTTGCGCAGCACGGTCACCCGGTCGGTGGCCGCGGCGATCTCCGCCAGCTTGTGGCTGATCAGGATGACCGCACGGTTCTCCGAACGGACCACGTGGCGCAGCACACCGAACAGCTCGGCCGACTCCGCCTGGGTCAGCACGGACGTCGGCTCGTCGAGGATGAGCACCGACGGATCCCGGCGCAGGCATTTGATCAGCTCGACCCGCTGCCGCTCGCCCGCGGAGAGCCGTTCGACCCTGGCCAGCGGGTCGATCGGCAGGCCGTAGCGCTGGGAGACGTCCCGCACCTGGTCACAGGCGGCGGCCTTGTCGATCTTCCCGGTGTCCCCCAGGATGACGTTCTCCCAGACCGTCAGCGGATTGATCAGGCTGAAGTGCTGGTGCACCATGCCGATGCCGAGAGCCACGGCCTCCTGCGGGCTGCCGATGTCGACGGGCCCGTCATGATGCAGGATGGTCCCGGCGTCCCGCTGGACGAGGCCCAGCAGGATCTTCATGAGCGTCGACTTTCCGGCCCCGTTCTCACCGAGCAGACCGTGGATCTCGCCCTGGTGCACGGCGAGATCCACGGCGTCGCAGGCGACGACCGGACCGTAGCTCTTGCTGATTCCCCGCAGCCGCAGCGCGGGCGCCGATGGCGGGGTGAGCTCCCTCGCCCGTTCGTCCTCTGTCATCTCAGGAACCGAGCCTCTTCACCGTCTCCGTGGTGTCGATCTTCTTGCTACCGACGTCGGCGATGAAGGCCTTCAGCTTCTCGTTCTGCTCGGGGGTCCCGTTACAGATCTTGACGGTCGGGAACGGGTCGACGCCGAGCGTCCAGACCTTCTCCACGCCCATCTGCAGCTTCGCGGCGGCGAGTTCCTCCAGCGCGGCCTTGAAGTAGTCTCCGGGGCTGAAGAGCACCGAGATGTCGAACTTGGGCTTGGTGGAGTCGCACCGGTCGGTACCGGGGGTGAGGGTGAGGACCCCGTTGGCGTTGGCCAGCTCCGCCGCCGCGTCGGTGGCGCCGCCGAGGTAGGGGTAGATGACCTTGACACCCTGGCTGATCTGCGCCTGGGTGGCCTCCTTGGCCTTGGCGGAGTCGTTGAGGTCTCCGCTGTAGGTGGTCGTCAGCGTGGCCTCCGGAATCACCAGCCGGATGCCGGCCTTGAACGCGGCGGACGCGGTGACGGTGAAGTCGGCCTCGGGGCCGGTCACGAACCCGGCCTTGGTGTCGCCGTTGTCCTTCATGATCAGGCCCGCCGCGTACCCCGCGGCCAGCATGCTCTGGTCGGCCCGGTCGGTGGAAAGCATGATCTTCGGGGTCTGCAGGATGTTGTCGGCGGACGGCACGTACCAGGCGGTGTTCGCGCACACCGGCTCCTCCGAGGCCGGGATCGCGTCCCGGAGCTCCGAGGCGCCGAGGGCAACCATGTCGACCTTCTGCTGGCAGAGCGCCCGCGCGGCGTTGAGCGCCTCGCTGGTGTTGACGCTGCCGCGCTTGATGATCGTCCAGCCCTTCTCCGCGGCGTACGCCTCCGCCGTGTCGACGAAGCTCTGGTAGTAGCCCTTGTCGTTGATGTCACCCGGGCTCAGCACCCCGATGACGACCTTGCCGTCGCCGTTGATGTCCGGCTGACCCGGTAGCACGTTGCCGCCCTCGGTCTTCGCGCTCGCGTCGGCCGGGGCGGGGGCCGTGGCCTGGGGCGCGGTGGCGTCGTTGCTCGCGCACCCGGCGAGCGCCAGCGCGCTCAGGCAGGCGGTCAGTGCGGCCGTGGCCCGGCCCCTTCGATAGTATGCGGCCATGACGATCCTCTCGATCTGAATGCTCGCGCACCGCCCACGGTGCGCGAGTGGGGGATGAATCTTGGTCGCCGGCGGGGTGCGGGCTTTAGCGGAGCCCCTCCCTGCCTGCGCGACAGGTCAGGCGAGCACCTCCTCGCCACCCGGCAGATCGGCGTAGGCGATGCGGTCCTGGCTGAAAGTCGACTCCGGCGACGCCGCGACGAACCAGGGAAAGCCCATTCTGCCGACCGCGTGCACCTTGGTCGGGTCGATCCTGGTGGGGGACGCCATGATCGACTCGTCCACCGTTATGCAGACCACCTCGGCCAGCACGATGTGCACACCCGAGAAGCAGGAGGAGGAGTCCCCCCGGTCGATGACCTCGCGCACCCGGCACTCCAGGTGCGCCGGGCTGTCGGCCAGCGACGGGGGCTGGACGACCTGCGACGGCACGGTCCGCCAGCCGACGAGGTCGGCCTCGTCGACGCCGGCCGGATACTCCCTGGCCACCGTCTCGATGTGGTCGGCCAGGGCGGTCGTGGTCACGTTGATCACGAACTCGCCCGAGGCGTTCAGATTCACCCAGCTGTCCTTGGGCTCGTCCGTCGCCTCCCTGACCGAGCCCACCGTGACCGCGACGAGCGGGGGTTCTCCGGAGACCGGCATGTAGTAGCTGAACGGGGCGACGTTCACGCCGCCCTTGGCGTCCAGCGTGGTGATCATCGCGATCGGGCGCGGCACGACGAGCTGGGAGAGCAATCCCTGCTTCTGCGCCGGCGTCCTGTCTGCGAGATCGATGATCCTCATCCGTGTACTCCTTGGATGTATTCTTCCGCCGACAGGGCCTGCCAGCGGTGGGGAACGTCGATACCGGTCCTGCGGAGCAGCGCGGCGGACCGTGCCTGCGCCTCCTCCGACAGGGCTTCGAGATCGACGGTGGTGATCCGGCGGTCGCGCACGACCACCTGACCGTCGACGAGGACGTCCCGGACCGTGTGGCTCGGGGCGCCCCAGACGAGGTGGGTCGCGAGGTCACCGCGCGGGGCCCAGACAGGGTCCCCGGTGTCCAGGACCACGAGGTCCGCGGCCTTGCCGACCTCGATCGAGCCGACGAGGTCGCCCAGGCCCACCGCGGCGGCGCCGTCGATCGTGGCCAGCGCGAACACCTGGTCGGCGCGGAGGACGGGCCGCACGTCGCGGTCGCGCTCCAGCGCGGCCAGCAACCACGCGGCACGCAGCAGATCGGGCACGTCGCCCGCGTTGTGGGAGTCACAGCCCAGGGCGACCCTGCCGCCTCGGCGTACGAGCTCGGCGTGCCGGCCGGCGCGGGTGTAGCCCTGGCCGAGGCGCAGGTAGGCCCCGGGGCAGGATGCCACCGCGGTCCGCGTCTCGACGAGGGCGTCCAGCTCCGCGTCGTCGAGCCAGACGGCGTGGCCGAGCACCAGCCTCGGGCCCAGCACGCCCAGCTGCCCGAAGTGGAGCACCGGCCGCCTGCCCGCGCGCCGCGCGTAGGCGTGGACGTCCGCCTCGCCCGGCGAGATGTGCCAGGTGAGACCGACATCCAGCCGCTCGGCCAGCTCGGCGGCGCCGGTGAACAACTCGTCGCTCGCCAGATCGTGCCCCACCAGGGTGACCCAGCCGGTGACGGTCCCGCCTGGCGGCAGCGCGCGTACCGTCTCCTCCTGCAGGGCCAGGGTCTCGGCCGCGGGCAGCGCGTGAAGGGCGCCGGGCACGTCCCAGCCCCACCGGCCGACCCGGCCGCGGATGCCGGCCGCCCGGAGCCCCGCCGCCACCCGCAGCGGGTGGGCGACGGTGCCCGGCTCCAGGATGGTGGTGACCCCGCGCAGGAGCGACTCGGCGGCGGTCAGGGTGGCGGACAGCTCGTCGTCGTCGCCGGTGACCTTGCCGTGCAGCGGGACGATCCAGTCGAAGATCGACTCCTGGGAGTCGATGTCGTCCGGGATCATGCTGCGCACCAGCGGGTCGGCGGTGGTGTGCTGGTGGGCGTTGACCAGGCCCGGGATGACGACACAGCCGCCCGCGTCGAGTTCGGCCGCGCCGGGGAAGTCCTTCCGCAGGGTGGCGGCGGGACCGATCGCGGCGATGCGCCCGTCGGCGACGGCGACGGTGGCGCCGGTGACCACCTCGCGACGCGGCGACATCGTCACCACGTCCCCGCCGACGATCAGCAGAGCGACGTCATGCCCCGCTCGACCCGGCTGCGTTGCCCGCTCCTCCGTCATGGCCGCACCAGCACCCTGCCGACCAGATCGCGCGAGCGCTCCAGCCCGAAGCTCTCGTGCAGGTCTTCCAGGCCGCACTCGGCGGCGCGGAGGGTGCGCATGCCTCCCGCGAAGTACGCGTCGAGCATGGCGGTGAAGTCAGCCGAGGTGTAGGCGCCGGCGCCCAGCAGGCGGAGCCCTCGGTGGTAGATCTCGGCGAGGGAGAGGGAGACCTGGTCGCCGCTGGTGTTGCCGAAGGTCACCAGCCTGCCGCCGATCCGCAGGCAGCTCAGGGAGTGCCGCCAGGTGGCGGCGCCCACGTGATCGAGGACGACGTCGGCACCCCTGCCGCCCGTGTAGTCGCGGACCGCGTCGGCTATCGGGGCGTCGTTGCGTAGCAGCAGGTCGGCACCGAGCCCGGCCGCGACGGCGAGCTTCTCGTCGCTTCCGGCCACGGCCACCACCCGGGCGCCGGCCCGCTTGGCCAGCTGGATCGCGGCGATGCTGACGGAGCCGGCGGCGCCCTGGATCACCACGCAGTCGCCGGCGGTCACCTTCCCGACGGCGTAGGTGGCGTTCCAGGCGGTGCTCCACGGGGTGGGCAGCGCCGCGGCCTCGTCGAGGTCGACGTGGTCCGGCACCGGGTGCGCCAGGTCGGCGGGGACCGCCACGAACTCGGCGTAGCCGCCCGGCATGTTCCCGCCGATGACCCGCAGCCGGACGCAGTGGCCGCGGTCACCGGCCAGGCAGTGCGGGCACGATCCGCAGCCCACCGTAGGATCGACCACGACCCGGTCTCCGGCCGTCAGGCCGGTGACCGCCGATCCGATCGCCGCCACGTGGCCGGCG
Source organism: Streptosporangium sp. NPDC002544 (assembly GCF_040295965.1). NCBI lineage: Bacteria > Bacillati > Actinomycetota > Actinomycetes > Streptosporangiales > Streptosporangiaceae > Streptosporangium > Streptosporangium sp. NPDC002544. The sequence continues at coordinate 33,601 of NZ_JBEOWJ010000041.1, read as the reverse complement.
ATGTCCATGCCGGCGATGTGCGGCAGGCTGAAGCCGGGGAGCACCCCGGGGCCGCGCCGCTGGAGCAGGTCGAGCCGGTTGAGGGCGCAGACGCCGACCCGGACGACCACGTCGAGCGGACCGGGCTCGGGGTCGGCGACCTGTTGAACGCTCACCGCCTCCGGACCTCCGAAGGCCGTCTGGACCAGTGCTCGCAACTCTAACCCTCCAAGCGATCGTTATTCACGATGGCATCTCGCATTGTGATTCATCGCCCGCAATGCGTCGTACTCTGCCGCCGCTCCGATAGGCGTGTCAATGCCTCCGGAGCCAACTGCCCCGCGCGTCACATGCTTGTTACATGCGTGCCGCGTGGCGCGAATATGTGCAGGTTGGAACGCTGCCATTTAACAGCCGCTCCGTCACTGTCACGTTCATTCCACGGGCGACCGGTCGAGCAGACGTACCGCGACAGCCTTCTCCTGCGTGTACTCCCGCATGGCGGCGTATCCGCCGCCACGGCTGAAGCCGCTGTCCCTCTGCATGTTGAAGGGGAAGCCGATGACCCCGGCGTCGGCGAACTGGTTGACCGAGACCTGCCCCGAGCGCACCTCCTGGGCCAGGCGCAGCGCCCGGGAGACGTCGCTCGTCCAGATGCACGCCAGCAGGCCGAAGTCGGTGTCGTTCATCATCTCCACCGCCTGCCGGGCGCCGGAGAACTCCTGCACCGCGAGCACCGGGCCGAACACCTCCTCCCTGGACAGCCGGGAGCGCGGGTCCACGCCGTCGAAGAGCGACGGCTGGACGAACCAGCCGCCGTCCGCCCGCTGCGCGGGGCCACCCCCGGCGACCAGGCGGGCACCCTCGGCGGGGGCACTCTCCAGGAAGCCGAGCACCCGGCGGTACTGCGCCTCGTTGACCAGCGGCCCCATGTCGAGGTCGGCGTCCCACGGACCGATCCGCACGGCGCGCATCGACTCCGCCACCCGCTCCACGACCTCGTCCCTGATGGACGCCTCGACGAGCAGCCTCGACCCCGCGTAGCAGTTCTGCCCGGCGTTCTCGGTGATGGAGCCCACGATCGCCGGGATCGCCACGTCGAGATCGGCATCGGCGAAGAGCACGTTGGGCGACTTGCCGCCCAGCTCCAGCTTGACCGGGACCAGGTTGTCCGCCGCGGCCCGCATGATCGCACGGCCGGTGGTCGTGGAGCCGACGAAACTGATGTGGTTCACCTCGGAGTGGGAGGTGAGCGCGGCACCGGCGTCGGCGCCGACTCCGGTGAGCACGTTGAGCACGCCCGGCGGGAAACCGGCCCGCCGCGCCAGCTCCGCCAGCGCGAACGGCGCCAGCGGCGCCACCTCCGAGGGCTTGAGCACCACCGTGTTGCCCGCGGCCAGCGCGGGGGCCACGTTGGCCGCGGTGAGCACTGCCGGAACGTTCCAAGGGATGATGACCGCGCAGACGCCGTACGGCTCCTGCAGGGTGTAGCCAAGGTAGTCGGGGGTGCGGGTGGGAAGAGTCACGCCGGTCAGCTTGTCGGCGGCGCCCGCGAAGTACTCGATGATGCCCTGGGCGATGAAGATGTTCATCCGGCCACCCGACAGCGGCTTGCCGACGTCTCGGGCCTCGAAGCGGGCGAGGTCCTCGACATGCTCGCCGATCAGCTCCGACCAGCGGCGCAGCAGCCTGCCGCGCTCGGAGGCCGAGGTCGCGGCCCAGCCGGGGAAGGCCCGTCTGGCGGCCGCCACGGCGTCGTCCACGTCCGCTCGGCCCGCGCAGGCCACCGTCTGGATGGTCTGGCCGGTGGCGGGGTCGGCGATGTCGAGCTCACCGGCGTCGCGAGCGGCTGCCCACTCTCCGTCGATCAGTTGCTGGGCGGATGGGATCACAAGTTCGGCCATGTCGGAATCCTTGACCCCCCTTGTTCTGCATGTCAAGATGCCATCTCGTTTTATGAAAATAGCTGTGGAGGATCCGTGCGTATCACCGCCGCCGTTCTGGAGGCCTCCGGAGGGTCCTTCGCCCTCCGGGAGACAGAACTCGAAGAGCCCCGTCCCGACGAGGTGCTGGTCCGGGTGAGCAGCACCGGCATCTGCGGTACCGACCTGGAGTTCGCCACCTTCTTCCCCACCCCCGCGGTGCTCGGCCACGAGGGCGCCGGGGTCGTGGAGCGGGTCGGCTCGCGGGTGACCTCGGTGGCCCCCGGTGACCACGTGGCGATGAGCTTCACCTCCTGCGGCGCCTGCCCCCTCTGCCTGACCGGCTCCCCCGCCTACTGCCGGAGCTTCGACGCCCTCAACTTCGGCGGCAGGCGGCCCGACGGCTCCTCGGCGCTCTCCCTGGACGGCGCGCCGGTCAACGGCCACTTCCTCGGGCAGTCGTCCTTCGCCACGCACGTCGTGGCGACCGAGCGCGCCGTCGTTCCCATCGACAAGAGCATCGACCTGACCCATGTCGGCCCGTTCGGCTGCGGCCTGCAGACCGGCGCGGGCGGGGTGTTCAACGTGCTGCGCCCGTCCCCCGGCTCCTCGATCGCCGTCTTCGGGGCCGGCGCGGTGGGGGTCGCGGCGATCATCGCGGCGGCGATCAGCGGCTGCTCGGTCGTCGCGGCGGTCGACGTCAACGCCGCCAAGCTGGAGGCCGCCCGCGGCTACGGAGCGACGCACACGGTCGACTCCTCCGCCTCCGGCTCGGCCGAGGCGCTGCGTGAGATCGCACCGCACGGCTTCGACTTCGTCATCGACACCACCGGCCGCCAGGACGTGCTGCGCACCGCCGTCGAGGCGCTCGGCCCGCTCGGCCGGTGCGGCGTGATCGGCGTCGGCCCCAGCCAGGAGATGAGCTTCGACTGGCGCAGTATCCTCAACGGACGCACCGTCACCGGGATCATCGGCGGCAGCAGCCTCCCCCAGGTGTTCCTGCCCAGGCTGCTGGATCTGTACGTCGCGGGACGCTTCCCGGTGGACAGGATGATGACGTCCTACCCCTTCGAGCGGATCAACGAGGCGATCGCCGACCTGCGCGCCGGTAGGACCGCGAAGGCCGTCCTGACCTTCTGAGCTCCCGGTCCTCGCCGGAGACCGTGTGACATCGCTGCGATATGCGAGACATTGTCTCGTGATCCGCACGTGAGTAGACTTCCGGCACCCAGACACCCAGTGGCGCGGCTGGGCAACACCGCGCATCGTTCGTATGGATATGGGGCCTGTGCGCCATGACCCAGCAGGTTGACTTCGACCACCACTCCGCGGCGTGCACCGCGGACCCGGTCACCTACTACGACTCCTTTCGCGAGCAGTGCCCGGTCGGCCGGACCCCGGCCCACGGCGGCTTCGTCTACACGACCCGCTACGCGGACGTGACCAGGATCGCCCGCGACGACGACACCTTCTCCTCCTCCAGGGCCTCCTCGGGCGAGGACCGGGTCGCGATCGTCATCCCCAGCGGGCCGGGCCTGGAGCAGTACCCGATCGAGTTGGACCCTCCACAGGCCACCGAGTACCGCGACCTGATCAACCCCCTGCTCACCCCGGACGCCGTCGACCGGCTACGGCCGATGATCGCCAGGCACGCCACGCGCGTCGTCGACGCGTTCATCGAGCACGGCTCGGCCGACTTCGTCCGTGATCTGACCAACCCGCTGCCCGCCGCGGTCACCCTGGACTGGCTGGGCTTCCCCGAGGAGGACTGGGCCCGGCTGGCCGGGCCGATCCACGACATCTTCGCCGCGCCCGCCGACAGCGACAGGGCCCGCAGGGGCGCCGAGGGCCTCGCCTACATGGAACGGCGGATCCGCGAGATCATCCGGCTACGCCGGACCGAACCCGCCTCGGACGCGACGAGCGTCCTGGCCGCACAGCACCGTCCCGACGGCACCCCGTACGGCGAGGACGAACTGGTGTCGGTGATCGGGCTGCTCATCGCGGGCGGTGTCGACACCACCACGTCGCTGACCGGCAGCGTCCTCGTGCATCTGAGCCGCCACCCCGAGCAGCGGCGCCGCCTGATCGAGTCGCCCGACCTGCTCGACACGGCCACCGAGGAGTTCCTCCGGGCGTTCGCCCCCTCGCAGTCCATGGCGCGCACCGTACGCGCCGACACCGAGATCGGCGGGTGCCCGGTGCGGGCCGGCGAGCGCGTGCTGATCTCGTGGGTCGCCGCCAACCACGATCCGGCCGTCTTCCCCGACCCCGCCGAGGTGCGCCTGGACCGGGACGCCACCAGGCACCTCAGCTTCGGCATCGGCACGCACCGCTGCGCCGGCGCTCACCTGGCCCGCGCCATGTTCCGCGAGATGATCACCCAGGTGCTGACCAGGCTGCCCGAATTCCAGGTGCTCGAAGACGGGCTCGTCGCCTACCCCACGCGGGGAAACCAGTCCGGCTGGGACGCGATCCCCGCGATCTTCCCACCGGGACCCCGGCTGGGTGCCGGATCCGCGCCCGGCACCCAGCCGGCCTTCACCTCTTCTTTCAACAAGGCCGCCTCCTTCGAGGCGGTCGTCACCCGGGCCGAGCCGGTCGCCGACGGTGTGCTGGCGCTGACCCTGGCCAGGGCGGGCGGCGGCGAACTGCCCGCCTGGGAGCCCGGCGCGCACCTGGAGTTCCGCCTGCCGTCGGGCCGCGTCCGGCAGTACTCCCTGTGCGGCGACCCCGGGCAGCGAGACAGCTACCGGGTGGCGGTGCTGCGCGAGGAGAACGGCCGCGGCGGCTCGGCCGAGATGCACGAGATCGCCCGTGAGGGTGTCACCGTCGGCGTACGGGGACCGCGCAACCACTTCCCGCTGGTGGCCGCCGAGGACTACCTGTTCGTCGCCGGGGGTATCGGCATCACCCCGATCCTGGCCATGGTCCGCGCCGCCGCCCGCCGGGGCAGCCCCCTGCGCGCCGTCTACGGCGGGAGATCCCGCGCGTCCATGGCCTTCGGCGACGAACTGGTGGAGTGCGCGGGCGAGCGCGCCGAGCTGGTGCCACAGGACGAGTTCGGCCTTCCCGACCTGGACGCGATCCTGGCCTCGGCGGGGCCGGCCACCGCGATCTACTGCTGCGGCCCGTCCGGGATGATCGAGGCCGTTGAGCGGGTCTGCGAGCGCCTGGGCATCGGCGACCGGCTGCACGTCGAGCGCTTCACCGCCGGGGACGCCCCGGAGATGCTCTTCGACCCGGCGGCCAACACCGCCTTCGACGTCCACCTCGCCCGGACGGGGCGGACCGTGCGGGTCGAGCCCGACCAGCGCCTCATCGAGGCGATCCGCGAGGTCGCCCCCGGCCTCTCCTACGACTGTGAGAAGGGATACTGCGGCGCCTGCGAGACCCGGGTGCTCGCGGGAACGCCCGAGCACCGCGACTCGCTGCTGACCGCCGAGGAGCGGGAGGCGGGCCGGACCATGATGATCTGCGTCGGCCGCTCGTCGTCACCCCGCCTGGTCCTGGACCTCTGACGGTCCGGCGAGACTCGCAGGAAGCGAGGAGCGGGGGCGGAGGGGGAATCGCCCACGGGTTCCCCCTCCGCCCCTCGCACCTGTACCGCTCGCGCGGATCCGTCATACGATGCCGCACATGCCGAACTTGGGACCCGTGGAACTGCTGATCGTCGCCGTCCTGGTCGCGGTGATCCTGGTGATCGTCATCGGGGTCGTCATGGCCGCCAGGAAGGGCAACCAAGCGCCCATGCCCATGCCGACGCCCATGCCTACCCCGCAGGGGCTGCATGAGCTCGTCACCGGCCTGGTCCGCACGGGACGCAAGATCGAGGCGATCAAGGAGCTGCGCCGCCACACCGGGCTCAGCCTGCGGGACGCCAAGATGACCGTCGACGGCGTGGCCATGGGACACGACCTGTGGAGCCAACCCGCCATGACCCGGTTCAAGCCCGCCCAACCCACCGCTCTGCCGCACGCCGGTGCGGCGGGCCCCGATCTGGCCACCCGCGTGCGCGAACTCAAGGCCGCCGGCCGCGCCGAGCAGGCGGTCTATCTGGTGCGAGGCGAGACCGGCATGGGCGAGCGCGAGGCCGAGTTGTTCGTCGAAGCACTTTGAATCCGGGCGACCACCGGAAGCGGTGGCACGTACGGGGAAGGGATCGGTTCACCCCGCCCGCACGCGGGGTCCGGCGTCGGTGACGGATCGCTACCCCGTCGTGCCGAGCATGCCGTTGGGGTCGAGCACGAACTTGGACGCGGCGCCCTGGTCGAAGTCCTGATACCCCTGGGGTGCCCGCTCCAGCGGGATCGGCACCGCGTTGACCGCCTTCGCGATCTGCACCCTGTCGTGCAGGATCGCCTGCATCAGGTAGTAGTTGTAGCGCATGACGGGGCACTGGCCCGTGGTGAAGGAGAGTGACCTGGCCCAGCCGAGGCCGAGCCGGAGGGAGAGCGAGCCCTGCTTCGCCGCCTCGTCGTGGGCACCCGGGTCACCGGTCACGTACAGGCCGGGGATGCCGAGCGCGCCGCCCGCTCGGGTGATCTCCATGAGCGAGTTGAGCACGGTGGCCGGGCGTTCCTGTCCGGCGTCGGCGCCGTGGCCGCGCGCCTCGAAGCCGACGGCGTCGACGCCGCAGTCGACCTCCGGCACGCCGAGGATCTGCTCGATCTGGTCCCTGGGCTCGCCCCGTGACACGTCGACGGTCTCGCAGCCGAAGCTGCGGGCCTGCGCCAGGCGGTCCTTGTTCAGGTCGCCGACGATGACCGCGGCGGCCCCGAGGAGGAGCGCCGAGACCGCCGCGGCGAGCCCGACCGGGCCCGCACCCGCGATGTAGACGGTCGATCCCGGCTTCACCCCGGCGGTGACACAGCCGTGGAAGCCGGTCGGGAAGATGTCGGTGAGCATGGCCAGGTCGAGGATCTTCTCCATCGCCTGGTCCCTGTCCGGGAACTTGAGCAGGTTCCAGTCGGCATAGGGCACCAGGACGTACTGGGCCTGCCCGCCGACCCAGCCGCCCATGTCGACATACCCGTACGCCGAGCCCGGCCGGTCGGGGTTGACGTTCTCACAGATCCCGGTCTTGCCCTCCTTGCAGTTGCGGCAGCGGCCACAGGAGATGTTGAAGGGCACCGAGACGAGGTCGCCCACCTTCGTGAACTCCGCGTCCGGGCCGACCTCGACGACCTCTCCGGTGATCTCGTGGCCGAGCACGAGGCCGACGGGCGCGGTGGTGCGGCCACGGACCATGTGCTGGTCGCTGCCGCAGATGTTCGTCGCGACGGTCTTGACGATCGCCCCGTGCGGCACCTTGCGGCCCACGTTGGCGGGGTTGACCCCCGGGCCGTCCTTGAGCTCGAACTCGGGGTAGCCGATGTTCTGGACTTCCACCTTGCCCGGTCCCTGGTAGGAGACGGCTCTGTTGCTCGGCATGACGTCCTCCGTGTTCCCTCGTGGCGCCCTTCCACGTGATGCCCGGTGGAGCAGCCGGTCGTCGCCCGCGAGGGGGCTACGAGGGGGCTGTGACGGCCGAGTCCGGACCGGAGACAATGGCTCACTGTCCGTTTTCCACCATATACCCGCTGTTTTCGGCGCCACCTCGGGAGCCGGTCCCCGCGCGAACAGTTCCTTGAGTGGGTGTTTGATCCCGTGAGTTCTGTCTGATTGTGGTTTCAGGTGTCTCTCCAGGTTGGGGGGATTCGCGGGTGAGGCGGCGGGTCATGTTGTCGATCATGGCGGTGTGAATCATGGCTTCGGAGCGGGCGGGCAGGGCTTCGTAGTCGCGGGCCAGGCGGCGGTGGAACATCAGCCGGCCCAGCGTGCGCTCGATGACCCAGCGTCGAGGCAGAACGGTGAATCCCCTGGTGGCGGAGTCGCGGCGAACGACTTCGACGTCGATGCCCAGCGCGGCGCCACCTTCGATGACCGTGGTGCGGTAGGCGCTGTCGGCCCAGGTCTTGGTGATGGTCGGGTGATCGGCGGCGACCTGGGCCGGCAGGGGCAGGCCGGCGGCCCCGTCGGAGACACTGGCAGCGGTGACCATGACCGCCAGTAGCAGGCCGAGGGTGTCGGTGACGATGCTGCGCTTGCGACCGGTGATCTTCTTACCCGCGTCGTAGCCCTGGCCGGCGGCGGGCACGTTGGCCGAGGTCTTGACGCTTTGGGCGTCGATGACGCAGGCCGTCGGTTCGGGATCACGGCCTTCGGCGGCGCGTACCAATCGGCGCAGCAGGCCGCCGAGCTGGGTGAAGACGCCGTCGTTCTGCCAGTGGGCGAAGTAGCCGTAGACGCTCCGCCAGGGCGGATACTCGTGCGGCAGATAACGCCAGGGGATGCCGGTGCGGTCGACGTAGACGATGGCGTTCATGATGGCGCGCAGGTCATGCTCGCAGGGGCGCCCGATGTCCAGGCCTCTGCCGCGGCGGTCGGCGCGCCAGGCGCTCAGCACGGGTTCGATGAGCTTCCAGCGGGCGTCGGACAGGTCGCTGGGGTACGGTCGCCGCTCGGCCATGCCTCCGGCGTACCGCGCGGCACATCGGCCGCCCAGGCCTCGATGGGTATCCCTCACCGGCGGGTAAGGACAGGGCGCCAGGTCTTGGGATGAGACAGGATTTTCCTGGACGGGACCGGCGGCCTGTTCCTCGAAGGCCGCCGTTTCGGAATCCATTGAAAGAGTACAAGTCGGGCGCGCAGGCTACCGAATGGATCAGGCGATTCCCTATCTCCTGGGATCAAACACCCACTTAGCGGCCTGGCCGAGGTTCGCTTCGGTACGGCCGTGCCCGATAGGGGCGCCGGGATCAGCGGCGCACTTCGCCGCGCCCGCTTGGCGCCGTAACCCGAGAAAGCAGTGGCCGCGCGGGCTCGGGGCCACATACGTTCGCCTCCATGGTTGACACAGCTTTCGGGCATCCGCGCCTCGCCGCCATCTACGACCCACTCGATCCGGACCGCAGCGATCTCGACGCGTATCTCGCGATGGCGGAGGAGTTCGGCGCGCGGTCCGTGCTGGACATCGGGTGCGGTACGGGCGTGTTCGCGCTGCTGCTCGCCGAGCGCGGGATCACGGTCACCGGGATCGATCCCGCGCGGGCGTCCGTCGACGTCGCGCGTGGCAAGCCGGGCGCGGAGCGGGTGCGCTGGCTCGACGGCGACGCGGGGGACCTGCCGCCCATGCAGATCGACCTGGTGACGATGACCGGGAACGTCGCCCAGGCGATCGCCGATCCGCAGGCATGGCGCACGACGCTGCGCGGCGCGTACGAGGCGCTGCGGCCCGGCGGGCGGCTTGTCTTCGAGACGCGCGATCCGGCGCAGCGCGTGTGGGAGGAGTGGGCGGAGTGGACGCGCGAGACCACGTACCGCATGACGGATATCCCGGGCGTCGGCCACGTCGAGACCTGGGCCGAGCTGACGGACGTGAGCCTGCCGCTGGTGAGCTTCCGGGGTACGCACGTGTTCGCTGCGGACGGGGACGTACTGACCTCGGAATCGACACTTCGCTTCCGCGAACGTACGGAGATCGAGCGGGACTTGCACGAGCACGGCTTCGTCGTCGAGGACGTACGCGACGCACCCGACCGGCCGGGCAGGGAGTTCGTGTTCGTGGCGCGGCGCGGTACCGCGGAGCCCGTCCCTCCCGGAATGCCCTAGGGAGCGTGCGCACCACACAGCGCCGAGCAGATGATGCTTGACGGCACGAGCGTGAGCGCGAACCTTCCTACTTATCGTGCTGTCGGCGCACCATCTCGGTGATCCAGATGGGCGCGAACGGAGACGTGCAGCCCGGGGAAGTCGGGTAGTCCTTGAGCACCTCCAGGCGCTCACCAATGTCGATTGCACGGGCGCGGTGCTCGTCGTGCTCGATCCCGATCTGAGCCAGGCAGTGGTTCATCGCCCACTGCAGGCGATCCGGGGCGTCTTTCATCTCCGCCTTGATGACGTCGAGCAGTCCTGCGAGGTCGAGGCCCTCGGGCTTCTTCGTCACGCGTTCGGTGGTCAGCGCCCAGCCGGCACTCGCGACCGCTGGATCCGGATCGGCGGACCAGGCCAGGCGCAGCTCTTCGGAGTGCGGGTTCTTCTTCACCACGTAGTTCACGAGCCAGTCGTGCACCTTGGGTGTGCGCGCCTCGCGCAACATGACATCCAACTTGTCACGCTCGAACGCCTTCGGGCGGCAGATCAGGATCGCCAGCAGTCTCGCCGCGGTGTCATCCGTCTCCCAGAGCCGGCACGCGAGTTCCTGCTGCGTCTTCAGCCGCTTCGCGAGCGCGCGCAGCTTGCCGAGGTTCACACCGTGATCGTCACCGTGTTTCTCGTTCACCTCGCGCGTCTTCGGGTCCTCGAGCTCGGCCAGCTCGGCCATCACCTCGGCCACCATCGTCTCGGTCAGCGTCGTCTCGGCCACCTCAGCCTCCTGTCCGTCATGTGCGAGATTCAGCCTACGGCGGAAGTCGGCCTCCTGTCGTACACGCCGGTTCGACGGAGCCACCGACACGAAATTCCGCGTCTTCACAAATTTGCAGCAGTTCTCGGCACTGACCCTCGCCTTCGCTGTGAGCAGCCATCCAACTCCTAGCTAACCCGGTACATCAAGCCCGCCAACGCGATCTTGGAATATCTGGCGATCTTCCATAACCGGCGGGCCGTTCTCGTGATCGCCAGAGCGTCTTAAGTGTTCTTGGCGTCCGTCGGAATGGGCATGTTCTGCATGCGGACGTACTCCAACAGATCACCTTCGTCGATGACCTCCTCAGCGGGCGGGGTGGTGATGACGAGATGGCATCCCCAGTCGGTGTAGCGCGTGTCGCTCCGCTTGACCAGCGGCTCTTTCCCCCCTCCCGCGGTGTCGGTGGTGACCAGGCGCTTGGGCAGACCGTCACGGCCGGTCCAGAGTTGCCAGGAGACCTTCCCCTTGCTCTTCTTGCCGATGGGCTTCCCCGAGGTCCAAGCGATGGGGGCGCTCTTGGAAATCCTGCGCAGTTCTTGGTAGCTCACGGTGCCTCGGTAGAGGAAACCGCCGGAGACGGCCTTGCTCGCTGAGCGCTTCAGTACGGCCTTCATCATGGACAGGTCGTACATGTCGATCGGCTGCAGGCTGGCGTCCCGGGCCATGTCCCGGTTCATGCGTCCCCTGTGCTCGTTCGGGAACCGGACCCACTTCTTGCCATCCGGAACGGGCCCGGGGTACCGGGTGGCGTCGTCGTACACGTTTTTACCGACGCGGATCACCCGGTAGGGGTCCGATTTCTTGGACGGGAGCCCCTTGCCTTTCGGCCGGGAGAGATCCCACCAGGTGAAATCCGCAGCCACCGGACCTGACGGGGCCAACTGGAGATGACCGCTGATCCGGATCCCACTCCCGGAGACCGTCGACTTCTTGCCGTAGAAGAAGCGGTTGGTCTCGGAAATCCGAACGCCATGCTCATTCCGGAACTGCTGCTTGAGTGTGCGCGCCGGATCGGGAGCATCTGCCTGCGCGGCGGCGGGACTCATGGCAGCCGACACGGACGCGATCAGTACGGCGACTGCTAGGGCAACCCATCGTCTCATGGGGCATTTGTCCTTATTTTTGAGTTTTTGAGGCATTCAACGGAAAAGTGAAGCTCAGCTGAGATGGTAACGGGCGCATTCCATCGGGGACCTTGCCTGCTTCGGCGTTCGGCCTTGTGCTTTCCCGCGTGGCGGGCGGCAACGCCGAGCACACGTGCGATGAAGCGGGAGCGATGCCTGAAACCCTGGCACTACGCTCGATCTTCCTAACGGAAGTGCTGACACCGCCCCTGGACAGGGATGGACACTCACAGAAAACGATCAAGGGCCTGTGAGCAGGTCTTGGGGATGCCGGTGGACACCGACGGACGATCTCGAACTGGCTACGGAACAGAAGGTGAGGGCTGTGCGGGCCTGGCCCTTCGTTCTGCTATCTCCGACTACGGTTGCTGCCTGCCCGAGTCTCGCGGCAGCCCCAATGGGCCAGGCGCCGCCCGACCCGCCGGATGGCAAGCCCGAGAATGGCCGCGATCACGATCGCACCGGACATGAGAGGCACCCAGTCGCCCAACCGGACGTAGAGCGTTTCTTCGCTGGAGAGCGGTACGTCGACGATGAAGGTGCCGCGATACTCGGGCGGGACCCATATCAACGGCCTGCCTCGCGCGTCGAATGCCGCCGAGGTCCCGTCGAGCTCCACCAGCACCGCTGGGCGGCCGGACTCCACCGCTCGTACGGCCTCGAAGCCGGCCTGCTGTGAATGTGCCCAGCTGCCGTGGAATGTGGTGAGCGAGCCTTGCACGATGGTGACATCGGCGCCCATGCGCGCGAGGTCGCGCCGCATGTCGGGGAAGGTCGACTCGTAGGAGATCAGTGGGCCGACCTTCAGACCGGAGACGTTCAGCGTCGTCAGCTTGTCGCCGGGGGATCGGTCCTGTTTGGGGGCCCCGGTGTAATCGGCTATCCAGCCGAGCAGCGGTCGCAGCGGTATGTACTCGCCGAAGGGCGCCAGCCGCTGCTTGGCGTACGTGGCCACGAGCCCTTTGCCGGTGTACTGGTAGGTCGATTTGGTGATCTGCCCGGACGGGCCGCGAGCGTCCACGTTGACCAGCAGGTCGCTGCCTGTCGCGGCAGCGGCCTCACGCAACTGGCGATCAACGTCGGGCCGCTGCTTGGGGTCGAGTCCGACGCTGCTCTGGCCCCACACGATGACGTCGTGGTCGAGTCCCGCGAGTTCGTGGGTGAGCCGCAGATGGACGGCGAGGCGCTTCTGCGGGCCGTAGACGATACCGGGCTGCACACCCGCCACGCGCATGCTGCCGGTCACCACCGGCTCCGGCCGTAATATCCCGTAGCCGACCGCGGCCGCGGCCAGAACGACGGCGACTCCCCCGCCGACCAGTCGGGTACGGAGCATGGCGCCGGGGATCAGCAGGGCGGTGATTCCGATGTTGACCGCGACCAGCAGGAAGCTCAGCAGCCACACCCCGCCGAGGGCGGCGACGGCGAGTACCGGCCCTGCCGTCCACTGGCTGAGGCCGAGGAGCCCCCACGTCCCGCCCAGGTGCTTCCAGGAGCGCAGCGCTTCGACGGTCAGCCACACCGAGGGCAGTACGAGCATCGCCACCAGCACTCTGGCGAGCGAGGGCCGCCGCAGTAGCCCGTAGGCGGCAAGCCCGAAGGGCACCCAGACCAGGCCGACTATTCCAGCCGCCACCACCGAGAAGACTCCCAGGTAGGGGAGCACCCAGTGGTGCAGCGTCACAAAGAAGCCGCCCGCCGCCAACCAACTGCGCCATGCCGCCTCCCGAAAAGATCCTGCGCGGGCCAGGAGCAGCAGGAGAGGAACGAGCCCCACCCACGCCCACCACCACGCGCTGACGGCCGGAAACGCCAGAGCCAGGCAGGCGCCGATCAGGAGGGCGAGGAGACGGAGCCCCCAGCGGACCAGCACGGCGAGCATGCCATCGAGCTACCCACGCGGATACCGGCGAACCCATCGGCGACCCCGGTAAGGCGAACGGCCCCTGTGGGTCGGCCGATCGCGTCATACCGGCCGGTCAAGCACCCACCATCCGACGGTCTGCCGATCGTTGCCAACGGCACCGCAGACAACCAGCTCGGCAAGATTCAGTAGACGGGGTTGGCCGCGGCCGTTGACGCCTGCGCGCCCTCAGGAATCGAAGGCATCCGCAAACCCGACACCGGCCTGTTCGAGATCGCTGCCCGATGTTCTGGACGCGCCGCGCAAGCAGCGCCACACTGCCAAGCGGATCTTCTTACGGCGACTCCGCAGCTGCCAGAGAGCGCCGACGTCGCTCCACGAGGAGGAAACGGACGACGATGAAGCCGATACTCGCGGCAGCCGCCACCCACACGACCGTCTTCCCTATGGTCGCGATCACCTCATTTCTGCCCGGTGGGAGCAGGATCATCTGTACGGCAGCGCCGGCCGGCACGGTCAATCTCGCGAGGAGACCGATCACTCCCGGACGCTTGACGAACGCACCTACGGCACCCAGGGGCGCCCCGAAGAGGACGCTGGTGACCCACCACACAAGCGGCTCGGTCTCGTACCAGGAGGACAAGGGTTCGCCGTTGCGCATGGTTTCCATGACGCTGTAGGCGGCCGTGGCCGCGAGCAGGGCCAGTGCACCCGCGGCAGCGCCTCGGGCCAGTGCCGCAGGACGGATCTCTCTTGCGCGGGTTACCAGCCCCCCCATGGCGACCGCCAACCCCGCCCAAGCCCAGCCGGAGTCGAGCAGCACGCTCATGATCTCCGCGATTGACCACCCGCTGGTGGTGTAGGCACGGCTTTCAAGGTCGGCGTAGCCGTGGGAGAGGGCGTTCACGAGGGAGGTCGCCGCGCCGAATCCCGCTCCGACCGCCAGGGCGCTCACCAGGATCTCTACGGGACGGGTCGCACGCGAGCGGTCCTGCCAGCGACTGCCATGCCGCTGATCGTTGGTCACGACGTCTTTCTATCGTAAAGATCATGATTTGTGCGGCGGATGTTCCATGCGATCCAGGGATCAGCCGCGTTTGGCGATTGGTGACATGTCCGTTGACGGCACCCCAACACCGTCTGAGGGGCCACGGCGATTCCAGCAGCGCAGGCGGGGTCGGCATGAGCCAGTCGACGACTGTGTCCGCAACGGCCCGATCCCGGAATTCTGTTCTCATTGGTCGACGTAATCGAAGTAGACGCTGTCCGTCTCCGGATCGAGGTAGAACGCTCCGGAGTCTCCTTCGCTCGTCACCTCAAGGTCGAAGGATCCGCTCCGGACCCACCGGGCGCCCGCGGGCATGAACTCGGCGAGCGGCTCCGGAGGCGAACTCGGCGTCTCGGGCTCGAAATCCCACTGTGGCGTTCCCACGACGGCGGCGACGGCGCCTGCTCTCAACTGGGCGATTCCCACCAGTCGAACGTCGCTGGGGCCCGGAACGGACAACCTGGAATCGCCGCCCAAGACGATGCCGAGCCAGTGCGCGCCAGACAACCGGCCGAGCGCGGCGAACCGGCGTTCCAGCGGCTCCAGGTCCGTGCGGACCCGCTCGTCATCCGCGCCTTGCGCAGTCGATGCACACGCCGCGAGCACCGCCACCGCACCGAGCAGGAGCACCCCCCGGCGTCCGAGATCCACCAGGCCGCCCATGACGCCGCGCTCCTCGGGATTTCCGCGCCCAAGGCGTGATCGCATCGGCCGGCTCATGGCCACCCCCTGTAAATGATCATCTAGTCGGCTCCACGCATGTTCTTCCTGGAGAGGAACAGCAGGATCGTCGCGGCGACGTAGAGGAGCCAGACCATGACCGCCAGCCAGGCGGCCAGGTGCGAGTACCGGTCCAGGACTTCATCGGCCCGGAAAGCCGACGTCGACCACAAGAAGAAACAGAGCAGCGTGTACGGTACGAGGCCCACCGCCATGGCGGCCTGCGTGCCCGGCGTCCCGCCTCGTCGCCGTACCAGAGCCGCCAGCGCCAGCGTGATCGCCCCCACTATGGCGTAGGAGTACAGCAGCGTCTGGGCCTTGTCCAGCGCGAACTCGGCGTAGAAGCTCACCCCGTCACCGCCCTTCTCCTGTCTCCCCAGCTCCGCCGCAAGGCCGGGCAGAAGAACGAGACTGACTCCCACGGCCACCAGCTCGCACAGGAAAGCCGCCAGCAGGCACCCGGAAGCACGTCCCGGAACCTTCAACCCCGCCCTCCCCCATCGCCGTCTTCTCTTGGGACCATGGCGGAACCTGCTTGCGAGGCGCTTGTGGATCACAAGGAAACCCCGCCGAACCTTGATCGCGAACACGTCTCGCAACCAGGGCTTCGGCGTAGTAAGGAGCTTGATCGGGGTTACCGCTCACGTTCGGAGAGTGGGTGTGAGCCGTACGAGCGCGATCCAGAGGATTACTCCTCTGTGGGAACCGGACCCCCCTGACAGGCGGCCCACTCGGACGGGTCACCCAGCTTGACATCTGTCCATGTACGCCGTCCGGCCACTTATTGAACCTTCTGGTTCAGTGAGCTACAGTAAACCATATGGTTCAGCAAGAGGTCCTTGACCGTACGTTCGCAGCCCTCGCAGATGCGACGCGACGACAGATCCTCATCCGGCTCGGCCAGGGCCCCGCCTCGATCGGCGAGTTGGCCGAACCGTTCGGCATGTCGCTCACCGGTATGAAGAAGCATGTGCACGTCCTGGAGAACGCCGGGCTGGTCACCACGGAGAAGATCGGGCGATCACGGCAGTGTCGTCTGGGCACCGAACGGCTGGAGGACGCCATGTCCTGGATCAGGTTCTACCAACGGCTCTGGGAACGTCGGCTCGACGGCCTCGACGCCTACTTCACCCTCAAGAAGGAAAACGACCAATGACCCAGAACATCGAGACCACTCGGCTGCGCACAAGCCGTTTCCTGCCCGCGAGTCCGGAAGAGGTCTTCGACGCCTACACCGACGCCGAGAAGCAGAAAATCTGGTTCAGCATCCTCAACGAGAAGCCCGGCATCGTGGAGATCGACGTAGACCTGCGCGTCGGAGGCCGGCAGACCGCGGTGTGGGGACCGGACTCCGGCACTCTGTTCCGCGAGACACAGACCTTCCTGGTCATCGACCGTCCGCATCGCCTGGTCACCGAATCCACCGGCATCAGCCCGGACGGCATGACCATGACGACCACGATCGAGATCACGTTTGAAGAGCACGACGACGGAACGCTCCTCACGGTGGTGCAGACCGGATTCCCGACGCCTGAGATGCGTGACTTCTTCGTGCGGGAGGTCTGGGCCGGAGCGCTCGATCGGATCGAAGCGTACCTGCGCAGCGGGGAGCGGCGGCCTTGACGGAAAGCGCGGAGAGCCAGATGAACACGTCGAAGAACGCATCCGATCGGGCACCGGACGGCTCGAACGGATACGGTCACGGCAGCCCCATCATCACCGTCGTCGCAACTGCGGCAGCCGCGCTGTTCCTCAATCTCGTCATCTACGGGCTTGGGCGTGCCGCCGGCGGCGACTTCCGGTTCACCGCCTCGGGTCAGCCCGCTGAGGTCGACGCGCTCACCGTCGCCGGCTTCACCGTCCTGCCGTTGCTTGTGGGGATGACCGCAGTGGCGGTACTCACCCGAATCCGGCCATGGGTGGTGCCCGCGGCGCTGGTCGTCGCCCCGGCGATCGCGCTCGGGACCATCCTTGTCATGACGATTCCCGCTGATTTCGACGACACCAGCAAGATCACGTTGGCGTTGTGCCATGTCATGCTCGTGCCCGTGACCGTCGCCGGACTACTGAGACTGCGCGGGCAGCGCCATGGACAGGCCGCCGCGGACCCGGATATCGCCGAGACGACTCCACCCCGGCCCGGCGGGCAACCATAGGGACGGCGACCGCGGAAAGATTCACGACGGTGGACGAGTACATCGCCGCCCGGCAACGAGGCACAGGTCAGAGATCAAGCTCGGGGCGATCGAGATCGAAGGTCACCTCGGCCGACCGCACCGTGCGGACGCGGGGTCCTCGACGATCTCTCTGAGCTTTTGACCGTGGCGAGCTGATCGACGTAGTCGTAGGCCAGGCCCTCGCCATAAACCACCTTTTCCGGGCACGCGTTGTACTTGTGGCCGTCGGCTACCTTGAAGGGCCCAAAAGGGAATACCGCAAGTGCTACTCCTGGCTGGTTCGCTTCCGGGTGACAGCCTCGTGCACGCCGCCGAGAAAGCGCTCGACGGTCGCCTGGTCCGCGGCGTCGAACCGGCTCATGACGGCGACTACCTCGTGGATGAGCGGGCCGAAGAAGCTCCAGCCGAGCGCGACCGCGCTCTCATCCACTTTCAACAGCACACGCCGACGGTCTCGGGTGTCGCGCTCCCGGCGCACATGACCGAGTCTTTCCAGACGGTCGATCACCGCCGTGGTACCCGCGGAGTTGAGGCCAAGTCGCGCCCCCAGCACTCCCGGGGTGGCGGGCGCGCCCGTACGGGCGGCATCCAGGAGGCAGATGAGCGCACGCACATCGGTCGGGTGGAGGGCGTGTCGGGTGGCGAATCTCTCCCCGACCCGGTCGAGCTCCATGGTGATGGCGCGCAGCAGGTGCACCACTCGCATCCCGGCGTCCTGCTCGTTCACGTCGTCTGCCGCCTTTCTCCGTCGTCGCCGCTGCCATATTATGGCAATATCTCGCTCAGCGAGATTCTTGCTTGGCGAGCTACCTGTTGAGGTGGGGCATGTCCGATGATGGCCACGGCACGAACGCGGCCTTCCTCGCCGCCTATGACGCGGTCCTGGAGCGTTGGCCGGTCCGGGTCGAGCCGATCGACCTACCGTCGACATACGGAACGACGCGGGTGAACGCGTGCGGGCCCGCGGACGGCCCGCCACTGATCCTGTTACACGGCGGTGGCACCACTGCGGCGATGTGGTTCGCCAACGTCGCCGAGTTCGCACGCCGACATCGGGTGTACGCCGTGGACCGCATCGGCGAGCCGGGACGGAGCGTCCGGGGCGAACGGCCTCCTCGCGACATCCCCGGCCTGCTCGGCTGGCTGGACGGGGTGCTCGACGGGCTCGGGGTCGGAAACGTCGCCGTGTGCGGGCACTCCTACGGCGGGTGGGTCGCCCTGACATACGGCCTCCACGCACCTCAGCGGGTCCGGCGGCTCGTTCTCCTCGATCCGACGCAGTGTTTCGGAGGATTCCGGGTGGGATATCTGGCACGCGCGCTGCCGTCCCTCATCCGGCCGACGGCCTCACGCGCACGAGCTTTCCTGGCGTGGGAGACCGGCGGCGTGGAAACCGACCCCGCCTGGCTGCGGCTGTACGGCCTGGCCGCGGAGTTCCCGGACGCGAAAATCGTGACCGGGAAGCAGCCCGAGCCCGGACTACTGCGCACACTTACGACGCCGACTCTTGTGCTCCTCGCCGGGCGTGGCAGGGCCCATCCCCCTCACCGCGTCGCGTCCGCCGTCACCCGCCTCCTGCCGCACGCGGAGACCGTGGTGCTGCCGGGCCTCTCCCACCACGCGATGCCATGGCACGAGGCCTCCGACCTCAACACCCGCGTCGTCGGTTTTCTCGACAGGACGGCGACTTGAGAGACGAAGGAGACCCCGAACTCCCATCGGGTGCCCAGAAACCGAAGAACGATCCGCTCGCGTCGAAGACCGGGGTCCGTTCGGTCTCGTCGAACAGGACGTAGTCCCAGACGACCGGTTCGGCGCCGCTCAGAGCTGCGGGACGTACCCAGGCGGCGTCCTGCCGGAACCCGGTCTCGTTCAGCAGATTGCCGTCGACACAGGCGGCGTAGACTGCGTCGGGGTCGTACTCTCGCAGGGGGCGGCCGAGCAGGACGGCGAAGGCGTCGGCGAGCCGCCGGTCCCAGTCGCCGTCCGGAGACGTCCGGGACACCGAAGGTGCCCGGGAGTCCACGGATGTGGAGGGTTCACGTGTCATGGCGGCACCGTAGTGCCGCATCAGGCCACGTTCGCTCTGTTGCCTATCTCGCCAGGCGGGTGGTGGACGGAATCCTTTCCTGGACCTGATCGACGCCGTCCTCGACCGCCGCCGACGCGTTCGGTGAGCGCCACCCCGGCGCGCGACGTGCGCCGGCGGGGGTCGTTGGCCTCACGGTGCCGGGTCCGACAGCAGGACGGGGGAGACCTTCCCCGGCTGCAGAGGGAAGAACGTGTGGTCGCAGGCGATGCCGTCACCCTCCTCGGCGAGGATTACGGCCACGCGCTCGGCGAGCTCAAGGAGGCCGGGAGAAAGCTCTATGCCCTGGTCGCTCACGGAGTAGTCCGTGTAGTTCGGCCAGCGGATAACACTGATCTCAAGCGGGCCCGTGGGTGAGGTGAACTCTCCGCAGGGATCGTCAGGATCCGGAGGAGCCTCCAGCCCGGGAAGCACCTCGGCCAGCAGGTCGATCACGCGCTGGTCGGGGATGGGCACGCAGCGGTAGGCATACGCCGCGGAACCGCTTGGATGGGGCATGCCGGGATGCGCGTACCCGTGCAGGCGCCGGGCCAGGCCCTCGACCACGTGCCTCGGTTCGTATTCCTGCCCGCCCCTCGTGGCCGAGGAGGAGGCCACGTAGGCGATCCGCCAGGGCCGCGGCAGCCCCACCCGGGCTTCGAGGTCCGGCGTGGCCTCGATCGGCCCCTTCAGGGACACACTCTCTCCCGCTAAAATGCTCGCCTTGCCCCAGGCAAAGGCCCGGGGGTTGAGGAGTCGCACGGTCTCCAGAACCACCTCCGGATCGGGCACGTACGGCAGGAACAGCGTCGGCCCTCTGCGTAACCGCCTGGCCAGGAAAAAGTCGCGAATCCCCACGCAAAGCCTCCTGCGATCTCAGTGCCGGAAGCTCAGAGTCACAGAACGCCCTGGCATCTCACTTGGACGCCACTGAAAGCACCCGGCGGCAAGGCAAACGCTGCCTGATGCGGCACTAGGTCGAACGCGGCGAACAGGCCGGGGCTGTGGCCAGGCGCATAGGGCCGACCCCCATCAACCATTCGATGGATTCCGGAAGCGTCGCCCACCGGCGACTCTCGAAACATGACAGTCATCGAGATCGACGGCTTGAGTAAGAGCTACCGGACCGGCAAGGCGGTGGACAGCGTCTCCCTGCAGGTGAGGCGAGGCGAGATCTTCGGAATCGTCGGCGCCAACGGAGCGGGGAAGACCACGGTCGTGGAATGCATGTCGGGGTTGCGGCGGCGAGACGGCGGCACCCTGCGGGTGCTGGGTCTGGACCCGCAGAACGACCGGCGCAAGCTGATGCAGCGCATCGGTGTCCAGCTGCAGGAGGCAGCCCTGCCCGACGCGATCAAAGTCAGTGAGGCGTTACGGATGTATGCCTCCTTCTACGACAAGCCCGCCGACTGGCGGGAGATCATGGACGAGTGGGGGCTGACAGACAAGAAGCGCGCCGGCTTCGCGAGCCTGTCCGGCGGCTGGAAGCAGCGACTGTTCATCGCGCTGGCCCTGGTCGGCAACCCGGAAGTCGTCTTCCTCGACGAGCTCACCACGGGCCTGGACCCCTCCGCCCGCCGTAACACCTGGGGTCTGATCCGCGACAT
The DNA here is from genome assembly GCF_040295965.1 of Streptosporangium sp. NPDC002544. Classification (NCBI taxonomy): domain Bacteria; kingdom Bacillati; phylum Actinomycetota; class Actinomycetes; order Streptosporangiales; family Streptosporangiaceae; genus Streptosporangium; species Streptosporangium sp. NPDC002544. The sequence goes on along the minus strand of NZ_JBEOWJ010000041.1, from coordinate 12,643 downwards.
GCGCGAGCGCGGGGTCACCGTCGTACTGGTCACCCATTTCATGGACGAGGCCGAGGCGCTGTGCGACCGCATCGCGATCATCGACCAGGGCCTGGTCGTCGCCGAGGGCAGCCCGCGCGAGCTGATCACAAAGGGGCGATCCGATTCGCTGGAGGGCGCGTACTTCGCGCTGACCGGAAGGGAAGTGGAATGAAAGGCATCACGCAAGTCATCGCGGTCGAGCTCAAGCTGATCATGCGTGATCCGATGTCGGCGTTCTTCGCCTTGGCCTTCCCGGCGATCATGCTGTGGGTCAAGTTGCGCAGCGGCAAACCCCTGCCAGGCGGGCTGCCGGCCATCGACGCCACGGTGCCGATGCTGAGCATCTTCGTCATCGGTCTCGCCGCGCTGGTCATCCTCCCCGCCACACTCGCCGGGTACAGAGAACGCCGGGTGCTGAAGCGGCTGCGCGCCACTCCCGCCTCGCCCACCATGCTGTTCGGTGCCCAGTGGGCTGCTCACATGCTGCTGGCCGCCCTCGGGACGGCGCTGCTGACAGTCATCGGCCTGGCCGTCTACGGGCTGACGGCACCCGTAAACGCGGGGAGCGTTCTCCTGGCCTGGATACTCAGCGCGCTGAGCCTCAGCTCCATCGGCCTCCTCGTCGGCGCGCTCGTCCCCAGCGGCCGCACCGCGACGGTGATCGGGCTGAGCCTCTTCTTTCCGATGAGCTTCCTCTCCGGCGCCATCATTCCCCGCGAGACCATGTCCGGCTCGATGCGTGCCATCGGCGACCTGACCCCCATGGCCCCCGCAGTCCGGGCAATCCGCGACGGCTGGGCCGGCGATGCGACGTCCCCGATCACCCTGGGCGTCATGGTCGCGATATCCATCGTCGCCGGCGGCGTCGCCCTCAGGACGTTTCGGTGGTAGCCGCCGACGACCCCGCCGCCTCGCGCTGGGATCGCGTCTGGCCCGCCCTGCCCTACCTCTTCATCCTGCTTCCGGCGGTCTTCGCCTTACTGCGGGACTGGAGGCCGGAGGTGCCGGCCCTGGCGTTGCTCGCCGGTGCCTGGTACTGGTTCATGGTCATGTCGCATCCCGGCTGGATCGAGAGACCGGTGGTGATGATCATTTACTTCATCGTGATACTCACCGTCATCGGGGTACTGATCAGAATCGACACGCTGTTCACGGTGACGGCCCTGGTGATGTTCATCCAGTCCTTCACCCTGATCCCTGGGTGGTGGGCATACGCAGGGGTGGCTGCGACAGCCGGTGTGCTGGTCGTCGCTCGCCCTGAGCAAGGGCGGACCCCGAGCCAGATGCTCTTCTCCTTCCTCGTCGCGCTGCTGGTCGCCTCCGCGATCGGCCTGGTCAGCCAGGCCATCCGCGATCAGAACGAGAATCGCAAGGTGATGATCGCGCAGTTGCGGGAGACCGGCGCCAAGCTGGCCGCGCTCGCGGAGGAGAATGCCGACCTGCAGGCCCAGCTACTGACCCGCGCTCGTGAGGCCGGTGTGCTCGCGGAGCGGCAGCGGATGGCCAGGGAGATCCACGACACCATCGCGCAGGGTCTGACCGCCATCCTCACCCAGCTCGAAGCCGCCGACAGCGTGATCGACGACATGCCCGCCGTTCGCTCACCCCTGAACACGGTGCGTACCTTGGCCAGAGAGAGCCTGAACGAAGCCCGCCGATCGGTCCAGGCGTTGCGTCCGGCACCGCTGGACGAAGCCCAGCTCGCCACCGCCCTGCACGAAACCGCGACGAAATGGTCGCAGACCACCGGCGTACTCGCCTCTGTGTCGGTCACCGGCGACCCCCAGCCGCTGCATCTGGAGGTGGAGGTCACCCTGCTGCGGGTGGCGCAGGAGGCGCTGGCCAACGTCGGCAAGCACGCCTCGGCCACCCGGGTCGCCCTCACCCTGTCGTACATGGAGGACGTCGTGGCACTGGACGTGCGTGACGACGGGTCCGGCTTCACCCTTGAGGCGGCGGGCTCCTCGAACGCGGGCGGCTTCGGCCTCATCGCGATGCGGCAGCGCGTCACCCGGCTGGCCGGGAACTTCGAGATCGAGACGGCCCCCGGCCAGGGAACGGGGATCTCCGCCACCATTCCGGCCATCCCCGCCGACTCGGATTCGAGATCGTCCGACCACTCCAGAAACGCGTTGTGAGACATGCCGATTCGTATGATCATCGTGGATGACCATCCGGTCGTCCGCGATGGGCTGCGTGGAATCTTCGCCGACGACGATGCCTTCGAAGTCGTCGGTGAGGCGGCAGACGGGCCGGAAGCACTCGTCGTAGCCATGCGGACCAACCCCGATGTCGTGCTCATGGACCTGCGCATGCCGAAGATGAGCGGCGCGGAGGTCATCCGCCGGCTACGCGAACAGACGCCCGGCATCCGGGTACTGGTCCTGACCACCTTCGACAATGACGCCGACGTCCTGCCCGCGATCAAGCAGGGCGCCACCGGCTACCTGCTCAAGGACACTCCGCGCGCCGACCTGCGTCGCGCGGTGCGGGCGGCGGCCCGCGGTGAGACGGTGCTGTCCCCCTCCGTGGCCGACGTGCTGACGCGCAAGGTGCGCAAGCCGGAACAGCGGACGCTGAGCCGCCGGGAAATCGAGGTGCTCGGGCTCATCGCCCGCGGCGCGACCAATCGTGAGATCGCCGCGAAGCTGTTCATCACCGAGGCGACGGTGAAGACGCATCTGCTGCATATCTTCGCCAAACTCGAGGTGAACGACCGGGCGGCCGCGGTCGCGGCAGCATATGAGACCGGCCTGCTCAAGCCGGCCACCGACGTCTGACCAAGGGCGCTTCGTGGCCGAGACGGCTTGATCGGTGCGGCCGGTGCCTGTTCATATCGGTGACGAGCCTCCTCGGTCTCACCGGCCGCCCGATCGTCACGGGCGCGTGGTGGTGGGGGTCGTGCCCGGCCGAAGAGCCACGGTGGCCGCCCAACTCTTCTCAGTCGCCATCCTGTTACCCAGTCCAATCCGCTTGGCTTCGGCCACCTATCTCGATGGGTCACATAGCTTGACGTTGGCGCCGCAGTAACCGACGGAACGCTTAGCATCCCTACATGTCCCCTCGCATAGCGATCATCGTGTTGGCGGCCATGCTCGCCACTGGAGCCTCGTTGCCTCCTCGCCCCGTCCGTGGGGATGTCAACGGGGACGGCGGGGCCGACCTGGTGGTAGGTGGCGCCGGTCTGCTCACGATTCAGCCTCTGAAGGGCAGAGCGGCGGTCCTGAACCAGCACGCGACCGCGCTGTCGACGGGCGACTTCGACAAAGACGGCCTCGCAGACGTGGCGGTCGGCACCGGCGGCACGGTCACCGTCTTGTACGGCCGGCGCGCGGACGGCCATGTCGGCCGGAGCAGCCGGTTCACCCCCGGCCAGGGCGGTGTTCCCCGGCTCGGCACCGGCCACGGCTTCGGCAACGCGCTGACCACCTCTGACTTCAACCGGGACGGTTACGCCGACCTCGCCGTCGGTGCGCCGGAGACCACGCTGAACACCGCGGCAGTGCGCGGCGGCGCCGCCGTCGTCCTGTACGGCTCCCGCCGCGGTCTCACCTCATCCGGGGCACTGCGGCTCAGCGAGGACACGCCGGGAGTGGTCGGCTTCAGCCAGCACAGCCGTCTGTTCGGCGCCGGGCTGGCGGCCGGAGATGTGACCGGCGACGGCTACAGCGACCTGGTGGTCACTGCGCCGTCTGGGCGGCCGGGATACGACATCGGCGGGGCCATCCACGTGTTCAAAGGGTCCGCCAGAGGCGTGACGATCACCGGAAACACCATGGTGACCAGCGGAAATGTGGACGGCCGCGTTATGGATGTGCAGGCGTGCGCGGGGGGCTTCGAGGGTGCCGACAACAAGGCGAACATCGCCAGGTGCACGCGCGAGCCGTTCGGCTGGTCAGTCCGGGTCGGCCGCTTCCACGGCGGCAAGTACGCCGACGTGATCGCCGGGATCGGCACCGGCAGGCTTCTCGTCCTACGAGGCGGTCCCGTGGGCGTCGACAAGCGCCGGTTGAAGACAGTGGCTCTGCCCGGCATCGCCGGGACCAGCGACCCGGCCAATGACTACGCCGGCTCGCTCGCGGCCGGCGACGTCGACAAGGACGGCTACACCGACCTCGTCGCGGGGGCTCGCGGCAGGGGCGAGGTCGCCGTCCTGTACGGCTCCGCCGCCGGGCCGCGCCGGCCTGACTGGATCGGGAAAGGCGGGGCCAACGTGGCGCTGCTCGACGTGGACGGCGACACCGTCCCGGAACTCGCCACCACCGGCGGAGAGTCCACCCGGGTTTTCTGGATCAAGAACGGCCGGGTTGCCAGGACCATCGCCCTTCCCCTGCAAGGCAGGCTGATCGCACGCTGACCAGAGCCGATACCCGAACTGCTGAACAAGAAAGCTCGAAGTCACCGGCAATCATGCCTCTAATGAGGGTGAACCGAGAGTGGTCTGCTCGTGACCGTGGCTCCCGTTAGCCCCGGATTCTCCACCACCGCCGAGGCCCTGCGGCTGTGCGAGTGGCAGCGCGGCCCGGCCCACGCTCGTCATGAACCAGTTCTCTGCCGAGGACTTCAGCCTGGTTGTGGACGACCGGGCGGACGTGCACGTCAGCAGCAAGGACGGCCGTTTCTACCTCGGGTGGTTCCCGCTCGGGCGTCCCGGCCAGCAGTACCCAGATGACCAGGTGGGCGGGGTCGAGGCGGACCGCGCGTACCAGAGGAGATCAGTGAACCGGTCTGGGTAGCGCTGCGCGAGAGCCGCAGCGGTACGCACCGAGCGCAACCATGCGTACTTCTGGACGGGACGAGTGGAGAGTGAGGCCGGCTCGATCGACCACCGTCCGTCCGTACCGCCACCGGGTGCCGGTCCTGCGGTTGATACCCGGTTCCCGGCACGCGGCCGAGTTGCTCATTCCCTGTGCCATGAGCCGAAGGTATTGATCACGTTTGTCCGCGAGCGGAGCGGGTCCCCGCTTCTTACGTGTCCGACGCGCCTCGGTCATGGCAACACCCCTCAGGGTCAGGTGTTGCGACCACCTTTAGCACCCAGGCCGCCTCAAGTCGTCATAACCACCCGCGAGTGTTAATGGGGGATTCACGCCATTTTGGTCTGGGCTGGAGATGATCAACTCCTGAATACGGAGGTATGCGTGAATACGCGAAGTACGACTGGCCGTGTGGCCTTGTTTTCCCGTCATGTCCTGGTCTCCATACTGTCCATCGTGGTGGCCACCGCGATGGTGGGCGTCGCTCCCGCCACGCCGGCGCGAGCGGCCGACCAGGACTTCATCCTCACCCTCAACGCCTCGGACCTCGGCATGGATCCTGCCGACCTGCGAGACATCGTGCCGGAGATGCAGGCGGATATCAGGGAGCACGGCGGACTGGGCCCCGCGATCAAGCAGACGCTCGCGGACAACCAGGACGGCGCCATTATCGATACCTCGGAGTGGCCGAATTTCGACGGCACGGTGAACGTGACCTCCAACGGCGCCGGCCTGGTTATCACCATCCCGCGCGGGGAGGTCACCACCTCCTGGTCCTGGAAGACGATTGCCGCCGGGGTGATCGCCTGGACCACGGGGTACGGGCTCAGGACGATGTGCATCGCGGCTTTGACAGCCAGCGGGGTGGGCGCCGCGACCATTCCGCTGGTCTGCACCCCCCTCCAGGGCGCCGTTACCGGCATCATGGGGCCGCTCATGATGAACGCGTTCAACGGAACCCTGGGCACCCCTAAGGCGACCAGCGAGATCATCATCGGTGGGCTGCTCGGACTGGCCGGTGGCTTCCTGTGGGAGAAGTACCTCGCCCCGTGGGCGAAGGCCAATCTCGCCAACGCCATGAGGAGCGTCGGCACCTGGGTCAGGTCCAGGGTGCCCTGGCTCGACTCCTGGTTCGGAAGCGGGGTCTCCAACAGGGCGGATGAGCTCGGCCACCAGCTCGAGGAACTGGAGGACCTCCTCAACGAAGCGATGAGGGACTGGGGCGGGTTGCGGCCCTCGCGTCCCTCCTCGCTGCGGGTGATGCCGCTCGGAGACTCGATCACCTACGGCGTGGAGAGTTCCGATGGGAACGGCTACCGCGACGAGTTGTACACCTATCTGGAGAACAGTTGGAGCAGCGTTGACTTCGTCGGGTCGGTGAAGGGCGGCTCGATGAGTGACCCCGACAATCAGGGGCACCCGGGCAAGCGGATCGGCGAGATCGCGGCCTTCGCCTATTGCACTGTGCCGCGGTATCAGCCGAACGTGATCACCCTGCACGCCGGCACCAACGACATGAACCAGGACTACCACCTGTCGGAGGCGCCCACCCGGCTCAAGAAGCTGATCAACCAGGCACTGACGCACTCACCACGTGCCACGGTGCTGGTCGCCAAGCTCATCCCGACCGGCAAGGCCGGGCTACAGCCGCGCATCGACGCATACAACGCGGCGCTGCCCGGCATGGTGCAGGACCTGCAAAGCGAGGGCAAGCACGTACTTTTGGTGGACATGAAGCGGGTGCCGGTCAGCGACGGACTGCAGAACGACGCGCACCCGACGGACGCGGGCTACGCCAAGATGGCCGACGCCTGGTACAGCGCCGTATCGGCGGCGGACGCCAAGGGCTGGATTCAGACCCCGCTGCCCGAGAATGCAGCCAACGGCTGCAACCCGGCGGACTCTCCCGTCGACGACGGCCCGACGGGCTCTAACGTCGGGTCCGGCGACCCGGGGGGCTCTAACGTCGGGTCCAGCGAGACAGCTCTCGGCACGGGATGGCGTGCGCTGGGCGTGATCGCGCCCGGATACGGCACCAGGATAGGCCGCACGATCATCGCCGAGCTCAATGGCGACCAGCGGGCCGACTACCTTCAGGTCGCCGCAGACGGCAGCTTCCGCGCATCGGTGAACACCGTCGGCACCCCCGGGCAACCCGACTGGGTGAACGTGGGCACGTACGCTCCGGCAACGAGCGACGTGTCCAAACCGATCGATGTCAATGGGGATGAGGTGCGGTTCGCCGACCTTAATGGGGACGGACGCGACGACTACCTCCTGGTCGGTTCCGACAGCAAGGTACGGGCCTACCTCAACTTCCCAGGGCCGGACAACAAGCTTAGATTCCTCCACTGGGGGATCGCCTTCAGCGAGGAGTCGTTCAGCCGGAACAACCTCCGATTCGCGGACGTCACCGGAGACGGGCGCGACGACATCCTGCGGGTCAGCGATGCGGGCGCGGTCCACGTGTACCGGAACATGTGGGACCCCAACAGCGCGCAAGTGGGCAGCGAGCCACAGCCCCCGGACTGGCTGCTGTGGCTGAACTGGGCCGGCGGCACCCGGGGCTCGTCGCTGGAAGCCGTCCGGTTCGCCGACGGCGACGGTGACGGCCAAGCCGACTACCTGCAGGTCGGCGGAGACGGCTCGGTGCACGCCTTCCTCAACCGCGGCGGCGGGGGCAACGGTAGCTTCGAGGCCCGCTACAACTGGGCCCAGGCGTCCAACTATCCCCGCCCGTACGTCCAGTTCGCTGACATCAGCGGTGACGGCAAAGCCGACTATCTGGTCGTCTACGACGGCGGCTCAGTCCGCGCCTGGCTGAACCGCGGCGGCAACTAGAAACCGTCTACGGACCACGGCCCGGTCCAGACAGTCGCCGCAAGAGTGAGTGCGGCCTGGCAGCCTCCGGCAACTTCGTCGGCGCGCACAGCCAGGCCGCACCGCTGCCGAGTCGATCGATGCGGCCGCTGTCGACGCTGCGCAGAAGCGAAATCGCCACCTGGTACGAAAAGACTGCCGATCGACATACCCAGCTGCGGCAGTCGGCTGGGCGGGTCCGGTACCACAACCCCCGTACCGGACCCAGAGGAGGCGGCGCGGCTGGCCCGCGAGGTGCTGGACATCGCGCACGCCGACCCCACCTGGCCGGCCGCGCTGACAGCCCGGATCACCCTTGGCATGGCCATCGCCCACGAGCAATCCGACGAGGCCGCAGAGCACCTGCACCAAGCCCTGAAACTCGCCCGCGAGGACGGCCACAAACACAACGAGGCGTGGTGTCTTAACTGCCTGGGCGTCGCCCTGCGCCAGATGGGCCGCTACGAGGAAGCACTGGCCCACGAGGGGATCGCGGCCGTGCTCGACGAGACGGACCCGGCTGCCGCCGCCGAGCACCGCGCGGCGGGGCAGGCCATCCGGCAGGAGCTCAAACCAGGGGCCTGACGTGACTGGTCGCTCCCGCGGATCATGTCTGGTCTGCGTTTTTCAGGCGCCAGGCGCCGCAGTGCCTCGCCGAAAAGGGAGGCCACCGCGTCAGTCCACGGCGCCGAACGCCATCTCCCGGTCCGGCGAGGAGAACACTCGGTAGCCCCCCGAGTGGAAGACCAGCGGCTCGCCCTCCGTCCGCCGGAAGTGCTCGACCTCTCCGACGAAGATGAGGTGGTCGCCCCCGTCGTAGGTGCTCACCGTACGGCAGGCGAAGTGGGCAAGGGTTCCGGTGAGCACCGGCACCTCGCCGGGTGCCAGGTGGGTCTCCACCCCGGCGAACTTGTCCGGCAGCGGCGTGGCGAATCGCCGGGACAGGTGCTCCTGTCCGGCGGCCAGGACGTTGACCGCGAACCGCCCCGCCTCGGCGAAGGCCGGTGCGCTGGGAGCCCGCCGGGCCAGGCACCACAGGACCAGCGGCGGGTCGAGCGAGACCGAGGTGAAGGAGTTGACGGTCACGCCCAGCCGGTCACCCCGCCGGGTGACGGCGGTGACCACCGCCACCCCGGTGGCGAACTGCCCGAGGGCATCGCGCAGAGACCTCATGACCCCTTCTCACTTCCCGAACCGCGCCAGATATTCGGCCGCCCCGGCCGGATCCATGAACCAGCCCGCGTAGTCCGACGGGTCGTCGAAGCCGTTCACGAAGCGGGAGGCCACCTCGGGCAGCCGGCCCGCGGCGCCCAGAATCTCCAGCACGTGCGGCGGCGGGGGCGCGAGAAGCGCGTTCGTCCACGCGGTGACGTGCCGGGCATCCTGCCAGTAGCGCTCGAAGGCCCGCTCCATCCACGCCGCGTCGAACGGCCGCTCACCACGCTCCAGGATGTCGGACAGGTAGGAGGCCGCGCACTTGGCGGCGTTGTTGGCCCCCTGCCCGGTGATCGGGTCGTTGAGCACGACCACATCCGCCACGCCCAGGACCGGGGCGCCGGACGGCAGCGTCGCCACGGGCCTGCGCACGACGGGGGTGAAGCGTCCCGACAGGACGCCGCCCTCGTCGGTGAGCTCGACACCGTCGCAGCGATCCGCCTCCCACGGCAGGAAGGTCTCCAGGACCCATCGGCTTCTGGCCAGGTGCTCGGCGGGGGTGCGAACGTCCGCCCAGCAGTCCATCGGTCCGCCGGGGACACCCTCGAACACCATGATCTCGCAGGGGCCGGTGACGGTGAGCGCGGGAAACACGAAGTACTCGCCGACCCCGGGAATCACGTTGAAGCACACCGCGGAATGCCCCGGTCGCGGTACGAGACCGTTGACGTAGGTGAGGGCCAGGGCTCGCTGCGGGGCGCGGTACGGCGAGCGCGACGCGTCCTGCTCGAAGAGCGAGGCGATGGACCCCTTGCCCGCGGCGACCAGGACCAGGTCGTACCGGGCGGCGTAGGCCTCCAGGTCGTCCACGGTCGCGTCGTGGATGACGATCTCGCCGCCGAGCCGTTCCACCTCGGCCATCCACTCGGGCATCTTCAACCGCTGGTCGACCGAGCGGGCGGGCGTGTCGAGCCGAGCGGCCCAGTGGATGGCCGGTTCGCCGTCGGGACCGGCCACCGCGAACTGGATCCCGTCGATCGGCGGGCAGTCATCCGCCCACAGGTCCAGGCCGAGGTCACGCTCGTGGCCGAGGGCGATGCCGAACATGGCCTGGCTCGACGTGACCCGGCCGCCGCGAATGTCATCGGGGGTTCGGTTGGAGACGACGGTGACGTCGTAGCCGTTCCGCAGCAGGCCGAGGGCGAGGTGCAGGCCCGCCTGACCGGCACCGACGACCAGGATTCTGCGCATGACGATGTCTCCTTTTCAACGGAGGGGGGAACCTGATGAAAAGGTACGGCCGGGGCCGCCACTCGGGCCATCCGTTCAGCGCGGGTTCCATCCGCCTGGCGCGGAATCCTCCCCGGGCCCCGCCACACGACGGCAGGACGGCGGTGGCAGGACGGCGGTGGCAGGACGGGGACACCCGGCGCCGGTCGGTCCCGGACCGTCAGCTGCCGCGCAGCGTCCGCGACGGCGCCTGGCCGTAGCGCGCGCGGTAGAGCGCCGCGAACCTCCCCTGATGAGGAAAACCCCACCGGGCCGCCACGCCCGTCACCGTGCACCTGGCGGGATCGCCGGCCATCAGGTCGTCGTGGACCCGGCCCAGGCGCACGTCTCTGAGATAGGTCATCGGGGTCAGGCCGAGATGACGCCGGAAACCCTCCTGGAGCGAGCGGCCACTGACCGCCACGGCGCCCGCGATCTCGTCGGTGGTCAACGGCAGGTGGGCGTGGTCGTCGACGTATTCCATGGCCCGGCGCACCACCTTGGGCAGCGCGGGAGGCCGGGGCGCGTTCAGCCGTGCCAGGTAGTTGGACGGCTGCCCGGTGAGCAGGGAGGAGAGCATGGCGTTCTCCAGGTGGGCGACCGCCAGTGGCTGCGCGGCGAGCCCGTCACCGCGCTCGGCCTCGTTCACGATAAGGTCGGCCATCGCTCGCCAGGCCCGCGCCCAGCCCGTGGTCATGTCCATGCCCAGGCCGAAGACGAGCGGCCTGTCGAGCCGCTCCCCGAGCATCCGCTCCAGGGCGCCCTCGACCGCCGACCGGTCGAATTTGACGATCAGCTGGGGACAGCCCGCCGCCCAGCGCATGTCGAGGTGTTCCGACGGTGACGGCAGGGAGGCCAGGCGGGGGGTCGACACGATCTCCTGCCCGCCGCACCGGATCAGGCTGCTCCCTGCCAGCGGGATCTGCACCAGGAAGAAGGACCCCAGTTCCCCGGGCTCGATGCGGACGTCCGCCCCGTAGTCCAGGTAGTTCACTCGTACGGCGCCCAGCTGTGCCGAGTTCAGCCGCGCGGCCAGCCGCGAGAGGTCACCGGCGAGTTCCAGCCGGTGAGGACAGAACACGCCGGCCACCCGCTCGCGGGCCTCGTCGAGGTCCGCGGTGTCGAAGACCGGCCTGTTGCCGAGCGGGACGCGCCCCCGCACCTCGCCCATCGACGCTCCCGCCCTTGGGTGCCCATCGCACGCGTACGACTGATCTCGACATGATGGGTAGGACCAGTGTCTCCGACCACGTACAAATACACAGAGGCCCGTGGAATCGGTGTCCGATATCGGACAGCGGAGCCGGTCCGGACCCGCGCGCCCGCCGGTCGTTCTCGCGAACATCTTGATCATGTGGAGGCCGCGCACGGTCGCCCGCACACCCCCTTCCAAAACCGCACCAAAGGTGACACCCGGCATGAAGCGGTCTGAGTCGGGCTGGCAGGATCTGTGCCGTGAACCATCGCACGCTTGGCCGCACCGGCATCCAGGTCAGCCCGCTCTGTCTCGGCACGATGATGCTCGGGGCCTGGGGAAACACCGACTACGACGAGTGCGAGCGCATCGTCGGCACCGCGCTCGACGCGGGCATCAACTTCATAGACACCGCCGACGTGTACGCGTTCGGCGAGAGCGAGACGATCCTGGGCAGGGCCATCAAGGGCCGCAGGGACGAGATCGTGCTGGCGACGAAGTTCCACAACCAGATGGGCGACTCTCCCAACCGGCGTGGCAACTCCCGTCGCTGGATCATGCAGGCCGTCGAGGACAGCCTGCGCCGCCTGGACACCGACTGGATCGACCTCTACCAGGTGCACCGCCCCGATCCGCAGACCGACATCGACGAGACCCTCGGCGCCCTGTCCGACCTCGTGCGCCAGGGCAAGGTGCGGGCGATCGGCACCTCCTCCTTCCCCGCCGAGGAGATCGTCGAGGCCCAGTGGGTCGCCGACCACCGGCAGCGCGAGCGGTTCTCGACCGAGCAGCCCTCGTACTCGATCCTCGCCCGGCACGCCGAGGCCGCGGTCCTGCCGGTGGCCGAGCGCCACAACCTGGGAGTGATGGTCTGGAGCCCGCTGAACGGTGGCTGGCTGACCGGCAAGTACCGCCGGGACGCGCCGCTGCCCTCCGGCTCCCGGGCCTCCAGCAACGGCGACCACTTCGACTTCAAGGTCGAGGAGATCCGCGCCCGCAAGCTCGACGTCACCGAGAAGCTGGCGGTCCTGGCCGACGAGGCGGGCATCTCGATGATCCACCTGGCCCTGGGCTTCGTGCTCTCGCACCGGGCCGTCACCTCGGCGGTGATCGGCCCGCGCACGCTCGAGCAGCTCACCAGCCAGCTCGGCGCGGACGAGGTGCGGCTCTCGCCGGAGATCCTCGACGCGATCGACGAGCTGGTCCCGCCGGGGACGAACATCAGCCCCGACGACGTCGGCTACGTGCCGCCCGCCCTGACCGACCCCGCCCTCCGCCGCCGCTGACGGAACCCGTCGCCCCGGCGGGACGTCCCGGTCGTCCATGTGTCGAGGCTCGCTCCGAAGGCGATCACGCAGCCGGAGTCAGCGATCGTCTGTGTGCCGCG
>NZ_JBEOWJ010000040.1:0-96310 GCF_040295965.1 Streptosporangium sp. NPDC002544 | reverse complement strand
CGCGGTCAAGTGGTCGGGGATCTTCTTCCTGGTCGCCTTCGCGATCATGTCCCTGGTCTGGGACGCCGGCGCCCGCCGGGCCATCGGCCTGCGCAAGCCGTACGGCGGGGTCTTCGGCAAGGACCTGCCGAGCGCCCTGCCCGCGCTGGCCCTGCTGCCGGCGGTCACCTACATCGCCTCCTGGGCCGGCTGGTTCGCCTCCCCCGGCGGCTGGGGCCGCAACTGGGCGCAGGCGACCTCGCAGGGCCCGGTGTTCTTCGTCTTCGACTCCTTCCGCTCCTGGCTGAGCTACCACTTCCAGGTGCTGGGCTTCCACACCGGGCTGGCGACCCCGCACAACTACCAGTCGGACCCCTGGTCCTGGCCGCTGCTGCTCCGCCCCGTGGCGTTCTTCTACGAGAGCCCCAAGGGCGCCTGCGGCACCGACAACTGCTCGCAGGCGGTCCTGGGGGTCGGCACCCCGGTCATCTGGTACGGCGGCCTGGCCGCCCTCATCGCCATGGTCGCCTGGTACGTCGCCACCCGCGACTGGCGCGCCGGGGCCGTGCTCCTCGGCTACGTCGCGGGCTGGCTCCCCTGGTTCTACTGGGCGATCGCCGACAACCGGACCATGTTCCTGTTCTACGCGATCCCCATGGTCCCGTTCATGATCCTGGCGATCGTGCTCGTGGCCGGAATGATCATCGGCCCGTCCGGCGCCCCGCCCGGACGGCGGATGGCCGGTGCCGCGATCGTGGGGGCCTTCACCCTGCTGGCGCTGGTCAACTTCTGGTGGCTCTACCCGGTGCTCACCGCCGAGATCATCCCCTACGCCGAGTGGAGTTCACGAATGCTTTTCAAGAAAGGCTGGATCTGACAGCTCGCATATGAGCCACTTAGAAGACATTTCCTAGGGTAGGCACCGTGCAGGATCCATTACGTCACGTTCATCGTCAGAGCAGGCCCGCATACGGCAGACTTCGAGGCATGCCTGCACCGGACGTGGCCGCACTCCTGTCGGAGCTGGAGCGTTCCGAACCCGCCTCCGCCGAGCACGCACGCAGCGCGATCGACTGGCTGACCGGTGGCGAGCCACTGGAGACGATCACCGAGCTCAACGTGTGCGAGTTCCTCTGGTACACGTTGCCCTCCAAGGTCACCGGAGACCGCACCGTGATCGCCCACGCGCTGGGCCGGCTGCTGCGGCTGGGCGGCCTGGAGCGCTACGCCGCCCTCTGCTCCTCCCCCACCACCGCCCACATCCTGCGCACCTACGCCCGCCTGGGCGAGGACGCGGGCATGGCGGCCTACCAGAGCGCCCTGGACGCCACGGGCGTGCTCCCGCCCGACGTTCCCGAGCTGCACTGGAGCTCGATCATGGGCCCCGAGGAGCTGGGCGCGCACGGCGCCTGCTCGGCCGCGCTGGAGCTGGCCATCGTCTCGGGAAGGCTCACCCCCGACTCCGCCGAACGGCAGACGCTCACCAGCCACTGGCTCACCGCGCCCCGTCCGGAGCTGGGCGGCGACAACTGGCTCCACCGGGTCCAGGGTGAGCGGCTCAACCGCTGGGTCCTCGGCCGGGGCACCGCCTGGCGCGAGCTCGCCCAGCCCTTCGAGGTGCGCCTGCACGCCCCCATCCCGGCACCCGACGAGGCTCACCTGGGCGCGCTGCGCTGGCTGCTGACCGTGGGCCGCCGCCCGGGAGGCATCCCGCTGACCCAGCGGGACAACCTCGCCCGTTCCGTGCTCGCGGAGAGCACCTGGAGCGGCGCGGAGCTGGCCGCGGTCCGCGAGGTGGCCCAGGGCCACATGGGTGCGCTGCGCCAGAGTGGCAGGCGCCTGGTGACCACCCCGGCGGGTGAACGCCTGCTCGGCGACGCCGACCTGCTCTGGGAGACCGCCGCCTCCGCGCTGCTGGCCCCCGTCTCGGGGGAGAGCGGCTTCCGTACCTCGGCCAGGGAGGTGGCGCTGATGCTGCTCGCCGACGGCGCCCCCGCCGACCGCGACCACGTCACGGCGGTGATCGACTGCTCGGAGTGGCAGACCGTGGAGGTCGACGCCTCGCTCACCGAGCTGAACAGGCGCCTGGACGCCTTCGGCCTGCGCGTCGACGGCAGCCTCACCCCCGCCGGACGCTCAGCCGCCCTGGCCGCCCTCCGCAGTCACGCCCTCCGGCCCCGCCAGTACGTCAACCTGACCTGATCTCCCTTCGCGTGCTCCGGCTCGCGTGCTCCGGCGCCGCGGCCGACCGGAGCCGTACGAGGACACGGGCGGGCGTGGCGCCGGAGCCCTGCCCGGTGGCGCGCTGCTGGGCATCCCGATCGCCGCGGCCGTCCTGCTCATCCTGCGGGAGGTGGTCCTGCCCCGGCAGGAACGCACCCGAGGGCACCCGAGAGCAGCTGTCACCGGCGCCCGCTACATCGCGCCGGGCTGTGCGGCGCCGCGAAAATTTATCACTTCTTCGCCACGAAATCTCATAGATCACAACAACATGCGATAGAAGATCACATGCACCTATTGTCTCCTCTTGGGGTACACGTGAAGAAGCACCTTCGACTCCTCGCGGCCCAACTGTTCGCCGCGGCCCTTGTCATCACCGCCTTCTCCAGCCCCGCCAGCGCCGACACTCCGGCGAGCGACGCCCAGCTCGCCGCCGAGTGGCAGACCGCATGGGACACCCAGAAGTTCTACGACACCACGCCTCCCGCCGCCGGCTCCGGCCGGAGCCGGGCCCAGAGCAGCATCTCGATCACGATCAACGCCCCCGTCACCAAGGTGTTCGCGGCATATTCCAACATCAACAACCACGTCGGCATGCACTCGTTCCTGAAGCGGGTCGTCACCCACAAGGACTGGTCCAAGTACGGCAAGCGCCACATCAACTTCACCGCCGTCGAGGAGATCCCCTACGAGGGCGCGATCGTCACCAGCAACACGCACGCGCAGCAGCGCATCCACGCCGACGACCTCTACTACGAGACGGACACCTGGTCGCTGCCCGGCGTCGTCACGCACCAGAAGATCGTCTTCACGAAGCTGACCGGTGGGAAGACCAAGGTCACCGAGTACCTCACCTTCGACGCCGACACCTCACTGATCGACTTCGTCGTCGCGAACGGCGTCGCCTCCCATGAGGTGACCCAGGCGGGCCTGAAGCAGGCGATCGAGAGCGGCTCCATCTGATCCCCCCCGGCCGGGGCCCGCTTCCACGGCGCGCCCCGGCCGGCTCGCCACGCAGGCCCTGTATTCCACACATGACCCCGATCGACCTGCGTTGATCCCCGGCGGCTCGCGGGTGTGGCCCGCGCCGTCCCTCACCCACCCCACGAAGACGCCGTCCTCCGGCTGCCCGGTGTCGGCGAGCCCACCGGCGGTCAGGTCGATCACGACCGTACGGCCGCTCGTCCACCTCCCGGTGCCGATGACCCCGGCCGCGCGGAAGGCGGCGACGCTCGCCGCGATCTCCGCCTCAGGCAGGACGATCTCCCCATGCCGCGCCCAGGCTGTCTCCGCTCCCTTGACCAGTGCCGGAGAACACCGGCATTCCGCCCATCCTCGGACTGGCACACAAGTTTCCACATCCCCGGCGGCTCCAAGACCTCGCAGGTCACGAATGGGATGCGGGCCGGCGAGACCCCACCCGGCGATCACATTCGAGGGATGACCTTCTTGACGTAAAAAATTACAAATGTCAAAGTCTCCCTCAAGAGAGCGCTCTCACGCCTCGTCCACCCCCCAACCTCAGAGGACCTGCCGTGAGATTCACCGTGCTGACCGGCGTGGCGGTAGTCGCCGCCGCGCTGGTCTTCCCAGCAGCCCCCGCACAGGCCGCCCCGCCCGGCCCGAACCCGTCCGCGTCCGCCTCCCCCGAGCAGGCGCTACAGCGAGATCTCGGCCTGACCCCCACCCAGGCCCGCATCCGGCAGGCCCACGAGGCCGGGGCATCGGTGGTGGAGCGGAACCTTCGCAAACGCCTCGCCGACCGGTTCGCCGGCGCCTGGTTCACCCCCGCCGAGGGACGGCTCTCCGTCGGCGTTCTGAACGGCCAGGACGCCGAGCTCGTCCGCAGGGCGGGTGCGCTGCCGGTGATCGTGCCACGCAGCGAGAAGCAGCTGGACGCCACGAAGGCCACCCTCGACAAGGCCGCCGAGGCCGCCGGCAAGGACATCTACAGCTGGCACGTGGACCTGGCCGCGAACACCGTGGTGGTGTCGGCCGCCGACCGCGACGCGGCCCAGAGCTTCGTCAGAAGCAGCGCCGTCGACTCCGACGCGGTGAAGGTCGCCGTCGGCCAGGCCCCCAGGCCGCTCTACGACATCCGCGGCGGCGACCAGTACGTCATCAACGGCAACACGCTCTGCTCGGTCGGCTTCTCGGTCAACAACGGCGGCTTCGTCACCGCCGGGCACTGCGGCGGCACCGGCAGCCCCACCCTCGGCTACAACAACGTCAGCCAGGGCACCTTCGCCGGTTCGTCGTTCCCCGGCAACGACTACGCCTGGGTCCGTACCAACGGAAACTGGACACCCCGCCCGTGGGTCAACAACTACGGCGGCGGCAACGTCTCGGTGGCGGGCTCCCAGGAGGCCGTGGTCGGCGCCTCCATCTGCCGGTCCGGGCGCACCACCGGCTGGCGCTGCGGCGTCATCCAGGCCAAGAACGTGACCGTCAACTACTCGGGATCGCTGGTCTACGGGCTCACCCAGACCACCGCCTGCGCCGAGGGCGGCGACTCGGGCGGCGCCTGGATCACCGGTGACCAGGCCCAGGGCATCACCTCCGGCGGCTCCGGCAACTGCTCGACCGGCGGCAACACCTTCTACCAGCCGGTCAACGAGGTCCTCGGCGCGTACGGCCTGACCCTGACCACCACCGGCGGCGGGAACACCAGCCGGCTCATCGGCTGGCAGGACAAGTGCATCGACGTGCCCAACAGCAACGGCGCCGACGGCCAGCGCCTGCAGCTGTGGGACTGCAACAACACCAACGCCCAGAACTGGACCTTCCCCGGCGACGGCACCGTCCGCGCCTTCGGCCTCTGCATGGACGTGGCCTGGGGCTCCACCGCCAACGGCGCCGCCATCCAGCTCGCCAACTGCAGCGGCAACCCGGCACAGCAGTTCGTCCTGAGCGGCGCGGGCGACCTGGTCAACCCGCAGGCCAACAAGTGCGTGGACGTCACCGGCTGGGGCGGTGGCGGCACCCCGCTCCAGCTCTGGGAGTGCAACGGCGGCGCCAACCAGAAGTGGCGCCGCGGCTGACCCGCACCTTCACATGACCCCGTCGGGGCGGTGAGCACCCACCGCCCCGACACCGGCTCAGGCCCACCGGCCGGTGGGCCCGCTGCCGTTCACCGCGACCGCCATCCGCACCGGGCGACAGGAGATCACCCAGGCCCTGGCCCCCTGCAACGGAGAGGGCCGCGGCCGCCTTCACCCCCGGCACGCCGTCCCGGCTCCGGGACATCAAGCGGCGCCGCACCCCCCGAAGGGTGTGCCGCGGCGACTTCCCGGCGCTCGACCGCTCACGTCGACGGAGCGCGGCTCGCCTGGATGCCGTCGAGGAGCCAGGTGAGGCCGAGGGCGAAGCCGTTGTCCCAGTCGCCGTCCACGACGAGGGGGCCATGGGCGGCGAGCGCGGGATAGCGCTCGCGGTTGGCACGCAGGTGCTCTCCGGCCGCCTGCCGCACCGCCGGCTCCTCCTTGGTAAGCCAGGTGGCCTGCATCAGGGCGGAGCCGATGACGTAGTTGGAGAGCCCGTACGCCGCGGCGGTGAGGTGGGGCTCGACGACCCCGGCTCCCAGCAGGGTGGCGTACAGGAACTCGCTGCGGGCGAGCACGTTGGGGCCCAGCATCGGCCGGCCCAGCAGCGCCGCCGACCAGGGGTGCTCCAGGAGCGTGGCGCGCCAACCTCCGATCAGCGCGGTGATGCCGGCACGCCAGTCGCGCTCCCCCTCCTTCGGGATCTCGACCTCCGCGAAGATCGCGTCGAGCGCGAGGTCGAGGACGTCGTCCTTGGTCTTGACGTGCCAGTACAGCGTGGTGGAGCCGGTACCGAGCCGCTCGGCGAGCCGTCGCATGGTCAGGCGGCCGGCGCCCTCCTCGTCCAGCAGGGCCACGGCCTCCTCGACGATCCGGTCCCGGCTGAGCGGGGGAACGTCGCGCCCCGCGCCCCCGGACGATCGCAGCCACACGTTTCCCGCCTTGCTCTTCTCCACGAGGGCGAGTCTAGTATATTGATCGAGCACCGGATCATTGATCCGGCCACTGGAACAACGATCCGGCACCCGTATCAAGCAAAAGGGGGCGGCAGTGGCGGGACATATCGAGGTGGACCGGCTGACCTACGTGCTGCCGGACGGACGCCTGCTCCTGAATGAGGTGTCGTTCCGGATCGGCGACGGGGTCAAGGCCGGTCTGGTGGGACCGAACGGCGCGGGCAAGACCACCCTGCTGCGGCTGATCGCCCAAGATGTGCAGCCGGACGACGGCCGCGTGGTCCACTCCGGCGGGCTGGGGGTGATGCGGCAGTTCATCGGCAGCGTCCGCGACGGCCGGACCCTGCACGACCTGCTGCTCTCGGTGGCACCCGACCGGGTCCGCACGGCCACCGCGAGCCTGGAGCGGGCGGAGTCGGCGCTGGCCGCTCACGACGACGAGAAGACCCAACTGGCCTACGCGCAGGCGATCACCGACTACACCGACGCCGGCGGCTACGACATGGAGGTCGTCTGGGACACCTGCACCACCGCGGCCCTGGGCCTGCCCTACGACACCGTCCGGGACCGTCCGGTGAACACCCTGTCGGGAGGCGAGCAGAAACGGCTGGTCCTGGAGGCCCTGCTACGCGGCCCGGACCAGGTCCTGCTGCTGGACGAACCGGACAACTACCTGGACGTACCGGGCAAGCAGTGGCTGGAGGACCAGCTCCGGGCCAGCACCAAGACCGTGCTGCTGGTCTCCCACGACCGGCAGCTGCTGGCCGGCGCCACCGACCGCATCGTGACCGTGGAGTCACGTGGCGTCTGGGTGCACGGCGGGGGCTTCGCCACCTACGCCCAGGGCCGCGAGGCCCGTATCGCCCGGCTGGAGGAGCGACTCCGGCGCTGGGACGAGGAACACGCCAAGCTCAAACACCTGGTGCGCACCCTGCGGCAGACCGCCGCCAACAACGACGCGGTCTCCTCGGCCTACCGCGCCGCGCGCACCCGGCTGAGCAGGTTCGAGGAGGCCGGCCCGCCGGAACGCCCGCCCAGGAAGCAGAACGTGCGGATGCGACTGCGTGGCGGCCGCACCGGCAAGCGTGCCGTCATCTGCGAGAACCTGGAGCTCACCGGCCTGATGCGGCCGTTCGACACCGAGATCTGGTACGGCGAGCGCATCGGGGTGCTCGGTTCGAACGGCTCGGGCAAGTCCCACTTCCTGCTCCTGCTCCAGGAGGCCGCGGGCGACGCGGCGCCCACGGTGCGGCACACCGGCTCGGTGCGGCTGGGAGCGCGGGTGGTGCCCGGTCGTTTCGTACAGACCCACGCCCGCCCCGACCTGCACGGCCACACCCCGGTCGAACTGGTCCTGGCCGGTCACCCGCTCACTCTGAACGACGCGATGGCCGCCCTCGCCCGCTACGAACTCGCCCCCGCCGCGTCCCAGCGCTTCGAGACCCTGTCCGGCGGCCAGCAGGCCCGCCTGCAGATCCTGCTGCTGGAGCTGTCAGGCGCGACCCTGCTCCTGCTCGACGAGCCGACCGACAACCTGGACCTGGCCAGCGCCGAGGCCCTGCAACAGGGCCTGGCCGCCTTCTCCGGCACCGTCCTGGCCGTCACCCACGACCGCTGGTTCGCCGCCGACCTCGACCGCTTCCTGATCTTCGGCGCCGACGGAACCGTCTACGAGAGCCCCGAACCGGTCTGGCACGAGGGCCGAGTGGAGCGCTCCCGCTGAACTCGCCTACCGCAGGAGCTTGACGAGCAGGGTGCGGAGGTCCTGGGCACCTTCGGGGCCGAGGGTCTTCTCGACGTCGTGCTCGACGCCCAGCATCGCGTCGCGGACCGCGGGGAGGCGGACACGGCCGAGGTCGGTGAGTTCCAGGGCGTAGCGGCGGCGGTCGTGCGGGTCCTGGCCGCGGACCACGATCCCGACCTGGACGAGTTCCTCGACCAGCGACGCGGCGGCCGGTTCGGTGAGGTCCAGATACCGGGCGAGTTGCTGCTGGGGGCAGGGCCCAAGCCGGTCCAGGGCGGGCAGCAGGCCGAAGTGACGGGTGCGCAGGCCGTACTCCGCCAACCTGTGGTCGCCGAGCCGGCGCAGGTGGTAGTGGGCCTGGGCGATGAGGTGTTCGGTGCTCGCGACGGTGGACCGCTCGTCGTGGGCGACCAGCCTGCTCAGCAGCTCGGTGAGGCGCCGCCGTTCGGCCGGGGTCAGCGGGGCGGTGAGCCGGACGTCCCGGTCGGCGACGGCCTGGCGCATGTCCTTCAGCGCGGTACGGCCCTCGTCGGTCAGTGACAGGACATAGGTACGGCGGTTGGCCGGGTTGCGGGTCCGGGTGACGTAACCGGCCTGCTGGAGCCGGTCGAGCAGCTTGACCATGATCGTCCGATTGATACCGAGGCGGTGCGCGAGGTCCTGCTGCGAGGGCGCGTCCTCGTCGGCCAGCACGTCGAGCACCACGAAGTCACGGGACTGCGGCCCGCCCCGTACGGCCTCGCCGGTGATGCCGGTGAAGACCCGCCGCAGTAGATGGCCGATGGTCACGCGCAACGGCCCGGACTCCTCGCCGACGGCCCCTCCCCGCTGATCGGACACGGCCACCACCTCCCCGAACAAGCCTAGCGGCGCTGATTGTTCAGCGAGTTGACGTATGGCACTACTGACGGTTGAAGACCGCACTGACCACCGGCAGGAGTCAGCTCGCGGCCCTCGACACCGCCCTCCGTGACGGCCGTACCCCCCTCGCGCCAGGGGTCTCGGGCCTCTTCCCCGCGGAACGAGACGAACGACAAGGCCGTTCGGATCCCATCGACTCCCGAAGACGTGCCACAGGGGAGGTCTCCGGAAAGTCCAGAACTATTTGAAGGATTCGGACGGTCGGTGTCATCCCAGGTCAGCAGGGGTAGGGACGAGAACTACCGCGGGTGCGCCGTAGACCGGAGGGACGACCGTCCGGGCGGGGTGCCCCTACCGCGGATGGGGCGGCGAGAGCGGTCGTGGCCACCGCTGGAGCGGCGGGAAGCCACCACCCAGGTGAGGAAGATCATGGTTGAAGAACACGAATACCCGACTCCCCCTCTCGTTCGCGCGCTGGGCTGGACCAGCCTGGGACTGGGCGTGGCGCAACTCGCCGCACCGGGTGCCGTCAGCCGCCTGGCCGGGATCGACGACTCGCCCAAGGCGTTCGGCGCGGTGGTGCTGGTGGGCGTACGGGAGTTGTTTCACGCGGCGACCCTGCTGAACAGCCGCGATCCCGCTCCCTGGGTGTGGGCCCGGGTCGCGGGTGATGCCCTGGACCTGGCTCTGCTGGGCCGGGCGATCGCCGGCCGCACCGGCCGGAGACGTGGCCGCGTCACAGCGGTGGCGGCGACGGTCGCCGTCGTCACGGCCGCCGACCTGTGCGCCGCGATACGCGCGAGCCGGCACCGTCCGGAGGAGGGGTCCGCGCGCTGGATGAGCCTGCACGCGGCCGTCACGATCAATCGCCCCCGCGAGGACGTGTACCGGTACTGGCACGACTTCGAGAACCTTCCCCGCTTCATGGCGCACCTGGAGTCGGTGCGGACCATCGGTGATGGGCGATCGCACTGGAAGGTGAAGGGGCCCGCGAAGAAGGCCATCGAGTGGGAGGCCGTGATCGTCGAGGACCGCTCCGGCGAGGTGATCACCTGGCGCTCCACCGGGAAGGCCACCATCGACAACAGCGGTTCCGTGCGTTTCACCGACGCGCCCGGCGGACGCGGCACGGAGGTGCGGGTGAACCTCAGGTACGCCCCTCCGGGCGGCAAGGTGGGCGCGGCCTTCGCCAGGCTGCTGGGCGAGCATCCCGAGCAGCAGGTACGAGACGACCTGCGCCGGTTCAAGCAGGTCATGGAGACCGGAGAGGTGGTCCGCTCCGAAGGGAGCCTGGAGGGCCCCCACGCCCTGCGGCACGCCGTACAACGCCCCGCCCAGCCCGTGATGTCAGGGAGTGCCTCATGAAAGCCAACTGCTGGATGGGTCGCAACACCGTCGAGGTCCAGGAGGTTCCCGACCCCACGATCCTGAACGCTCATGACGCTGTCGTCCGCATCACCTCGACCGCGATCTGCGGCTCCGACCTGCACCTCTACGACGGCTACATCCCGACCATGAAGAAGGGCGACATCCTCGGCCACGAGTTCATGGGCGAGGTGGTGGAAGTGGGGCCCGAGGTGCGAAAACTGCGGGTCGGCGATCGCGTGGTGGTGCCCTTCCCGATCGCCTGCGGCGCCTGCGGCGCCTGCGAGCACGGCATGTACTCGGTGTGCGAGAACTCCAATCCCAACGCCGGTATGGCGGAGAGGCTCATGGGTCACTCTCCGGCCGGGATCTTCGGTTACTCCCACATGCTCGGCGGCTACCCCGGAGGTCAGGCGGAGTACGCGCGGGTGCCGTTCGCCGATGTGGGGCCGATCAAGATCGAGGACGACCTACCGGACGAGCAGGTGCTGTTCCTGTCCGACATCCTGCCCACCGGCTGGATGGGCGCGGAGATGTGCGACATCAAGCCCGGGGACGTCATCGCCGTCTGGGGCGCCGGGCCGGTCGGCCAGTTCGCGATCGCCAGCGCGTTCCTGATGGGCGCCGAGCGGGTCATCTCCATCGACCGCTTCCCCTACCGGCTGCAGAAGGCCGAACGCGCCGGTGCCGAGACGCTCGACTACGAGAAGGTCGACGTCCTCGACGCGCTGCGGGACATGACCGCCGGCCGGGGTCCGGACGCCTGCATCGACGCGGTGGGCATGGAGGCCCATCACCCCGCCGGCGTCGCGCACGCCTACGACCGAGCCAGGCAGGCGACCCGGATGGAGACCGACCGGCCGTATGCCCTGCGCGAGGCGATCATGTCCTGTCGCAACGGTGGAGTCGTCTCCGTGGTCGGCGTCTACGGTGGCCTGATCGACAAGTTCCCGATGGGCTCGCTGATGAACCGGTCGCTGACGATGCGCAGCGGCCAGTGCCACGTGCAGCGCTATCTGAAACCCCTGCTGGGCAGGATCCGCAACGGCGACATCGATCCCAGTTTCGTCATCAGCCACCGCATGCGGCTGCAGGACGCCCCGCGCGCCTACGAGATGTTCAAGCACAAGCAGGACGAGTGCAACAAGATCGTCCTCACCCCCTAGCGGGGTCCTCCCCCCGGTTCCTGACGGACACCACCTGACCGCGATTGATCCTACGGTCGCGCTCATGACAGAGAACACATCCGTTGTCCCTTTCCGTATCGACGTCCCGCAGGCCGAACTCGACGCCCTGCGGGACCGTCTGGCCCAGACGCGCTGGCCCGGGGAACTGCCCGGTGTCGGCTGGAGCCGGGGCACGCCGGTGGCTTACGCCAGGGAACTGGTCGAGCACTGGCTCACGGGCTTCGACTGGCGGGCACAGGAGCGCAGGCTGAACGAGCTGCCGCAGTTCACGACCGTCATCGACGGACAGACCATCCACTTCGCACACGTCCGTTCGGATAATCCCGACGCGCTGCCGTTGCTGCTCCTGCACGGCTGGCCCGGCTCGTTCGTCGAGTTCCTCGATGTGATCGAACCGCTGACCAAGGAGTTCCATCTGGTGATTCCCTCGCTTCCCGGGTTCGCGTTCTCAACGCCGCTGGCCGAGCCCGGCTGGACGGCCGCCCGCATGGCCGGGGCGTTCGTCGAGCTCATGGCCGTGCTCGGCTATGAGCGGTATGGCGTTCAGGGCGGCGACACCGGCGCGTTCGTCGCCCCGGAGATGGGTCACCTCGCCCCCGAGCGCGTCGTCGGCATCCACCTCAACGGCGTCCTGTCATTCCCGGCGGGGGTCGAGGGAGAGGACGCGCGACTGTCCGAGGCGGAGCGGCAGCGCTCGGCGGAGCTGGAGGAGGCCACCGCCGGCTACGTCCCCATCCAGTCGCGATCGCCGCAGACGCTCGCGTTCGGCCTGACCGACTCGCCTGCCGGGCAGCTGGCATGGATCGCCGAGATCTTCCACCGGTGGGCCGGGACGCCCATCGACCGCGACCGGTTCCTGACCAATGTCAGCGTCTACTGGTTGACGGGCACCGCGGGCTCCTCGGCCCAGATCTACTACGAGCAGGTGAACGACCCGATGGCGTGGGTGCCGAAGCCGAGCGGCACCGTGCCCACGGGCGTGCTGCTCGCCGGGTCACACGAGTACGGCATCCGGCCCTACGCGGAACGCGACCACAACATCGTGCACTGGTCGCAGAAGAACAACGGCGGGCACTTCTTCGCCATGGAGGAGCCGGAGGTGTTCGCCGAGGACGTGCGGCGGTTCTTCGGGAACCTCACGTAAGGGCGTTGGTATTCGCGGTCATCTCCTGACCGCGATCGGTGTCAGCATCATCGTGTGTTGGAAACCTCGGCCCGGCTGCTCCGTCTGCTCGGCCTGCTCCAGGTCCACCGCGACTGGTCGGGGACGGAGCTGGCCGAGCGTCTCGGGGTGAGCCCCCGGACCGTCCGTCGCGACGTCGACAAACTGCGGGTTCTGGGCTATCCGATCACCGCGATCGGCGGCGTCGGCGGCGGCTACCAGTTGGGGGTCGGCGCCTCGCTGCCCCCCTTGCTGCTCGACGACGAGGAGGCGGTCGCGGTGGCGGTCGGGCTGCGCACGGCGGCCGGCGGCGCGATCACGGGTATCGCCGAGACCTCGGTGCGGGCGCTGGCCAAGCTGGACCAGGTGCTGCCCTCGCGGCTGCGCCACCAGGTGGACACGCTCAGCTCGGCCATGGTGATCATGCCGATGCCCGGTTCGACGGTCGATCCGTCGACGCTGATCGCGATCGCCTCGGCGGTGCGCAACCACGAACGGCTGCGCTTCGACTACATCTCGCACGACGGCTCGACGACCGTACGGGACGTGGAGCCGTACCGGCTGGTCCAGCACGGACGGCGTTGGTACCTCTTCGCCTGGGACACCGGCGTCTCGGACTGGCGGAGGTTCCGGGCCGACAGGTTGTCGATGCGCGTCCCCACCGGACCTTGGTTCGGTCCGAGACCGTTGCCCGCCGAGGATCTGGCCGACCACTTCGCCATGGGACCGACCGCGAACGGCCACCGCTACCGGGCGGTGCTCACCATGTACGGCTCGGCTGCGGAGGTGGCCGAGGAGGTGCCGCCCACGCTCGGTGTGGTGGAACCCGTCGACGACCGCACCTGCACCCTGCGCATCGGCTCGGACAGCCTCGACCACCTCGCGGTGTGGGTCGCCGCGTTCGGCTTCGAGTTCGACGTCCGCGAGCCGCCCGAGCTGGTGGAGCACCTTCGCACGCTGACCGCCCGCCTGCAGCGGGCCACCCGGCCGTAGAGAGAAGCTCCCAGACCTGTGGAAACCCTGACCCGCCGACATCTCAACCGGGCGACGCTGGAGCCGTCGTCCTCAAGCCCGGCCCCGAAGGCGCCGCCGATCATCGTGATGGAGACGGGTCACCGTGCTCCGGCGGAACGCAGGATCGCGGCGATCTCGCTCTGGCCCCTGTCGAGTGCGTGCTGGAGCGGGGTCGTGCCGTCCTTGTCGGCCAGGTTCACGTCGGCGCCTCCCGCGATGAGCAGACCCACGATCTCCTGGTACGGCGCGGAGCCGTCGCCGAGGATGACCGCCTCCAGCAGTCCGGTCCAACCCAGGTCGTTGACGTGGTCGACGTTGATGTCCGTCTTGAGCACCTCGCGCACGTAGTCCACATGGCCGCGCTCACATGCCGGGATCAGCGAGACCCCGCCGTACCGGTTCCTGATGGTCAGGTCCGGCCTGGCCGGGAGCAGCGCGTGAAGCATGGCCACGCTGCCGGTCACCCCCGTCACCAGCCAGGGCGTGTCGTGCTGAAAATCCAGCGCGTTCGGGTCCGCGCCCGCGGCCACCAGGACCTTGGCGACCTCCACGTGGTCGGCCGCCGCGGCGAGCAGCAGGGCGGTACGGCGCTGCGGGTTCCGGGCCTCGATGTCGGCCCCGTTCGCGATCGCCTCGCGGACCTTGGCCACGTCGCCTTGGGCGGCGGCGGTCAGTGACTGTTCGTTGAGCACAGCGGATCCCTTCATGCCGGAGGGGCCGCACGCGGTGAGGGCCAGGGCGAGCCCGGCGAGCAGGAAACCACGGCGGTCCACGGTCACATCCTGCCAGTGCTGCCGAGGGCGTCAGCCGAGCTGCCCGGCGACGGCCTCGTCGATGTCGCGCCGCCCACGATGGCGAGACCGGTGAGGACACCCACCCCTGACCACCGCTCCGCAGCGGGCCGCCGGGCGGGATTCCAGATCGCAGGACAGACCATGCTGAACGGCCCGCCGCCATTCATCTGAGATTTACCTGGTTGGGCCAGGGTGCCCAGGTAGCCGAGGCGAAGCTGCCCGGCGGGACGAAAGGCACGACATGGGACACAACCACGGGCACGACCACTCGCACCCGCATCACCACGATGCGACCCACCCAGGCGATCAGGGCGAGATGGCCCCGGTCGTGGACATGTCGGTACCCGACGCGGAACTCTCGCCTGGACAGCTGTCGCGGCGCCAGATGTTCCGGCGTGCCGGACTGCTCGGCGCGGGTCTGGGCGCTGCCGGTGTCCTCGGGACGCCCGGCCTGGCCGCCGCGGAGGCGACGACGGCGCGCAGCCGCGGTGACCGCGAGCCTCGGGACGGTTACCTGTGGCTGGCCGGTGACCACCACATCCACACCCAGTACAGCTCGGACGGCATCTACCGGGTGATCGACCAGGTGCGGCACGCCACCGCCTACGGCCTGGACTGGATGGTCATCACCGACCACGGTGGCGCCACGCACGCCAAAATCGGCGTGGACAAGGTCAACCCCGACATCGTCGCCGCCCGTGCCCAGGTCAGGGATGCCCTCATCTTCCAGGGCCTGGAGTGGAACATCCCGGCCGCCGAGCACGGCACCGTCTTCGTCGCCCCGGGCCGGAACGAGGTGAGCACCCTCAAGGAGTTCGAGAACTCCTTCGACGGGTCGGTCAAGAGCGCCACCTCCAGCACCCCGCAGAACGAGGTCCTGGCCATCGCCGGCCTGAACTTCCTCGCCGACGCCGTCCGGCGCCGCCGCGTCGAGGACGCGCTCTTCCTGGCCAACCACCCGGCGCGCAAGGGCCTCGACTCCCCGCACGAGATCCGAGGGTGGCGCGACGCCCAGCCCTCCATCGCGGTCGGCATGGAAGGCGCCCCCGGCCACCAGGCGGCCGGCATCCCCAAGCCGCACGGCCCCGGCTCCGGACGCGGCTTCTACGACAGCACTCCCGGTGCCGACTCCTGGCCCGGCTATCCTGCCGAGAGCTACAAGACCTTCGGCGGCTTCGACTGGATGACCGCCACCGTGGGCGGTCTGTGGGACAGCCTCCTGGCGGAGGGCAAGGGCTGGTGGATCACCGCCAACTCCGACTCCCACACGGTCTACGCCGACACCAGCGAACGCGGCCCGAACAGCGACTTCAACGCCAACGGCAAGTACGAGGACCCGATCTACAAGGGCGTCCAGAACCTGACCGCGGGTGACTTCTGGCCCGGCTACTACAGCCGCACGCACGTTGGGGCGCAGGGATTCTCCTACGGCGCGGTGATGGACGGCATCCGGCAGGGCCGCGTCTGGGTCGACCACGGTGGCCTGATCAGCGGCCTGGTCGTGCGTGCCCGGATCTCCGGCCGGGGGCAGCGTGGCGTCACCCTCGGTGACACGCTGCACGTACGGCGGGGCGACCAGGTCGAGCTCGCCATCGAGATCACGCTGGCCAACCAGCCGAACTGGGCGCAGTTCGTCCCCACCCTGGCCCGGGTGGATGTCATCCAGGGAGACATGACCGGCCCGGCCGCCGACAAGGACACCTTCACGACGCCCGCCACCAAGGTCGTGCAGTCCTTCGAGGTCGGCAAGAACAGCGGCACCGTCACCTTCACCTACCGGCTCGGCGCCGTCGACCGCCCGGTCTACCTGCGGCTGCGCGGCACCGACGGCAACCGCAGCGCCCCCGGCCTGCTCGGCGCCTCCATCGACCCGCACGGCCCGCAGATCGACGTCTTCGGTGACGCCGACCCGTGGAAGGACCTGTGGTTCTACAGCAACCCGATCTGGGTTCTGCCGCGCCGATGACGGTCCTCGGTCTCGACGCGGGATCCTCCACCCTCGGCGAGGCCGAGCACCTTCTCCACCTGGTGGTGAAGGTGCTCGGCCTGCCGGGGGGCACGGTCGGCTGCACACACTTCGTGCGGACCGGCCGGCCACATGTCGCCTGCTCCCTCGCCGTCTCCGGACCGGTCGATCCGGCCGGGCTGCCCGAAGGGGTGTCGGCCGCGATCGGCGAGAGCCGTACCGGTCCGGAGTCGGAGGGCGCCGCGCTCGCGGCGGCCGAGCACGCCACCGGGGCGAGCGGACGGCTCATCACCTATGCCGGCCGGGAGGCGCTGACCGGCACCCTCAGCGTCGGCGAGATGCTGGAGCGGTCCGCGATCGAGCGGGTGATGGTGCTGGCCCAGACCCGGGAACCCCCGCGTGACATGCTCATCGTGACCAATGACCACGTCCGGCCGGTCTGGCGCGATGGGCTGATAACCCTGCTGTGCATGCCCGCCGCGGGTGGACGCCTGATGCCGGCCGAAGTGCCGAACCCGACGCCATGCTGCGCGGATCACAGCTGAGTGCGGTGAACCGCGCTCATGGTCTGCATGGCCGACCAGCGCATCCCGCTCAGCCGGCGACAGGTCCACGACCGTCCCGAACCCGCGCCGCAGGACACGACAGCGCCTCCCTTTGATGGGCGGCCGTTTCACCGGTCGGCATAAAGGAGGCTCGGGAGCACAGCGACAGCGGGCCCGCCGCGATGAGCACGAAGCGATCGCGGACGGGCCCGCCACTGCCTTCTCCTCCCGCGAGGAGGCCGCCGTCAGGCGATGCTGGACGCTGTCGCGGTCCAGGTGTTGCACGCGCCCGGAGAGGCTTTGTCGAAGCCGCGCTGCAGCCAGGCGGCCCGGTTCCTGCTCGTGCCGTGGGTGCGGTCCGCGCCGATCTCCTCATCACCGCTACGCCCGAGGATGTCCACGGCTTCCGCCCAGTCCTCGGCCGTGTACTGCTGCGAGGGCCAGATGCTCGCCATGAACGCCCCCGCCAGGCACTCGGCCTGCAGCTCCACGCGACGGCTGCGCTCCAGCGCCTTTGCCTTGGTACGGACCGGCGTCTGCGCGGCGGGCAGTATGCCGGTGAGGTTCTGCACGTGGTGGGCGTACTCGTGCGCGATCAGCAGCAGGAGGTCCGGATCCGCCGGGTCCTGAATGGCGTAGTCGTTGACTCGGATGACCATCTTCCGCTGGTCAGGGCAGTACAGGCCGACGACATATTCGGGCCAGCGCTCCTCGCACGCGCTGGTGGACTTGGTGAGGAACTGGATCGCCGGCTTCTTGAACGGCAGGCCGGCCTTCTTCAGCTGCGCGGACCACGAGGCGTTCAGGCAGCCGAGCATCGCGGTCAGGTGCTTTTTGGCGGCGCCGAAGCTGGCGAAGTCATCCGGGTGGCGGCCGCAGGGCACCGTCATCTTGCCGCTGCGGTACAGCGGGTTGTGGGTCAGAGCCTTGGATCCGGTGGGAACCGGACCGCCGGTGGTGCGGGCAGTGCCGACATTGGCATGGGCGGTGCCGGTGAGCAGCAGACCGACCAGTGCCCCGGCCAGCAGGACGATACGAGGGGTACGCATGATGCCGAACTCTACAGAAACGGCGATATGCGCCAACAGGCTTTTCCGTCCTGTCGGCGATTACCTCGGCGTCCGGGCAGCCGGCTCAAGCGGCCGACGTCCACTCCCGCCGTGACCGGGGCCAGACGCCTGCTCATGGGGCATTGAGAGACTTCCGCTGACCGGCGCCCGAACGATCACCCTTCGGCCCGACAGGTGGCTGAGGCCGCTGACCGAGCCTCTCTTGCCTGTGGCCGGATGTGGTGGCGGCCGATGGGGAGCATCAGGGGGCGGCCGGAGACCGGGTCTTCGATGATGCGGCTGTCGAGGCCGAAGACGGTGCGGACGCTGTCTTCGGTGAGGACCTCGGCCGGGGTGCCGGAGGCGTGGAGGCGGCCGTCGGCCAGGGCGATGAGGTTGTCGGCGTAGCGGGCGGCGAGGTTGAGGTCGTGCAGGACCATCACGATGGTGGTGCCGCGGGTGTGGTTCAGGTCGGTCAGCAGGTCGAGGACTTCGACCTGGTGGCTGGCGTCGAGGAAGGTGGTGGGCTCGTCGAGGAGGAGCAGGTCGGTCTGCTGGGCCAGCGCCATGGCGATCCAGGCCCGTTGGCGCTGGCCGCCGGACAGCTCGTCGACGGCGCGGTCGGCGAGGTCCGTCGTCTGCGTGGCCTCCAGGGCGGCCGCCACCGCGGCGTCGTCCTTGTCGTTCCACCGGGAGAAGATCCCCTGGTGGGGGTGGCGGCCGCGGCCGACCAGGTCGAGCACGGTGATGCCCTCGGGCGCGACCGGCGACTGGGGCAGCAGTCCGAGCGTGCGGGCCAGTTCCTTGGCCGGCATGCGGTGCACCTGTCTGCCGTCCAGGACGACATGGCCCTCGCGGGGTGCGAGCAGCCGGGACAGGGAGCGCAGGAGTGTCGACTTCCCGCAGGCGTTCGCGCCGACGATCACCGTGATCTCGCCGGGCGGCACGACCAGGTCGAGGGACTCGACGACGACGCGGTCGCCGTAGCCGAGCGTGAGGCCCTCGGCTACGAGGGAGTGGGACGTGGTCACAGCGAGCCTCCGGCCCGGTGGGTGCGGACGATCAGGTAGACGAGGTACGGCGCCCCGAGGACGCCGGTGACGACGCCGACCGGGTAGCGGACGTCGAACGCGAACTGGCCGGCGAAGTCGGCGACGAGGACCAGGAGGGCGCCGACGAGCCCGGCGGGCACGAGCAGAGAGCCGCCGGGGCCGAGCAGCCGGGCCGCGATGGGGCCGGACAGGAACGCCACGAACGCGATCGGGCCGGCCGCCGCCGTGGCGAAGGCGATCAGGCCGACGGCGGTGACGATCACCATGACGCGGGTGCGTTCGACACGGACGCCGAGGGCGGAGGCGGTGTCCTCGCCGAGCTGCATCATCGACAGGTCGCGGGACAGGGACAGCAGGACGGGGGTGAGGACGACCAGCGCGACGAGGGTGGGCAGGGTCTGCTCCCAGGTCACCCCGTTGAGGCTGCCGGTCAGCCAGCGCGTGGCCTCCTGGAGGTCCCATTCGGCGGCCTGGGACAGGACGTAGGAGGTGATGCTTTCGAGCATCGCGGAGATCCCGATGCCGATCAGGATGAGCCGCGTGCCGACGACGCCGTCCCGGAACGCCAGGGTGTAGATCAGCAGGGCGACGGCGAGGGCGGAGACGATGGCGAGGAACGACACCTGGGTCCCGCCGAGGGACAGCGACACGATCGCGATGGCCGCCGCGGCGCTCGCGCCCCAGCTGATGCCGATGATGTCGGGGCTGGCCAGCGGGTTGCGGAGCATCGTCTGGAAGGTGACGCCGGCCAGGCCGAAGCTGAATCCCGCGACCACGGCGAGGACGGTCCGCGGCAGCCGGAGCCGCCCGACCGTGAAGGACGCGCCCGGCACCTGCTCGCCGAGGATGACATTGATCACGTCGCGGGGCGGGTAGAAGGTCTGCCCGAACATCAGGGTCATGGCGAACCCGGCGACGACGAGCACCGCCAGCGTCAGGACGACGATGCGGCGCCGGGAGGCGCTCCGGCGACGGCCGCGGGCGACGGCCTCGACAACGGACGGCCGGGGGACGGCGGGGGCGCCGCGGTGCTCGTTGGTCCGCTCGCGCACAGCCCCCTCCTTCGCCGGGACTGCGAGCGCAGCGCTGCTGTGCTTGTCGGTTCGCTCGCTACGCTCGCTCACAGCCCCTCCTTCGTCGGGACTGCGAGCGCAGCGCTGCTGTGCTTTTTGGTTCGCTCGCTACGCTCGCTCACAGCTCACGCACCTTCTGGCGACGGACGATGTGGATGAAGAACGGGGCGCCGATCAGCGCCGTCACGATGCCCACCTCGATGTCCGCGGGGCGCGCCACGATACGGCCGACGACGTCGGCCGCGGTGAGCAGGGCCGCGCCGACCAGGGCGGAGAACGGCAGCAGCCAGCGGTGGTCCACGCCGACGAGCAGGCGGCACGCGTGCGGAACGACGAGCCCGACGAAGGCGATCGGCCCGGCGACGGCCGTCGATGCCCCGCACAGCACGACGGCGCCGAGGGCGGCCGTGGCCCGGACGACGGCCACGCGCTCGCCGAGCCCGGCGGCGAGTTCGTCGCCCAGAGCGAGCGAGTTCAGCGCCCGCGCGGACAGCAGGCACACGACGAGGCCGACGACGAGGAACGGCAGGACCTGCCCGATGCGCTCGTAGGACGCGCCGCCGACCCCGCCGATCTGCCAGAGCTTGAAGCCCCCGGCGATGTCATTGCGGGGCAGCACGACGGCGCTGACCAGGGACGCGAAGGCCGCCGACGTGGCGGCGCCGGCGAGCGCGAGTTTGAGGGGCGTGGCCCCACCACGCCCGAGGGACCCGACGGTGTACACGAACACGGCCGAGACGGCGGCCCCCGCCATCGCGACCCAGATGTACCCGGTCGGCGACGTGAGCCCGAAGAACGCGACGGCGGTGACGACGGAGAGCGAGGCGCCCATGTTGACGCCCAGGATCCCCGGGTCGGCCAGCGGGTTGCGGGTCACGCCCTGCATGACGCCGCCGGCGAGGCCGAGCGCGGCGCCGATCACCACCGCGAGCAGGGTGCGCGGTATCCGCTTGGCGACCGCCGCCTGTTCGAGGGAGTCCTCCGCGCCGCCGAGCGCGGCCCAGACGTCGGACCAGGCGACGTCGCGCGAGCCGAGGGCGACGGAGGCCACCATGAGCACGGCCAGGACACCGACCGCGACGAGCAGCCACAGAACCCGGACGCGCGCCGGACGCCGCACGAGGGCGGTGTCCGGCAGGCGGTCGGTGTCGACCGACGTCACTTGACCTTGTCCGCGGCCTCGGCGAGCGCCTTGGCGTAGTCCTCCAGCACCCACGAGATCGACAGGGGGGTCGGGTTCGCGGCGGTGCCCAGGGGCGTGCTGCCGGGCAGGAGGTACACCGAGCCGCGCTTGACGGCGGGGATCTTCGACAGCAGCGGGTCCTTGCGGAGCGTCTCGAACAGCTCGCCCTTCTCGTCGCCGTATCCGGTGATGATGTCGACGTCGTCGAACAGGTCGATCTGCTCCGCGCTCCGGGTCAGGGCGAACTTGTCGGTGCCCTTGGACGCCTCGGCGATGCTGCCCGGGATCGTCAGCCCGAGGTCCTCGAAGAACAGTGTGCGGGTGTCGTGCGTCGTGTAGAAGCCGACCTCGCTCACGTCGTTGGGGTCGACATGCGTCATGAACATCGCCGACTTGCCCTTGAGCTGCGGGTACTTCGCGACGACCTGGCTGATGTCGCCCTCGATGTCGGTGATGAGCTTCTCGGCCTCGTCGGCGAGACCGATGGCCTTGCTGTTCATCCGGATGATCTCGCGCCACGGGGTCGCCCACGCGGCGTCCGGGTAGGCCACCACCGGAGCGATCTTGCTCAGGGTCTCGTAGTCCTGCTTGGTCAGGCCCGAGTAGGCGGCCAGGATCACGTCCGGCTTCGTGTCGGCGACGGCCTCGAAGTCGATGCCGTCGGTCTCGTCGAACAGGACGGGCTTCTCGGCCTTGAGTTCCTTCAGGCGCTCGTCCACCCAGGGCAGGAGACCGTCGCCGTCGTCGTCGCCGAAGTTCGCGGCGGCCATGCCGACCGGCACGACGCCGAGGGCCAGCGGCGCTTCGTGGTTGGCCCAGTTGACCGTGGCCACCCGCTCCGGCTTCGCCTGGATGGTGGTCGTCCCCAGCGCGTGCTGGATCGTCATGGGGAAGGCGCTCGGGCTGCTGCTCGTGCTGCTGCTCGCGCTCTCACCCTTGGTCTCCGACGAGCCGCCGCAGCCCGCGATGCCCAGCAGGATGGCCGTCACGGCGAGGATGCGAAGGCTGTATGGACGCTTCAATCCGTACTCCACTCTCAGAATTCCGCGGGTTCCGGCCCTCGCACGTCTGGATCGCGGTCCTGCGTTCGTGGAGCGGTACACCGTACTGCCGCAAGCCCTCGACTTAGTTAGGTAAGGCTTGCCTTGTTCGGAACCCTAGGAGAAATGACCGAGTTGTCGCAATAGCCCTTTTGAGACAGCTGTTGTCGAGATCGGGACACGGAGACCGGGCGACGACCCCGCAGGCGGTGCGTGCACGAGACCTGCGCCGCGTCCGGAAGGCGGCCTTCGGCGTCCCGGAGTCTCAGCGCGCTCGGAACGCTCCCGGTGTCAGCCCGGTCGTCCGCCGGAAGGCCGCGCCGAACGCGCTCGCCGAACGGTAACCGACCTCCTCGGCCACGACATCGACCTCCCAGCCCTGGGTGAGCAGCGCGACCGCGTGCTGGGCGCGCACCGCCGCGATCCAGCGCGCGAAGCTGGTGCCCGTCTCCGCGTTGAAGGCACGGGTGATCGTGCGGGCGCTCACGCCGAGGCAGGACGCCCAGTCCGCCAGCGTCCGCGGATCGCCCGGATCGTCCCGGACCGCGTCGGCGATCGGGCGCAGCAGGTCGGAGGTGGGCATGTGCAGGAGCAGTTCGCGCGAGGAGGGGGTGAGCACGTCGAGCACCATCGCCTCGGTCACCGCCCGCGAGTCGGAGGACAACTCCGTGTCGGCGAGCCGCTCCAGCAGCAGCCGGAGCAGCGGGGTGATCTCGACGCCGACGGGCGTGGGGAAGATCGGGGTCATGGTGCCGAAGCCGAAGAAGTTGGCTCGGCACCAGGTGCCCGCGATCGCCGAGCCGGAGTGCAGCGTGCCCGCGGGCATCCACAGGCCCAGGGCCGGGGTGACCGTCCAGACCCGCGCCCCCACCACGGCCGTGGACGCGCCCCGCTCGTTCCAGAGCAGCTCGTGGAAGGGATGGGAGTGCTCGTTCCAGGTGGTGTCGTGGGCGATGGTCTCGCTCCAGCCCAGGATCACGAACGGCACCTCGACCGGTCCCGCCGCGAGGGCGGGCAGCATGCGGGTCTCCCTGATCACGGGAGAACGCGGTGGGACGCGAGCGGCATTCCCCCACCCTAGCCAGTGCGAGCCGCCCACACCCCTGCGGGCAGGCCGATGAGCGGGAAGGAGACTTTGGCCGCGGTGGTCCGGGCCGTTTGTCTCCAGACTCATCTCAGCACTCGCAGGCCACGACGAGACGGGGGCGGTCAGCGGGCCGAACCAGGCGCCCGGCCGCCGTCCGCCGCCACCCCGTTCAGGTGCGGGGCAGCCGCAGGCCCGACATGCCGCCGTCGACGGCGAGCGACATCCCGGTGGTCGCACCGGCCGAGGGGTCGGCGAGGTAGGCGACGGCCGCGGCGACCTCCTCCGCGCGCACCAACCGGCCAGTGGGCTGGCGGGCCGCGAGGCGCGCCTTCTCCCCCTCCGGGTCGTCGGTCCGCGCGAGCAGCCGTGCCACCCATGGCGTGTCGACCGTGCCGGGGGCAACGCAGTTGACCCTGATGCCCTCGGCGACCAGGTCGGCCGCCATCGCCAGGGTCAGCGCATGCACCGCGCCCTTCGACGCCGAATACAGGGCCCGCTGCACCAGCCCGGCCGTCGCGGCGATCGACGAGGTGTTCACGATCGCGCCGTGCGCACTGCGACGCAGGTACGGCAGTGCGGCCTTGGTTGTGCGGACGACCCCGACGACATTGATGTCGAGCACCCGGTGCCACTCCGCATCGTCGTTCGCCTCAACGGCGCCGACGGCGCTCACGCCCGCGTTGTTGACCAGGATGTCGATGCCGCCGAAGGCGGCGGCCACCTCGGCCATGGCCTTTTCCAGCGACACGGAGTCGGCGACGTCCGCGACGACGCCGAGCGTGGCACCGCCCTGCTCACCGGGATCGAGGTCGAGCACGCCCACCTTCGCCCCACCCGCGACGAACGCCTCGACGCATGCCTTGCCGATTCCCGAGCCACCTCCGGTGACCACGGCGACCAATCCGTCAAAATTCCCCATATCGCTTCCTTTCACATGAACCCGAGCTCGCGGTGCAGCGCGGCCACCGCGGCCATGAACGCCTCCCGGTCGAGGACCGCACCGGCGTACCTTCCGGTGGCGACCGGCTCGGTGAAGAACCTGTCGGGGAGGGTGTCCGCCTCGAGACCGATGCGGAGCCGCCGGTTCACCTCCCGCTGCAGCCGCAGCCGCTCCGCGCCGAGCGACAGCACGTCGGGCCGCTCACCGGTGACCGCCTCAACCAGCGCCTCCACCTGCGCAAGCGTGAGCGGACGGGTGGGCGTCGCGGCGTACGGGCAGATGCCGAGCGCGTCGAGACCGCTCCACAGCCGCAGAAGCTGCGCGGTGCGGATCACATCGATCTCACCCCGCGGGCTCGGTACGCTCACCCCCAATCCCTCCATTTCCGGATAGCTGTGGGGCAGGCCCTCGTCCGGGTCGAAGTCGAGATCGTGCTCGATGATGTCGTAGCGCGGCCCGATCGGTGCGACCGCGTACCCGAGTCCGAGGTTCGGCTGCACCCGCGGGTCGAAGGGCGGCAACTCCACCCCCTTGCTCGCCATGGCATGGTCCGGGGCGATCCTGGCCGAACCCTCGCCGAGCGGGTCGCCTCCGGCCCCGATCCGCTCGATCACGGAAGGCACCTCGGCAGCCGGCACGCCCGCGGCCGCGAGCGTGCCGCCTAGCGACACCGGGTCCAGCCCGAGCTGCATGCACCTCGCGTGCACGGCCCACGGATCGGCGACGCCAAGATTGGGCCCGAGCATGGCGAGCGCCTCCTGATGCAGCGCCGCTCCGGCGTAGACCTTGATGCAGTCGGTCGGGCAGCCGGGACAGGCGGCGATCCGCTCCAGCGCAGGCGCAGTGCCGACGCCGCCGCGCGAGGTGGTGTCGGCGAAATTGGCCACCGTCGCATAGCCGGGCTCGGCCGACCAGATCCCGAAACCCGGCTCGCCATGCTGCCAGGCGGTGAGCGGATTGCCGGGCAGCGCCGCCGCGTAGTCGGCGGCTACCCGGCCCAGCGCGTCGGAATCGACGACCGGCGGCGTGGATCCGCCGACGCAGACGACCGCCTTGACGTTCTTGGTGCCGAGCACCGCGCCCAGCCCGAGCCTGGGCAGCGGATGGTCCCCGCAGGTAACGATCGAGGCGTACCGCACGCCGTGCTCACCGGCCGGCCCGATCACCGCGACCGCGGCGCCGGCGCCGTACCTGGCGAGCAGGGCGTCGGTGGCCGGGCCGGTCTCCAGTCCCCAGAACTCTCCGGCCGGGTCGAGCCTGGCCTGCCCCGCCTCGACCACCACGCAGACGGGTCCGGCCGCCCGGCCGTGCAGCACCACGCCGGTGACCCCGGCCGCCCGCAGCCCCGCGGCGTACGGACCTTCCGCCCGCGTCTCCGCGACACCGCCGGACAACGGCGAGAGCCCGACGGCGGCGCACCGTGCCAGCCCAGGCCCCGCCACCCCGGCGACACTGCTCGCCACGAGCGCCAGCGGCGCGTCGGCCGGCTCGACCGGGCCGTCGATGACGTCGAGAAGCACCCGCAGCGCGGCGACCGGCCCGCCGAAGTCACCGGCCGGGCGCATCTGCGCGTGCCCGGTGGCCAGCTCGACGTGGATCAACGCCACGCCGGGCCGTTCGGGTAGGAGAACACGGCCAGCGTCTCGGGCCGCAACTCCGCGGAGAAGCCGGGCGCGCTGGGCGGCATGTACGCACCGTTGGAGATCACCACCGGATCGACGAAGTGCTCGTGCAGGTGGTCGACGTACTCGATGACCCGGTCCTGCAGCGATCCGGAGACCGCGGCGTAGTCGAACATCGATAGGTGCTGGACCAGCTCACACAGCCCAACGCCGCCCGCGTGCGGGCAGACCGGCCTGCCGTACTTAGCGGCGAGCAGCAGGATCGCGATGTTCTCGTTGACCCCGGCGACCCGGCACGCGTCGATCTGCACGAAGTCGACCGCGTCGGCCTGCAGGAGCTGCTTGAAGACGATCCGGTTCTGCATGTGCTCACCGGTGGCGACCTTGATCGGCTGCCTGCCCGGGCCCGCGGCGGCCAGGGCGCGCCTGATGGCGGCGTGCCCGAGCACGTCGTCGGGGCTGGTGGGCTCTTCGATCCACCACGGGTCGTACGGCGCGAGCGCGGTCATCCATTCGACCGCGTCGGCGACGTCCCAGCGCTGGTTCGCGTCAACGGCGATGCGAATCTCCGGGCCGACCGCCTCCCTGGCCAGGGCCATCCTGCGCAGGTCGTCATCGAGGTCGGCGCCGACCTTGAGCTTGATCTGCGTGTATCCGTCGGCGACGGCCTGCTTGGCGAGCCGTGCGAGCTTGGCGTCGTCGTAGCCGAGCCAGCCCGGCGACGTCGTGTACGCCGGGTACCCGTGCCGTTCGAGTTCGGCGATGCGTTCCTGCTTGCCCGGCCTGGCCGCGTTGAGGAGGTCGAGCGCCTCGGCAGGGGTGAGGGCGTCGGTGAGATAGCGCCAGTCGACGAGGTCGATGAGCTGCTCCGGACTCATGTCGGCGAGCAGCCGCCACACCGGCTTGCCCGCGACCCGCCCGGCCAGGTCCCACGCGGCGTTGACGACAGCCGCCGTCGCCAAGTGGATCACGCCCTTCTCCGGGCCGAGCCAGCGCAGCTGGGAATCACGGGTGAGGCGCCTGGCGAACTCCCCCAGGTCGTCCACCTGCCGGCCGACCACGAGCGGGGCAAGGGCGTCGATGGCGACCCGGCAGACGTCGTTGCCCCGGCCGATCGTGAATGTGAACCCATGCCCGTCCACGCCCGCATCCGTACGCAGGATCAGGTAGGCGGCGGAATAGTCCGGGTCGGGGTTCATGGCGTCGGAGCCGTCGAGCTGCCGCGAGGTCGGAAAGCGGATGTCGTGCGTCTCGACCGCGGTGATTTTCATTCCGCCGCCCGCAGGATCGAGCGCTGCCGGCCGAGACCATCGATCTCGACCTCCATCACGTCGCCTGGCGCGAGGTAGGGGAACCGACCGGACAGGGCCACACCCTGCGGCGTGCCCGTGTTGATGACATCGCCGGGTTCAAGCACCGTGTACTGCGACAGGTGCCAGATCAGGTAGGCGACATCGAAGATCATGTCAGCCGTGGTGGAGTCCTGCCTGGGCTCGCCGTTCACCCAGGATCGCAGGCCGAAGGCGCGCGGGTCGCCCGCCTCGTCGGGAGTCACGAGCCACGGGCCGAGCGGGTTGAACGTCTCGCATGACTTGCCCTTGGACCACTGCCCGCCGGAGACGGCGAGCTGGAAATCCCGCTCGGAGACGTCGTTCGAGACGGCGTACCCCGCCACATAGTCGAGCGCCACCTCCGGCGACTCGATATAGCGGGCGACCCGACCGATGACGACGGCCAACTCGACTTCCCAGTCCGTCTTCTTCGAGCCGCGCGGGACGAGCACCTCGTCGTATGGCCCGACGACCGTGTTCGGCGCCTTGTAGAAGATGATCGGCACTTCGGGCGGCTCGCTGCCCGACTCGGCCGCGTGGGCGGCGTAGTTCTGGCCGATGCAGAGCACGACACCCGGCCGGGCGATCGGCGCACCGATCCGCTGCCCCGCGACGTCGATTTCCGGCAACCGGACAGCCTGGTCGGCGCTGACGCCGCCGGAGGCGAGAAATGCCCCGTCGATGTCCTTGGTGACGCCGGACAGGTCGAAGTATCGACCGTCGACGTGAGCCGCGGGGCGCTCGGCCCCCGCCGGGCCCACCCGCATGTACCTCATGAGATCTCCAACTGATAGACGCTGATCGCTGTGGTCGTGAAGATGTCGTCGGGTGTCCCGCCGAGGATCTCCTCGAACGCCGCGCGAACCTGGGTGTAGGAGGCCGCCACCTCGCAGACCGGCCAGTCGGACCCGAACATGAGCCGGCCGCCGCCGAACATGTCCACGGCGGTCTCGACAAAGGGACGCAGGTCTTCGACCGTCCAGTGGGACCAGTCGGCCTCGGCCACGAGGCCGGACATCTTCGCCACGACGTTCGGGCATGCGGCCACCGGGGCGATGAGGGTGCGCCATTCGTCCAGACCCTCCGCGCCGGCGGCGACCCTCGGCTTGCCGAGGTGGTCGAGGACGAACCGGGAGTCCGGCAGCGCCTGCGCCGCCCTGGCCACAGACGGCAGTTGCGGGCCACGCACGACCACCTCGTTGACGAGTCCGGCCGCGGCGACCACGCGCAGACCCGCCCGCACATCGGGCCGGTCGAGGAAGTCGTCGGGATGGCCCTGCACCTGGTCCCGGATGCCGACGAGCAGGTGCCCCCCGGTCCCGGCCCGATGGCCGGCGATGACGTCGGCCAGGGTGGGGTCGGTGAGCGACGCCCAGCCGACGACACCGGCGATCTCCGGGGTCGCCGCCGCGGTCGCCAGGAACTCGGTGGTCTCGGCGGCGTCACACCGGCCGGCCTCGACCAGGACCGTCCGGTCGACGCCCGCGGCGCGTAGGTTCTTCCGCAGGTCCTCCACGCCGTAGTCGCGGCGGATCCGGTCGAGCGCCGGATCGGCCAGCCATGGGTAGTCGGCGGTCCAGAGATGCTGGTGGGAGTCGATGATCACGGTGTCGGCACCTCCTCGGGGAGCAGTCCTTCACGGCGCAGGTCCTGCCAGAGCCGGTCCGGGATGTGGTGGGAGAACATCGCCACGGCGTCGGCCACCTCAGCAGGCGAGCGGGCGCCGATGACGACGCTCACAACCGCCGGATGGCCGAGCGGGAACTGGATCGCGGCGGCCCGCAGCGGCACGTCATGCCGGGCGCAGATCTCTTGTACGGCGAGCGCCCGAGCCAGCAGGTCGACCGGGGCGGGGAGGTAGTCGTAGGTGGCGCCGGGCTTGGGGTCGGCGAGCAGCCCGGAGTTGTAGACACCCCCGGCGATGACGGAAACCCCCCGATCGGCGGCCAGCGGTAGCAGTTCGGCGAGGCCGGACTGGTCCAGCAGCGTGTACCGGCCGGCGAGCAGCACGCAGTCGACTTCACCGGTACGGACGAAGTCCGCCAGCACGTCGGCCTGGTTCATCCCGACCGAGACCGCCCCGATCCGGCCCTCGGCGCGGAGCCCTACCAGAGCCGGAAGGGCCCCGGCGAGCGCCTCGGGGTAATAGTCGTCGGGGTCGTGGATGTGCAGCACGTCGGCCCGCTCGA
Source organism: Streptosporangium sp. NPDC002544 (assembly GCF_040295965.1). NCBI lineage: Bacteria > Bacillati > Actinomycetota > Actinomycetes > Streptosporangiales > Streptosporangiaceae > Streptosporangium > Streptosporangium sp. NPDC002544. Next base: position 66,910 of record NZ_JBEOWJ010000040.1, on the reverse strand, counting down.
GGCCGAGCCGGTCCAGGCTCTCCGCGTAGGACCGCAGCACCCCCTCGGAGCTGAAGTCCCAGATTGGCGCGACGCCTGTTGGCTCGGCCCAGATGGTGTCGTTCCGGTCGCCGGGGTCCGGGGCGGCCTCCCGGCCACCGGACCGGACAAGCCGGCGACCGACCTTTGTGGAGACGGCGAACTCCGCGCGGGGTTTGCCGGCCAGGACCTGGCCCGCGCGCCGCTCGGAGAGTCCGCTGCCGTACAGCGGGGCGGTGTCGAAGTACCGGATGCCGAGTTCCCAGGCCTGCTCGACGGTGGCGTACGCCTGCCCGTCGCCGACCTCCCGGTAGAGCCCGGCTAGTGGGGCGAGCCCGAGGCCAAGCCGGGTCACCTGCACGTCCGTCCGGCCCAGCTGGACCCGATCAGCGGGATTCATGCCGCTTCATCTCCATCCGCGGGTGGCCGCGCAGGGCCGGACCCCGCGTGGATCAACCGTATGATCGCCTGGCTCATCCGGGCGTAGTCGTGGTCGTTGACCAGCTCACCGCGGAGGCTGAAGTCGTTCATCACCGCGATCCGGTCGGCGAGCGTGACGATCTCCGGCAGGTCTGACGAGATCAGCAGCAACGCCAGCCCGGAACCGGCCAGTTCGGCGATCAGCTCATGGAAGGCCGCCTTGGTGCGTACGTCGATGCCGACCGTCGGTTCGTCCACGATCAGGATCTCGCAGTCGGCGGCGAGCCACTTCGCGAGGCTGACCTTCTGCTGGTTGCCGCCGGAGAGCTGGCCCACGAGCTGGGACGGCGAAGAGATCCGGATGCCCAGCCGGTCGACGTACTGGGCCACCAGGCGACGTTCCGCCCCATCGGTCACCAGCCCGGCCCTGGCTAGGCCCCGCCACACGGTGACACCGACGTTGCGGGTGATCGGCTGGTCGAGGAAGAGGCCCTCTTCCTTGCGGTTCTCCGTCACGTAGCCGATCCGGTAGCGGCGAAGCGCATCACCGACATCGCGGATGCGCACCGGACGGCCCTGCACCTCCACCGTTCCCGACGTGATCCGGTCGAGCCCGAGCAGCGCCTTGGCCAGTTCGCTGCGGCCGGCCCCGACCAGGCCGTACAGTCCGAGGATCTCCCCCGGGCGTACGGACAGGGAGATGTCGCGGTGGCCCCGCGCGGTGCACACCTTGTCGAGCCGCAAGGCCGGCGCCGTCTCCGGGTCGACGTGCCGCTCGGCAAGGCGGACCGAGGAGTACGCCCGCCCGACCATGAGGTCGACGATCTGGTCCTGCGTATAGTCGGCGAGCGGCTTGGCCTCGGCCATGCTGCGTCCGTCGCGCAGCACGGTGACCGTGTCCGCGACCGCGAAGACCTCCTCCAGCTTGTGGCTCACCAGCACGATGGCGTGCCCGCTGTCGCGCAGCTTGCGCACGATCCCGTAGAGCCGGTCGGCCTCATCCCCGGTGAGCGACGCGGTCGGCTCGTCGAGCAGCAGCACCTTGCTGTCGACGCTCAGCGCCTTGGCGATCTCGACCAGCTGCGCCTGCGCCACGGACAGCCGGGAGACCGGGGTGTCCGGGTCGAGGTCCAGGTCGAGCAGGTCAAGGCAGCGGCGGGCCTCGGCACGCATCCGCGCCCGGTCGACCAGCCCGAAGCGCCGCGGCAGGTGGTGCAGCACGATGTTCTCCGCGATGGAGAACTCGGGGATCAGGTTGCGCTCCTGGTGGACCACGCCGATGCCGGCCCGCTGGGCGTCGAGCGGCCCGTTCATGTGCAACTCGGTGTCGCCGAGCAGGACCCTCCCGCCGTCCGGCCGGTACACGCCCGTAATGATCTTGATGAGCGTGCTCTTGCCTGCGCCGTTCTCGCCCAGGAGGGCGTGCACGCTGCCTGCGGCGAGCCGCAGGGTGGCACCGTCCAGCGCGCGCACTCCCGGGAACGTCTTTACCAGGCTCTCGGCGGTGAGCATCATGACGACCCCTTCGACAACTTCTGTCGTACGGTGCCGAGCAGCACCGCACCGAGGACGACCGCGCCGATGATCAGGTCGATCCAGCGCCGGTTGATGTCGAACTGCGCCTGCATGACGTCAACCAGCCGGACCAGGAACGCCGCAAGGCAGGTGCCGACGACGCTGACCACTCCGCCGGTGAGCGCCACCCCGCCAATGATCGGCGCGGCGAAACTCGGCAGCAGCAGATCGCCGCCGATGCTGGAATTGACGGAGCCGGAAGCGGCGACCGTGATGATGGCGGCGACCCCGGCGAGCAGGCCGCTGAGCCCGTGCGCGATGACGATCGACCGGTCGTTGGAGATACCGGACAGCCGGGCGGCGAACGGGCTGCCGCCGGTTGCCAGCAACTGCCGGCCGGCGACCGTGCGGCCAAAGAACATGGCCACCAGGGCGGCCACCACCAGCGCGAGGATGAAGACGACCGGCAGACCGAGCACCGAGGCGGTGCCGAGGTCGCGCAGCCCTTGCGAGTAGCCCTGGAAGGTGTCCGGGCCGTTCACCCCGTACCGCAGCCCCTCGATGATCGTCATGGTGGCGAGGGTCACGATGAAGCCGTTGATCCGGGTGAACACGACGAGGAGCCCGTTGACGAGACCGGCGGCGAGGCCGACCCCGAGCGCGCCAAGCACGGCCAATGGGGCGGGCAGGCCGGCTTCGAGCATGAGCCATGCCGCGACCATGGCGCACAGGCCCGTGAGCGTGCCGACCGACAGGTTCATCTGTCCGATGGCCAGCACCACCATCTGGGAGAGCCCGATGACGATTGGGACGGCAAGGAACCGGAAGAACGCGTCCAGCGTGCCGCGGGAGAGCAGATTGCCGTCCGTGGCGACGGCAAGCGCGACAAAGCCGACGACGGCGAGCACAGCGAGGGTGAACTCCGGCCGGACAGTGACGTCCTTGAGCCTCCCGCCGAGAGCGGTACGGCCGGCCGTCGTGGTGCCGGTACTCATACCCGCGCCCCCCTTCGTTCTGCGACGACGTGGCGCACCCGGTCCAGCGACAGTGCGACCAACAGCACCAGGCCGATGTAGAGGTGGAGCTGGTCGAGCTGGAACTGCAGCAGGTTCAGTCCCTTGTAGATGACCTGGGTGAGCATCGCGCCCAGCACCGTGCCGAGAATGCTGACGGCGCCACCGGCCAGCAGCGTGCCGCCGAGCACCGGACCGAGGAACGACGGCAGCAGGAACGAGTCGCCGATGCTCGCCGAGAACGCTCCGTTGTTCGCGGCGAGCAGGAAACCCGCGAGCCCGGCGAGCAGCCCGCTGAGCGCGTGCGCCTGCACCACCCGGTTCCGGATGGGAATGCCGGACAACTCGGCGGCCTTTTCGTTGGCGCCGGTCATCAGGATCTCGCGGCCCATCCTGCCGAAGCGGAACAGCAACCCCACCACGAGCGCCGCGACAAGCGCGATCGGCACGACCAAGGGGATGTCGGGGCCGCAGATGTCGCCCGTGCAGTAGTCGGCGAACGTGTCGTTACGCAGGGCATCCATGCCGGCGGGCTGACCGCTGAAGGCGACGCCGTCGGTGAACCGGCTGTAGAGGATCGTGATGAGACCCACCAGGGCGAAGTCCATCGCCAGCGTGACCACGAACGAGTTCACCCCGGTACGCGAAATGATCAGCCCGGCAAGCGCGCCAAGCAACGTCCCGACGATCAGCCCGATCACCAGGCTGGTCAACAGCGACACGCCGAGCCGGTCATAGGCGAGCCCCATGGCGAACGCGCTCATCGCGGCCATGCGGCCGACGGCCATGTTCATGTGCCCGAGCGACAGGACCGCCAGCTGGGAGAGGCCGACCACCGCGTACACGCTGATGTCCGACTGGAGCGGCACCAGCGTGAGCGTGGTGTCCATGAACGCGGGACGCAGCGTGGTGAAGAACGCGACGAGGGCGATCAGCAGGATGAGCAGGCCGATCCGCGGGTTGGCCCAGAGCGGCATCCTCGACGCCCTGCGCGGTTCCGGCGAGTCCGCCGCCGGCGCTTCGGACGGAGACGTGGTCTGCGTGCTCACCGGACTCTCCGGTCGTCGATCGCGTCACGGTCCCACTCGATGCCGAGCCCTGGAGTCGTAGGCGGCAGGGCGTGCCCGTCGACGATTTCGGTCTCCCGGCTGGTGATCGCCCTGAGCTGTGGGATGTGCTCCAGATAGCGGCTGTTCGGCACGGCGCAGCAGAGGCTCACGTGCAGTTCCATGAGGAAGTGCGGACAGATCGGGACGTTGTACGCCTCGGCCAGGTGCGCGACCTTGAGCCACGGGGTGATTCCGCCGATGCGCGCCACGTCCACCTGTATGATGCCGGCCGCCTGCCGGTGGAGATACTCGCGGAACTGCGCCACCGAGTAGAGCGACTCCCCGACCGCGACGGGGATCGAGGCGGACGCGGCCAGCGCCTGGTGTCCGGCGACGTCATCGCCCGGCAGCGGCTCCTCGAACCAGTAAGGGTCAGACGGTTCGAGGAGCCGGGCCCGCCTGATGGCTTCCGCAGCGGTGAGTGACTGGTTGGCGTCGAGCATCAGGTCGAAGTTCTGCCCGACGGCCGCGCGAACGGCGGCCAGCCGTTCCGCGTCCTCCACGGGAGAGCGACCGATCTTGATCTTCACCCCGGGCCAGCCCGCGGCCTGGCTGGCCTTCGCACCGGCGATGATCTCTTCGGTGGTGAGGTGCAGCCAGCCCCCCTCGGTGTCGTACAGCGGGATGCGGTCCTTCGCACCACCCGCGAGCACCCACAGGGGCTGTCCCGCGTCGCGGCACCGCCAGTCCCACAGGGCCGTGTCGATGGCGGCGAGGGCGAGGGAGGTGATCGCCCCGACCGTGGTCGCCCGGGTCGCGGCGAACAGGTCATGCCACACCGCCTCCACCCGACGAGCGTCCGCGCCCACCAGCCTCGGTATCAGGTAGTCGCGCAGCAGGGCGAGCACGGCCGTGCCACCGGTGCCGATCGTGTACGAGTAGCCGGTGCCGGTGCCACCGTCGTCGGTCTGGATCTCGACGAAGATGGTCTCCTGCTTGATGAACGACTGGACGGCGTCCGTGCGTACGGTCTCGACCTCCAGGTCGACGAGATACGCCTCGGCGTGAGTGATCGCGGGCAAGGAAAGGCTCCTACTGGGCGTGGAGGACTACTTACAGGACAGGTACTGGCTGTCGAACGCCTTCTTCAGCTCGTCCGTCTTCCCCTGCCGGTCAGTGTCATAGGTGTCGATGTTGGCCTTGTCGACGACGAAGGAGCCGGAGTCGATGATCACTCCCGGCTGCGTCATCGTGCAGCCGCCCGCGAGCTTCGTCAGCGCATACGACCCGACGGACGCCTGCCCGACCGGGTTCTGCAGCACGGAGGCGGCGACCGATCCGTCGCGGATGTCGGCGAGGATGGTCTTGTCGTCGTCGATCGCGACGATCTTGATCGGCAGCTTGGCCTGCTTGACGGCCTCGGCGGAGGCGACCGCGGGGTTGTAGGCCGTGTTGACGATGCCCTGGATCTGGTCGCCCTTGGCGGCGAGAAGGTCGGCGACGGCCTTCTGCGCCGTCTGCAGGTCCTTGTCCACGTCGGTCACGGTCTGCAGGAGCTTGACCTTCCCGCCGGTCTCGTCGACCGCCTTCTGCACCCCGGCGACGCGGCGCTGGGTGTTGGAGTCCACCTTGTTGCCGGTCAGGTGTACGAGGTTGCCCTGGTCGCCCATGGCCTGGATCGCAGCCTGCGCCGCCTTGTAGGCGGCCAACTCGACGTCGGTGGACAGGCAGAAGTCCGCCCTGTTGACGCCGCCGGCCGGGCAGGACGCCAGCGAGGCGACCGGGAAGCCCTGCTTCTTGAGGTCATCGAAGGTGGCGTTGATGTTCTCCGGGGCGACGCCGAAGATGCCGAAGGCGTTGTAGCCCTGCGCGGCGAGGGACTTCAGCACGTCGTTCTGCTTGGTCTGGTCCCAGTTGGAGGTCTCGTTGAAGGTGGCGTCGCCGAGGCCCAGGTCGGTCTTCACCTTGCCGGACTCGTCCTTCCACGGCTGGAAGTAAGGGTGTGCCCCGCCGGGGACCAGGGCGATCTTGACCTGGTCAGGCGTTCGGGTGGTCGCACCGGCCGCCGCCGTGTCGTCGCTCTTCTTGGCGCAGCCGGCGGTGGCAGCGGCGGTGAGCACCACAGCGACAGCCAGCCCGCCGAGCCGAGTGAGGGGTAGATTCATGGCTGCGCCTCTCCGGGGAGATTGGATCCTATAGGATGTTTCCTAGAGATAGATAGTCCGCCCCGGGTGAAGTCGTCAAGTAATACCCGGATAATGTTCCGACTTCGTAGAAGATTGGGATCGATGACACCCTCCGAACGCATCCGATTCAGGCGGTCCACGCTCGGCGACGATGTGTATGACACGCTCAGGGCGCTGATCCTCGAGCACAGCATGCAGCCCGGCGACCGCGTCAACATCGACGCGCTGGCCCGCGAACTCGATGTCTCCCCCACACCCGTCCGCGAAGCCCTGGCCCGCCTCGAGTCCGACGGGCTGGTCCGCAAGCGCCCCCTCGTCGGCTACACCGTCAGCCCCCTGCTTACCCGCGCCGAGTTCACCCACATGTTCGAGTTGCGGCTGCTGCTCGAGTGCGCCGCTGCACGATGGGCCGCCGAGCGAGCCTCCTCCGAGCACCGCGAGGCGATCGCCGCGGAGGCCGTCACATCGATAGCGCAGGAGGATGACGACCCCAACGGCTGGCGCTGGCATGCGGCCTTCACCATGCACGACGCCCGGTTCCATAACCTCATCGCCGAGGCGTCGGGCAACCCATTGCTCCGCGACGGCCTCGACCGCTTGCATGTCCATCTCCACCTGCACCGGCGGTACTTCCCCTACGCCCAGGCCGGCACGACAGGCGAGGAGCACCAGCGTGTCGCCGCCGCCATCCAGGCCGGCCGTCCCGACGACGCAGAAGAGGCCATGCGTGAGCATCTGACCAGGTCACGCGAGCGGCAGCTTCCGGCGTTCGACTGATTCCGGACAAGGCGCCGCGCCTGGGATAATCGCGCACCCGTTTGTCAGGGGGACGGGTGCCGCTGTCCAATCGTCCATGGCGCACGGATGACGTGTACGAGGCCATCAAGGCCCTCATCATGACCATGTCATCCCCCCACAGGCCCGGTTGAGCATCGACCGGCAGGCCCGGGATATCTACGCGCGTCGTCCACCCCGATCCGCGAGACTCTGGTACGGCTCGAGTCCGAGGGCCTGGCCCGCCAGGAGCAACTGCGCGGCTACTTCGCCACGCCGGTCCTGACACCCCAGCAGATCGCCGAGCTCGCCGGCCACGAGCAACTGTTTCAGGCGTTCGTCGGGACCAACTGCCTCCTGCATCTGTTCCGCCGGCGCTACAGCATGCGGCTCGGCACCGCGACCATCGCGGAACATCAGGCCATCGCAGCGGCCATCGCCGCAGGCGACGCGGATCTGACCACGCTCTCGGCAGTCTCTGGTCGGGCAAGGGCCGTCTGGCCGGCCCACCCGTGCGACAGCCGACCCCCTCGGCTGCCGCCACCGTTGCCGTCGCGCACTGCGAAGCGTCCGTGATGGCGCTGGTGCGCTGCGTTCAGCCGCAGCGTTTCGTGTTGCGAAGGGCGTCTTCATCGCGAGCCGCCACTGTGCGTGTCGCTAGGTAAACACCGGGTTTCATCTTGACTGCCGCACGCCGCCCCTACATGCTAGATCGCATTTCCTATAGGCTTGAACAGACTGGGAGTCCCCCCGTGATCCGCCCCCCCACTTCACGAGCGCTCACAAGCCCTCCCGCAGCCAAGCGGTCCTCGTCCCCACCGCGATGCGCCCCGTCAGCCGGGCACGGCACCGGCACCCGGCGTGGTCTTTATCTCGGCACCATCGTCGCGATGGTGCTCAGCTTGGCAGCCGTCATGGTCGGTGCCCCGGGCTACGCTGCCGCCAAGGCGGCGAACCGTATCTCCATCTACGCGGCCCCGGACGGCACAGGCACTGCGTGCACCGCCGACAAGCCCTGCTCGATCCAGCAGGCGCAACTCTCCACGCGGACCGCTGCGGCCGACATGGACTCTGACATCCACGTGCTGCTGGCCGGAGGTACTTACTACCTCGCCGAACCGCTCACCTTCACCTCGGCCGACTCCGGCCGTAACGGGTTCCGGATCGTGTGGAAGCCCGCAGGTCAGCAGCGGCCCGTCCTTTCCGGCGGCATCCCGCTGAGCGGCTGGGCGCCGGCCACGGACGCCCCCAACCGCTGGAGCGTCGACGTCCCCGACGGGATCAGTACCCGCGGGCTCTATGCCAATGACGTCCGAGTGCCGCGCTCGCGGGGCACCAGCCCCGTGACGCTGACCCGCACGACGCCGACCTCGAACTTCGCCAGCGGCGGCTACACCGCAGCCAACTCCTCGCTCGCGTCATGGCGGAACCCCGACCAGATCGAGTTCGTCTACGACGACCACCAGGCCTGGGGCCAGAGCCGCTGCCTGGTCGGCGGCATCGTGGGCACCGCGGTGACGATGTCGCAGCCCTGCTGGCAGAACACCCAGCGCCGCTCCTCACCGATCGGCCAGGGCAACGACAACCCGTCCGGCGGCTTCCCAAGCTTGGCGGCGAACTCCCAGCCCAGCTGGATCGAGAACGCCTTCGAGCTCATGAAGGCGGGCGACTGGTACTACGACAAGTCCCTGCACAAGGTCTACTACTGGCCCAAGAGCGGTGAGGACCCCGCGTCCATGAGTTTCGTGCTCGCCGTCAAGGAGCACGTCGTCTACAGCGAGGCGAGTTGGGCCGATCCACTTGCCAACGTGACGTTCACGGGCCTCGAGTACGCGCACACCACCTGGTACCAGCCGAGCACCAACGTCGGTTTCTCCCAGATCCAGGCGAGCAATACCGTCACGCTGCCGAACGGCTACAACTTCCAGGGCCTCTGCCAGTACGTGACCAACCCGCCTGTCCTCCCACCGGCCGGCGAACTGCCCGGCCAGTGCCCCACCGAGAACTACACACCGCCGACCGCGACGGTGCAGCTGAGCGGCACGAAGAACGTCCAGTTCCTCAACAGCAAGTTCCACCACATCGGCAACGCCGGCTTGTGGCTCTACCACGGCGCCAACGGCGACCTCGTCGAGGGCAACGAGTTCACTGACATCTCCAGCAACGGCCTCGTGCTCGGTGCGATGGACGACCCGCTGCCGCTCGATGACGACCCGGACGAGATCGCGATCAACAACTCGATCCGCAACAACTACCTGTACAACGTGGCCGAGGAGTTCTCCGGCGGCGTGGGTATCTCGGTGTACTACACGAGAGGCACCGTCGTGGAGCACAACCAGCTGATGGACATGCCGTACACCGGCGTGAGCTTCGGCTGGGGCGGCCACCACATCGATATCAACCACCTGACTGCGGACCCGAGCATCAACCAGGACAACACGATCCGCAACAACGTCTTCATCAACACGATGCGTGACCGCAGCGATGGCGGGCCGATGTACAGCCAGGGCCACCAGTCGAACAACACCTGGGAACACGCGCTGCAGGTCACCGGAAACGTCGCGTTCAGCAACCCCGGCTCGCGGTACTTCTTCTACCACGACGAGGGCAGCAGCTACATCGTGCTCGACGGCAACGCCGAGTACGGCAACGGGGGCGGCTTCAACGGCGGCTGCACCACGCCCGGTCCGGTTCGGGTCACGAACAACCACCGGGTGGGCGCGATCAACAGCAACATCTGCAGCTTCAACGGCCCGGCGGCGAACTTCACGAGCCAGGGCAACGTCCAGATCTCCAGCAGCCCGAGCCCCGGCGTCATCCCGAACTCGCTGCTTTCCAACGCCGGCCTGCAGCCGGCCTACCAGCACCTGCTGTACCAGCAGCCGCCGCGGATCTACATCGTGAGCGACCCCAACTCCGCCACCGGCACGCTGATCTCCGGGTCCGGCTTCGGCCCGGACTCCCAGGTGGCCATCGGCGGCTATCCCGCGAAGCTCGTGCAGTACGTCTCGCCCAACTACCTCATCGCGCACTTCGCCCCTGGCAAGACCACGGGTGACCTCACCGTCACCAACGCGGCGGGCGCCGGGACCAAGCCTGGCCTGATTGGCGGTAACAACGTCGCCCTCGGCAAGCCGACGTCCCAGATCTCCACGCTGACCGGCTACGGCGACCTCAGCGCGGGCAAGGGCGTGGACGGCAACACCAGCGGCGACTACACGCAGCAGGCGATGGCTCACACCAACTCCGCTGCCAACGCCTGGTGGCGAGTCGACCTGGGCCAGGTGTACAACCTCGACAAGATCCAGGTGTGGAACCGGACGGGCGCCCAGTCAGAGGTGGACCGCGACAAGGACTACTGGGTACTGGTGTCCAGCACCCCGTTCACCGACGACAAGTCGGCTGCGGCATGGGCGGCGACGCCCGGGGTGTGGTCGTTCCGCGACAGCGGCACCATGGGCCGACCCACCATCATCGACGGGCCGATGACCGGACGCTACATCCAGGTACAGCTCAGCGGGACCAACTACCTGGTCGTGGCCGAGCTGATGGCCTTCATTACCGAGACGGCGCCGCCCCCGCCGGTCATCACGTCGCCGGCTGACGCCGCGGCGGGCAACGGCGCGGTCACGGTCACAGGCACCGCCGAACGGTGGTCGACCATCACCGTCAGGGACGGCGGCACAACGGTCTGCACCACCGAGGCCGACCTCACCGGCAGTTGGTCGTGCACACCCGAGTCGGGTCTCGCGGCCGGCTCGCACAGCCTGACCGCGACCGCGACCAACGCCGACAAGCACACCTCCGAGCCCTCCACACCGATCTCGTACCTGGTGCTGAACGGCGCCGGCTTCACAACCGGCGGCGGCTGGGTGACCGAGCCGAGCCTTGGTACGAAGAGCGACTTCGGGTTCACCGCGAAGTACCTGAAGAACGGCAACATCCAGGGCAACAGCCAGTACACCTACCGGAAGACCCTGACCGCCAACCAGGTCGCCGACTCTAAGGGGAGCTACCTGCCCGCAGGTGACTACGACTGGGCCATCAAGAGTAACGTGATGACCGCTTTGGCACAGTCCTGCACGAGCACTACACCGAAGGTGTGCACCGCCACCTTCACCGGGAAGAGCGCGATCACTGCCGTCAACCAGGCAACTGAGATCGCCTACAGCCTAGGCGACGGCTACCAGTTCCAGGTGGACATCACCGACAACGGCGAGCCCGGCTCGGGCAACGCGACCACCAACCCGGACACCTACGCGATCCGAGTCTGGGACGCTGGCGGCACGTACTACCAGCTCGGCGCGCCCACAGCGCAGCGGCCGCTGAACGGAGGCAACATACAGGTTCGGCCGTAACCGCAACGGGGAGCGGCCCGAGACCCAGCGGTCTCGGGCCGCTGCTTTTCAACCGACGTAAAGGGGCATCGACTTTTTCGTCGTCAGGTCAGTGACGACGCACATCCCCTTCGTGGCCCTGGTTCCGGGGCTGTAAGAACAACGGCTCTGTCTTTCTTTCGACTCTGTCTCTCTTTCGGTGGTGACCGAGAGTCAGGCCAAGGGGATGCGGTGGCGGAGCAACGCGAAGCCGACTCGGCCGCGCATCTGGCGCATGATCCGCTTGGTCTTGGTGTTCACGCCTTCGGTGCCGCCGTTGTGGTAGGGCAGGGTGAGGGCCGCGCGGACGGCGTCGCGGTCCTGGTCAAGGCCGCGGAGGAAATGGCTGGCCCTGGGGATCCCCGTGTGGCGGGTCGACTCCTTCATCGACATACACCGGGAGTACCGGACGGACTGGGCCGCACCGGTGACCACTGACGTCGCGGACCTGGTCGGACGCCCAGCGCGCTCGCTTGCGGCAATCGCCGCCGGCCTTCTCGGATCACGATGACCGAGCCCGCGGCGGCCGACCTTCCGATTCGGACCGATGCCGGGGCACTCGACGCGGCTGCGGGCGATTTTGGAGGCTTGATCCGCTGCCGTCCCGCCGCGGCGCTCAAGGCCACCACTGCCGGCCAGGTCTCCGCTGCCGTGAACCTCGCCGTGGAACGGGGCTGGGGAATCGGCGTACAGGGCCGGCGGCACAGTACGGGCGGACAGGCTCAGATTTCCGGCGGGCTGGCGCTGTCGACCGCAGGACTGGACCACCTCTCCGTCGACGAGCGCACCCGGCAGGCCGACGTGGGCGCCGGCGTGCGCTGGGACACCCTGGTCCGGCACACGCTGAAGCACGGACTGATCCCTCCGGTGCTCACCGACTATCTGGGGCTCAGCGTCGGGGGGACTCTGTCGGCCGGCGGATTCGGGGGTTCCTCGTTCCACGCCGGCGGCCAGACCGACAACGTCGACGAACTGACTGTGGTGACGGGAACCGGTGAGGTGGTGACCTGCTCTGCTCGGCGGAATCAGCACCTCTTCGACGCGAGCCGAGCCGGTTTCGGACAGTTCGGCGTGATCGTCGCCGCACGGCTTCCCCTGGTTCCGGCATCGCCTGTCGTCCGTACCTGCAAGGCGCTCTATACGGACCTCCACCAGATGATCGAGGACCAGCGGATCCTGACCGCCGCCACGGGTGTCATCTCCGTTCAGGGCTTCGCGGTCCCGAATGAGCCGGAGCGGCTCGCGCGCACGTTCGGCCCCGACGCCAGGCTCCACCTGCCGTCGCCGGATGACCGGCCGTGGATCTACCAGATCAAGGTCGCCCATCCGGTGGGCGACCGGTGGACGCCCACCACGACGTGTGATCCGTTGTCGGGCCTGTCCGTGCCGCCCGGCCAGTGGGTCGCGAAGGAGTGCGACGCGCTGGAGTTCGCCGACCGGATGGCCCCGGACGTCCGGCTGATGTCCGAGGCGGGGCTGTGGCAGGCCTCGCACCCGTATCTCAGTGTCTTCCTGCCCGCAGGCCGGTCGGCGGACGTGATCAGCGCCGCCCTCGACACGAGGTCGCCGGCAGATCAGCGGCACGGGCCCGTCATCATCCAGGTGCTGACGCGTCGCGCCCTGCGCACGCCGAACATGCTGCTGCCGGCCGGCGACCAGCCGGTGCTCTTCAGCCTGCTCCCCAACGCGTATCCATCCACTCCGGCGCGCGTCGCGGCCCTGATGAACGACAACCGCCGCATCCACCACCTCGCCTGCCGTGCCGGGGGCACGCTTTATCCGTTCGGATCGCCGCCGACGGATCTGGAACGGCCTCGGCACCACGTGCTGCGTACTCCGCACCAGCGCGACATGAAGCGCCTGTTCGATCCGCATGGACTGTTCGGCCGCTGAGCGCCGATGCCGGGGAACGCGTCAGTGGGCCGACACGGCCCACCTGCGGAACACCGAGCCTCCCCGGTAGTCCGGACACCGGCGATGTGACAGCGGGAGCGACCTGCTCCGATGCTGTTCCCGGGTGGTCACCGCCACCCACTGGTAGGTCGGGGTCGGATCGAAACCGTCGACTTCGGGGGGCGGCGTCAGGCGGAAGTCGTACGATTTGCCACTATGAGGTCGCGAGTGACGGCGCTGGCCGCCTGCTTGATCACGTTGGGCTGTGCCGCGCAGCCCCCGCTCGCCGCGCCGGCCCCCTCACCGTCGAGCACGCCCACCGTGTCGGCCCCTTCGGCATCGGCCACACCTACCACGGAGGTCTCCGAGAGGTGGGTCCAAGTCCCCGGTCTGTCCACCGACACCGCGTGGGAGCGTGGCCTGCGCGACGTGACCGCTGTCGGTCCCGATCTGGCGTGGGCGATCGGGTACACCGGCTGGGAGGACAGCGTGAGGGCGTCGCTGCGTACCTGGGACGGGTCACGGTGGCGCGCGGTGCCCGTCGAGGATGCTCTGGGCGGCCTGGCGAGCATCGACTCCGACGGGCCGCGCAACGCGTGGATGCTGGGCGGAGGTTTCGACGAGACCCTGGCCCAGCACTGGGACGGGCACGCCTGGCGGCGATACCGGCTCTCTGGGTACGGGCGGGACGTGGCTGTGGACGGCCGCCGGGTGGTCGTGATCTCGGACACTGCGGTACTGACCTGGAACGGCACCGCCTTCGTCACCGAAAAGGTGCTCGGCGGCGAGGAGACCAGGCTGGTCGCGGTGGACAGCGGCGCCGGTCACACCTGGGTCGCCGGGATACGGGACTCGGTGCAGCCCGTGATCTGGCACGGGCACAACGGCAGGTACGAGGAGACCACGCTGCCCGAGGGCTCCCTCACCACGATCTTGCAGATCAGCCCCGACGACGTCTGGGCGGTGGGCAACATCGGCGAGCGGCCCCTGGTGCTGCACTGGAACGGCCGATCCTGGGAGCGGCCCACCATCCCGCCGTGGAAGGCCGAGCTGCAGAGCGTGACCGCGTTCGGGCCTGACGACGTCTGGTTCGCGGGCAAGGACCACGACGAGCCCGGTGGGGTCTCGGTCCTGCACTGGGACGGCCGGAACTGGACGAAAGAGGTGCCCCCGCCGGACGGGGAGGGGCACCACGCACTGATCGAGCGGGTCCCCGGCACTTCCCAGCTGTGGCTGATGGTCAACGTGGCCAACGGTGATTCCGAGTCGATCGTCACCTTCCGCCGGGAATAGCGGAGCCGGCCTGGTCGGGTGGCTGTCGGATCGGTGCCGCTCAGATCGTCCCGAAGCACGATCTCGCCGGTGGGGCTCTCGTAGCCGACCTCGGCGACGTAGTCCCACGCGGGTTCTGTGCGGGAAGGCTCGCTGTCGACGCGAACAGACGGTCATCTCGCCGAGCTCACCGCTGGATCCCGCCGTGAGACGGCCGATGAGGGCCGGCGCGCACGTGCGCACGTATCCCTTGCAGGCCGAACAGGATGAGAAGCTCGACCACGCCGCCGTCGGCGCTGCCCAGCCAGTGCGGCAAGGACGTGTCGAACTCGGCCGCCTCACCGGGCGGCAACGTCAGGTCGCGCTCGCCGAGCACCAGCCGCAGGCGACCGTTGAGCACGTACAGCCATTCGAAGCCTTCGTGAGTCTGTGGGGTCGGTTCGAGCGGTTCCGGCCGAGCGGGGATGATCATCTTGAACGCCTGCGTACCGCCCGGCCGCCGGGACAACGGAACGAAGATCATCCCGAACCGCCGGATCGGCTTCAGGTGGATCCGGGGGTCGCCTGTGCGCGGGGCACCGACGAGGTCGTCCAACGGAACGTCGTAGGTACGGGCCAGCGGCAGCAGCAACTCCAGGGTCGCCCGGCGCTGCCCGCTCTCCAGCCGGGACAGGGTGCTCTCCGACACCCCGGTCGTCGCCGCGAGATCGGCGAGGGTGATGCCGCGGTTACGACGCAGCGCACGCAGCCGCGGCCCCACCGCGTCGAGCACGTCTTCCGTTTCATGGTCCACGAGACCATCTTGCCAAAACCGCAAGATTTCGTGCCAGATCGTGATGAGTCCGGCAAGACTGAGCGCATCCCGACAGAAGGAGCCTCGATGAGCACCACCGATGTGGTCACGTTCTGGGAGGGCGTCTACGCGGCCCGACCCGCGGCCACCGACCCGCAGCCGAACGACCGTCTCGCCGAGACGGTCACGGGCCTGCCTCCCGGCGACGTGTTGGACCTCGGATGCGGCGACGGCGGCGACGCGCTGTGGCTCGCCCGCCGGGGGTGGCACGTCACCGCCGTCGACATCTCGGCCGTGGCGGTCGAGCGGCTCGCCGGCCTTGCCCGCTCACGCGGCCTGGGCGACCGGGTCATCGCCGAGCGGCATGACCTGCACGAGTCCTTCCCGCAGGGCGGGTTCGACCTGATCTGCGCCCACTACCTGCACACCCCCTTCGACCTGGACAGGGCAACCGTCCTGCGCGCGGCCGCGCACGCGCTGCGCCGGGGCGGGCGGCTGCTGGTCGTCGACCACGGCTCGACCGCGCCGTGGTCGTGGAACCAGGATCCCGACGTCCGGTACCCGACCCCGCGGGAGGTCGCCGCGGGTATCGATCTGGACCCGGCGACATGGACGGTCGAGCGGGCCGACGCACCCCGCCGGATCGCGACCGGACCGGGCGGGCGCACCGCCGAGGTCACCGACCACGTCCTGCTCATCCGCCGCACCGCCTGACCCGGCGCCGGCGCCGCTCCCCCATGAAGGCCACCATGCCCACCGCCTCCCGCCGCAACCGCCGCGGCGACACCCCGCCGCCCCGGACCGGAAGCAGCGAGATCGAGATCCTGCGCGGCTTCCTCGACTACCTCCGGACCTCGATTGCCGCGAAGGTCGACGGTGCCCCCGAACCGCAGGTCCGAACAGCCGGAGTGCCGTCGGGCACGAACCTGCTCGGCCTGCTCAATCACCTTACTTTCGTCGAGCGCTCGACGTTCCTCGGGGACAACGTCACCGACTGGCAGGCGACGTTCCAGGCCGCACCAGCGGACAGCGTGGCCGACGTCGTCGCCCGCTACCGAAAGACGGTCGAGCGCGCGAACGAAGTTCTCGACGGTTGCACCGACCTCGGCGCACCGGTCCCCCGGCCGCGGCCGGAAAGCCCCGCTCCCAGCATCCGCTGGGCACTCACCCACATGATCGAGGAGACCGGCCGCCACGCCGGCCACGTAGACATCCTCCGCGAACTGATCGACGGCGCGACCGGGCGCTGATCCACCTCCTCCAACGGCCGTTGTCGCGCCGCTTCCTCCGATCCGCGTGCACGGTGGCGACCGTTACGCTGCGGTGGTCGGGTGAGTCGTCGGCCGGCAGGCCCTCGACCGGGTAGACCGCCTCCCATGCCCCGCAGGGCGTGAACTCCGCGGGAGGAAGTGACGGGGGTGCGCGAGAGACGGGCCGCGCCGCACAGTTGTCGAGAAGAGCTTTGTGGCACGGCCGGCCGTGCCACAAAGCTCAGCGCAGTGCGTCGACCGGTTCCATACGGGCCGCGCGCAGCGCCGGATACAGGCCCGCCAGGAGCCCTACCAGCGCACCCGCCACGGGCGCGGCCAGCACCAGCCGTACATCCAGGACCGGGGTCCACTGACGCACGGCCGCCACCGCGACGACGGCCACCATGCCCAGGCTGGCCCCGATCACCCCGCCGGTCAGGCCGGTCAGGCTGGATTCCAGCAGGAACTGGGCGGCGATGTGGCGGCGAGCCGCGCCCAGGGAGCGGCGCAGGCCGATCTCCGCGACCCGCTCCATGACGGTGACCAGGGTGACGTTGGCGATGCCCACCGCGCCGACGACCAGGGAGACCAGGCCGAGGACGAGGAAGAGGCCGTTGACGTCGTCCTGGGCGCCGTCACGCGCCCGCTTGGGGCTGGGCGGGGCGATCACCTGCAGTTCACCGCTGCGGTTGGGGCTGAGCGCGAGCGGCGCCTGGCGGGCGATCAGCTCGGCGGCGCCCAGTTGGGTGGCGACCAGGACGCGGGTGACGTCCTTCAGCCCGAAGTCGGGACCGAGCGCGGGCGGGACGAGGACCGCGCTGTCCAGGATCTGCTCGCGCCGCATGTCGCCGATGATGCCGATGACGGTGTAGGCGCGGTCCTTGATGAACACGGCGGGCGCGTGCTCCAGGCTGGTGATGCCGAGCATGGCGGCGGCCTGCTCCCCCAGCACGACCACGCGGTCGCGGCGGGCGACGTGGCCGGCGTCGTAGAAGCGCCCGGCCAGCATCCGGCCGTGGGTGGTCCCCGGTAGGTCGGGGGTGGCCGCGACGACCGCGAGGGTCTGCCCGGCCACCCTGGTCGGGTCGAGCAGGTTGTTGGCGGTCACGACGAGGTTGGAACTCCCGTCGCTCTGCGCCAGCGCCGTCGCCGACGTCACGCCGCGCAGGCGTCGCAGTTCGCCGGCCGCCTCCCAGGACACCAGGGGGTGGTGGCCCCCGCGCGGCACCTCGACGGTGATGCTGGTGGCCAGCAGCTCGTCGAAGCGGCCGACGATCTGGTTGCCCGCGGTCGCCGCGATGCCCAGGGTGACCACCAGCGTGGTGATGCCCAGGACGGTGCCGAGGGTGGTCAGCGCCGAGCGCACCGGGCGGGCGAGCATCCCGGCCAGGGACTCGGCCCACAGGTCACGGAGCTTCACGGAGCACCCCGTCAGTGATCCGGACCCGGCGTTTGGCCCGGGCGCTCACCTCGTCCTCATGCGTGATCACCAGGATGGTCAGGCCATCGGCGCGCAGGCCGTCGAACAGGTCGAGGATGGCCTCGGTGTTGCGGCTGTCGAGGTTGCCGGTCGGCTCGTCGCACAGCAGCAGGGCGGGCCTGGCCATCAGAGCGCGGGCGATGGCCACGCGCTGGCGCTCGCCACCCGACAGCCGGTCGGGGACGAAGCCGACACGGTGCCCCATGCCCACCTGCTCCAGTGCCTGCTCGGCCCGTGCCCGCCGGCCGCTTCGCGGATGCGGGCCGTACACCTCGGCCAGCATCACGTTCTCCACGACCGTCCGGTGAGACAGCAGGTGGAAGGACTGGAAGACGAAGCCGATGCGGGTGCCGCGCAGCCGGGTCCGCCCGCCGTCGCGCAGCGCCGTGGTCTCGACGCCATCGAGGCGGTAGGAGCCGGAGGTCGGCCGGTCGAGCAGTCCGAGGATGTTGAGGAGGGTGGACTTGCCGGATCCGGACGGCCCAACGATGGCGACGTAGTCGCCCGGGCCGACGCGCAGGTCCACGTCGGCCAGCGCGCGCACCGGCGGATCGGTGGGGAAGTCGCGGCAGACGCCGCTCAACTCGATGACGGGCTCAGACATCGCTCACCACCACCCGATCGCCCTCCTTGAGCTCGCCCGCGCGCACCGGTGTGACCTCCACGTCGCCGTCGGCGGTCAGCCCGGTACGCACCTCGACCTCGCGGGTGCGGTCGCCGTCCAGCGCGACCCTGACCCGCGGCCGGCCGTCGGCGGAGGTGACCACAGCGGCCACCGGGACGGCCAGCACCTCGCCGTCGGTCGAGCCGACCGAGATCCGCACCGTCATCGGCGAGCCGACCAGGGATTTGAGCCCCTTGGCCGAGCCGGGCGTGAGCAGGATGGGCACCGAGCCGGTGTCCGACTCGCCCTTCTGCCCGTTCTCGCCCTCCTCCGGGGTCAGGCGGGCCTCCTCGCCGGTCGCGGTCAGCGTGGCGGACAGCTGGGTGCCGTCGATGGTCTCCATGCTCGCCTCCTGGCCGGGGCGCAGCAGCTTGGCCTCCTTGGCGTCGACCGACCCGCTGACCGCGAAGGTGGAGCTGGTCACGGTGGCGACCTTGCCCTCAATGGTGTCGCCCGGCTTGACCTCCGCCTTGTCGATGCGGGCGGGCAGCTTCGGCAGGAAGACGATCTCGCCTGCCGGCACGCTCACGCCGTAGGTCTTGCGGAACTCAGCCAGCATGGTCCGGGCATCGGCGAGGTTGGCCTTGCTGTGCGTGACCTTCATCTGCAGCGGCGAGACCTTCCTGGCCCGGCTCAGCGCCTGGGCGGCGGTGGCCTCGGCCTCCTTCGCGGTGCGCACCGCCTTGCGCAGCTCCTCCAGCCGCCTGTCCCGGTCGACGCGGACCTGCTCCTCGTAGGCGGCCATCGCCTGCTGGGCGTCGTAGAGGTCCTGCCGGGCGTTGGCCAGCTTCATCTCCAGCAGGCTCGTGTCCACCGCGCTGGGCGTGGGCGCCGGGGTCGTGGTCGGCGTGGGTTCCGGTTTCCTGGCCTCCGTCAGCGCCTGCTCGGCCGTGAGGACCTGCTCCTCGGCAGCTCGTACGGCACGGCGCAACGAGGCCAGCTGGGTCTCCTGCTCGGGCGTGACCTCCGGCGCCTCTGCCAGCGCCCTCTCGGCCGCCCGCAGGTCACGGCGGGCGTTGTCGTGGCGGAGCCGGAGCGGCCGCACGTCGAGACCCTCGCCCAGAGCCTTGCGGTCGGCCGCCAGGGTCTCCTCCGCGGTCTGTACGGCTTGGCGCAGCTGCTGCAGGGTCTTGCGGGATTCCAGGTCGGGTTCCTGCGCCCGGTAGCCGCGCTTGACGTACCAGCGCTTCACCGCCGCCACGGTGGCCGCGTCGAAGACGCCGGTCACCTTCACTCGCAGGGCACGCTGGAGCTGCTTGACGTCGTCGCCCTCGGTGCCGGGCACGAGCGGGCGGTACATCGGCCGCTTCCCTCGCAGGGCGAAGACCGGCCGCCCGTTGACCTGCATCAGCACGTCGCCCTCGCGGATCGGCCCGGGATCGGGAGCCGTGGTGACGCGTTGCGGCGTGCCGTTGGCTCCGCCGTTCGCTCCGCCGACCATTCCGGCCAGCGTGACCGGCAGCGGCGAGCCGTACGTGAGCGTGCCGCTGACCGTGACGGTGCTGGTGAGCTTGCGCCGCTCGACCGGCGCGGTGACCAGGGAGGGCTTGGGCGGTTGGCGCGCGGCCGCCTCGTGGGCCGGGGAACGCAGCCGGGAGCCGACCGCCCAGCCCACACCCGCGATCACCAGTACTCCCGCCACGATGAGGGCGAGCACTCTGGACCTGCGCACGCTACCCCTCGGTTGTCATGGCGGCCATGTTCAGGCCGGGGAGGAGCTGGGCGCGGTCGTAGACCTCGTTGGCTTTGGGCCGATAGGCGGCGTAGAACTCCTTGCCGCACTCCAGGTCGTCCAGGGCCGCTTTGATCTCGCGTTGCAGCAAGGGCCGCGCCTGGTCGGCCGTGGGCTTCTGGCCGAGGAGCTTGCCGAACTCGGTCATGAACGGCCCCTCGGTGCTGCGGACGATCTGCGAGGGGCGCTGGGAGGTGACCCGGTAACCCTTGCCCTTGAGGCAGTCGGCGAACGCGCTCGCCAGCTCCACCAGCTTCGGATCGCCGTCGATCTCGCGGCTGATGATCTGCTTCACCATCGCGCTCTGGGCCTTGGCCACCTCCTCCATCGACTTCAGGTTCTTGCCGGTGGCCTTGTTGATCATTTCGAGCGTGCAGGCGTCCATCGTGTTGAAGTACGCCTCCCGCTGCGGCTTGGACAGCCCGGCGATGACCTTCCCGTTGGGGTCGTCGTCGGCGTTGCCCCCGCTGAGGGAGAGGGCGGCCATCCGGCCGACCCCGTCGTTGGGGTAGACGGTGGAGGCGGCGAACCCGAAGCCGTATTTGCTGCGATACGCCTTCATCGCGGGGTATTCGCCGGACATCTCCTGCTTGACGGCATCTGGTAGCTCTGGCCGGGAGACGACCGGATGGTAGGTGAAGCCTTTGCTCTTCATGCAGGTGGCGAGCTGGGCCTGGTTCTGGCGCTGCTGGTCGGCGGAGGGTGCGGCCGATGGCTGGGGCCCTTCGGACGAGGCGCAACCGGTAAGGGCCGCCAGGAGTGAGGTGGATAGGGCTGCGGCGATCGCGAGCAGCACACGGGCGTTGGTCATGGGGCTGCATTGTCACGAGCGCATGCTGAAGCGAATCTGAAGGCGGCTAAACACATGGTGAAAGGCCCGGCTCCATGATCTGGAACCGGGCTTTCCGACCTGCGGGGTGTTCACGGGTGGGTGTGAGCCGGGGTGGGTCGGAGCCCTGGAAGATCGCTTCCCGGGCCCCCTACACGGAGTCGACCTCACCGAGACCGCTGAGATCCCGGTGTCGGGATCGGTCAGTCATTGCGGGGTTTGCTGAACTCTTCGATCAGCACGGGATACTGCTCCCCACCGTGTCCGGCGGCGACCGAGCGGTCGGCCATCGCCTTGATCAACTTCGGCAGTTCGGCGTTGACACCCACCGCCTCGCTCTCCTCGATCAGGTGTGCCATCGCCCGCACGTCGGTCTCCAGGGCCGACACCTCCGCCGGGAAGGAGCCGCTGTCGATCTGCTCGGCATACCCGGGCAGCCATTCGGCCACAACGGTAGCGATCTGCTGCGCAAACGGCGCGTACGTTGCGGCGTCCACACCGGCCGTCCTGAGCAGGGCGGTGCCCTGGAGCCAGGCGTTCAGGACGCTCCACATCATGGCGAGGCCGGCCACGTCGTACAGGGACGCCAGCCCATGGTCCGCACCCAGGTAGGTGACGGTGCCGAGCGCGTCGAGCGTTGACCTGTGCGCCTCGAAGTACGACTGCGGCCCGCTGTGCAGAATCACCGCATCGGCGGTCCCGATCGCCGACGGGATGGCCATGATGGCGCCGTCCAGATAATGGGCGCCGCGCTGCTCGGCCCATTGCGCGGCTTCCCGGGCCTGGGCCGAGTCGCCCGAGGTCAGGTTGATCAACATCGTGCCGTCCAGCTCGATATCGCTCGCGCCGAGCAGCTCGTGCACGGCCTGGTAATCGGTGACGCAGATGATCGTCAGGGAACCTGCCTTGAGCGCGTCACCGACCGTTGGCGCCAGCCGTGCCCCCTTGGCCACCAGCTGGTCGGCCTTGGAGGTCGTGCGGTTCCACACGGTTGTGGGATGCCCGGCTTTCAGGAACGCGCCGGCGAGCGCCTGGCCCATCAGTCCGAGGCCGATGACCGTCACGGATGTATTGGTTTTGCCGTTCATGGCAGCATCGTCAACGTTGATACCGGTGTGAAGGTCAAGTGAGGTTTTGATGCTGATCGGGGAACTGAGTCGTCGCACGGGCGTCAACGCCCATCAGTTGCGCTACTACGAGGCCCAGGGCCTGCTGGAGGCGGACCGGGGCGCGAACGGTTACCGCGAGTACGACGAGAACGCCGTGCTGCGGGTGAAGCAGATCCGGCACCTGCTTGGTGCCGGTTTGTCCTCTGAGGACATCGCGTACCTGCTGCCCTGTGCGGTCGGAGAGGCCCCGGAGCTACTCGGGTGCCCCGAGTTGCTGGCCGCGATGCGGTCACGGCTGCAGCGACTGGACGATCAGATGGACAGGCTCGCTCAATCCCGCGACGCTCTTGCCGACTACATTGACGCCGCCGCTCGAATGGCCGGCGAGAGCTGTCTCCCCTTTGCCGATACCGACCAGGAGCCCGTGCCCGCCTGAGCGATCTGCTGGGTTTTCGGCCAGGAACCCGGGAGCCCTTCCTGACCCGTTCGCAAGGATCTTCCAGGTGGTAGTGACTGCCGGTTGCCTGTCTCGCGCGGCCGGCGGGTGTCTGCGGACGGGTTCACGTGCGGAGCCAGGTACAGGCGAACATCCAGAGCTTCAGAGCACCCACCGAGACTCTGCGACCCCGACGTGAGCTCGACCGCTGGTCCCGGTGGAGTCAGCCGGCACGATCATGGTCAGCCAGGACTTCATCGATGACGCGGCGGTTGCCCGCGGCTTTCCTCTCGTCCCTGTCGATGGTCTCGACCAGGCTGATCAGGGCCTTCCACAGGGCCCAGCCGCGAGCCCGCGCCCACATGGCGGGATCCTGACCGACAGCGCCGCGGAAGGCCTCCCGGCTGTCGCCCGAGAACATCGTCCACGCGATCACCAGATCGCAGGCGGGATCGCCGACTCCTGATGTCCCGAAGTCGATGACGGCGGCCAGCCTCCCGTTCCTGACCAGCAGGTTGCCGCTCGCAACGTCGCCGTGGAACCACACCGGCGGCCCGGACCAGGCCGCCTTGAGGGCGGCGTCCCACACAGCCGATGCCCGGGTGGTGTCGATGCGGCCGTCCAACACGGCGAGGGAGCGGCGTGTCTCATCGTCGTAGTAAGCCGGTGACGCACCCCGATAGAAGCTGTGCGCACCCGCCGCCGGCCCGCCCGTCGCGTCGACGCGCTGCAGGGCAAGAATGAAGTCGGCAACCGAGGTCGCGAACTCGGGCAGGTCGCCGATGCGGTCAAGGCTCGCGGTCTCGCCGTCCAGCCAGCCTCGGATCGACCAGCTGAACAGGTACCCCTCGCCCGGAGCCCCCTTCGCCAGAGGCGCGGGAATGGCGACCGGCAACGACGGCGCGAGAATCGGCAGCCAGCGATGTTCCTTGTCGACCGCCGGGGCATAGCCGGCGGCAGTGGGAAGACGCGCCGTCATCTCGTCACCGAGACGGTAGGTGCGGTTGTCCCACCCGTCCCTCTCGACCGGGGTCACGGGAAGGGCGCCCCACTGCGGGAACTGGGTCGCGACCAGTCGCTTCACCAGCCCCGCATCGATGCCGGCGCGCCCATCGATGTGCAGGCTCTCGACCATCCCGAGAGTGTGTCGGCCGTTCCCTCTGCCGCGCAAAGGGTTTTCGGCGTCCATCGAACGTGGACGCCGTCACCTGCTCGGGGGCTGAACATCTGCCCGGCCAAGCCCGCGCCGATGCGCCGGCGTTGACGGCACTCGGCTTCGGCTGCGGCCTGACCTCCGGCGAACCGGCGGACTCGAACGCGCAAGATATGTGATCTCAGGGTATGAGGTTCGCCGGCACAGCGAGCGAAGAGCAGGGGGCTCCTCGCTCAGATATCAGCGCCTTTCGGTAAAGCCAGAATCGAGGATGCCCTGTCCGCCGTACACGGGCCTATTGGGGCAGTATGCCGTCGAATACGAACTGGACGGCATGTATACCCAGTTGCCGAGCGCCGAGGTTAAGGTGCCGTCGGGATAATCACAGAAAGCGACCGCCCGATAGGAACCCGTCCCCGCATGGCAGACCGAGATGTAGGCGGTCCGCGAGGCGGCCCCTCCAGAACAATTGGTCGGAATAGCATGGGCAGGAGCGGCCGTGAATGTGGTTGCAGCGATCCCCGCCGCGCAGGCCAGTGAGAGAGACGCGATTCGTAGACGCATTGCTTTCCTTTCCCTGGTGAGGGGTCTACCGTCCAACAGCAACGGTGATGATGTCGCGATGCCCGGTCGGCGACCAACGGGTCTTTCACCTGGGTCCATTCCGGGCCGCGCGAAACCTAGATAAGAATCATCGATTAGCTGGGATCTTGGGAACCTATAAGATTCCAGGGTGCCGCCGGCTCCTCGACGACACCTTTGCGGAGGCGGTAGAACTCTTCGGCGTCGATGCGGTGGGAGCCGGCCCACTTGTGGAGCAGGGAAATCGGACCGCTGGGCATGGTGCCGGCGTATGGGCCGGACCGATCATGCGCACACCTCTCCGGTCCACCTGCGCACCGGCGAGGAGTACGCCAGGTCCGACGCGGCCACGATCGATCACATGCTCGACCTCATCGCAGGCTCCCCGGACCACATCGGCGAGCATCGACGAGCGCGGCCGACGCCTGTGGCCCGGCCAGGTCGGCCATCGGCACGGGCAGGAGGATCACCTGGCCCTCCTGCGGGCGCACGAACTGCCACGCGAGAGCAAGGCCACCGTCCGAGGGTGCGCGGGCATGACGGCCGCTGCCGGGGAAGGCCAGGACCTGGCATTTCTTTGCCGGGACATGAGATTCGAGATGCGGTTCCTCCGTATTCTGGGCGGAAGGTGGACAAAGCTCACCGTGGGGAAGTCTTTGGAGTGAGCCGGATGGCAGAGGGCTGGGACGACGGGGGAGGGCCCGACGAGAAGCTCGTGGAGCGGTTCCTGGATGGGAAGCTCACGGGGAATGACGTACGCGCCGCGACCCTGTATTCGTGGCGGCGGTGCCAGGAGGCGGGACTCACGCCCAGCACCGTGCAGCCGCGCCTGCTCGGTGATCTTGATTTCGACTGCGGAGTGGTGCGCGCGGCACGGCCCGTGTTCGAGCGACTGCGTACCGTCGTCGAGGGCACCCCGGTGAGCATGTTCCTGGGCGATGCGAGTGGGGTCATGTTCCTGCGCAACGAGGGCGAACCGGCCCTGCGCCGGACTCTGGACGCGGTCGGCGCCGCGCCCGGGTTCCGCTTCGCCGAGGCGGACATGGGCACCAACGCCTTCGGCTCGGCGCTGGTGGAACGGCGAATCTGCCAGGTCATCGGCAATGAGCACTTCGCGGAGGAACTGCGCGGGCTCACCGGCGTGGGCGTCCCGATACGCCACCCGCTCAGCGGACGGGTGAACGGGGTCATCAGCGTCGTCGGCCCGAACGACACGGCCAACGCGGAGATGATGGTCCTGGCCCGGCGATCGGCCGCCGCCGTCGAGCGGCGATTGTTCGAAATGGCGGCCGAACACGAGCGGGCCCTGACAGAGGAGTTCCTCCGGACGCCAGATGGAGGCGTCGCGACGGCTTCCACGCCCCCGGACCTGTGCCGCCTTGATCGGCTCACCCTGGAGGACGCCGCCGTGCGGCTGGTCGCGCAGGGCCGGGCGGCAGTGGTGAAGACGGCCCTCTCGGACGGCCGCACCGCCACGCTCGTGGCCCAGCCGATCATCGGTTCCACCGCCATCGCGGTGAAGGCGTGGCTCGCCGACGGCCAGGAGGCCCGGCCGAACGGGGGAAGGTGACCGGACCCGAGGGGTGGCTGCTCGCCGTGAGCGAGCCGGGCATCGGCCGGCTCGCCCTGCGGGCGCGCGAGCGACTCAGCCTGCTGTGCGACGCGGGCTCCCGCATCGGCACCACCCTGGAGGTCACCCGGACCGCCGAGGAACTGGCCCAGGTAGCCGTCCCCCGGTTCGCCGACTACGTCGCCGTCGATCTGACCGACTGCGTCCTGCGGGGCGACGAGCCCGGCAGCATGGACGCGGGGCAGCGCCGGGTCGCCCTCGTGGGCATCAGCGAGGGGACCGATCTGCACCCGCTTGGCTCGCTCATCCACCCGCTCCCGTCCACGCCGCAGGGGCGCAGCCTCGCCACCGGGCAGCCGGTGCTCGGCCCGGTGTTGTCCACCACCTTCGGGTGGCTGGCACAGGATCCCGAGCGCTGCCGGAGAATCTGTGAGCAGGGCGTCCACTCGCTCATCGCGGCGCCGATGCGGGCCCGGGGCGTCACGCTCGGGGTGGTGAGCTTCTATCGCGCCACGGGCAAGGACGCGTTCGAGGATGACGACCTCGCCCTGGTCGAGGAACTGGTCGGCCGCGCCGCGGTGTGCGTCGACAACGCCCGCCGCTACACCCGCGAGCACGCGATATCCGCGGAGCTGGAGCGCGTCACCGCGTCGTTGCAGCAGGCGCTCGACCGCCAGCGACGCTTCACCACCGACGCCTCGCACGAACTGCGCACTCCGCTGGCCGGGCTACGGGTCAAGTTGGAGGAGGCGCAACTTCACCCCGACGAGACCGACCTCGCCGACCTGATGGAACACACCCTGGAGGATGTGGACCGGCTGCAGGCCATCATCAGCGACCTCCTCTTGCTGGCCCGGATCGGAGCGACACCGCCCGCCGCCCTGGAGCCCGTCGACCTGGCCGTACTGGTCGAGGCCGGAACCGCGCGCCGCGCCGGCGATCCGCACCCGGCACGGCTCGACCTCACCGCCGGCGTGACGGCCGACGCCGTCCCGGAACAGATCCGCCGGGTGCTGGACAACCTGCTGGACAACGCGCAACGGCACGCCGCGCGCGACGTGGTGGTCACGGTGCGCCGCGCCGAAGGCATGGCCGAGCTCAGCGTCACCGACGACGGCCCGGGCGTGCCTCCAGCGGAGCGCGAGCACATCTTCCAGCGCTTCGCCCGGCTGGACACCGCCCGCAGCCGCGACCGCGGCGGCACCGGGCTCGGCCTGGCCGTCGCCCGTGACATCGCCCACGCCCACCACGGCACCCTCCACGCCGAGGACGCGCCCTCGGGCGGAGCACGCTTCGTCCTCCGTCTCCCGCTCAACCCGCGGACGGCATGAGGGCCCGGACCGTACGCGAAGGGCTCGGACGGTTCAGACGCGCGGCGAGCCAGGCGCTCGTCTCGACCAGCTTGCCCAGGTCCACGCCGGTGTCGATGCCGAGTCCGGCCAGTTGCCAGAGCAGGTCCTCGGTGGCGAGGTTGCCGGTGGCGCTCCTGGCGTAGGGGCAGCCGCCGAGGCCGCCGGCGGACGCGTCGACCGTGGTGACCCCGCGGCCGAGCGCGACGAGGGTGTTCGCCAGGGCCTGGCCGTAGGTGTCGTGGAAGTGCACGCCGATCCGTCCGACCGGCACCCCGGCGCCCACCAGGGCGTCGAGCAGCGCGGCAACCCGGCCGGGGGTCGCGACGCCGATCGTGTCGCCGAGGCCGAGCTCGGTGCAGCCGAGCGCGAGCAGCCGCGTCGCGACCGCGACGACCTGAGGGATCGGCACCTCGCCCTCCCACGGGTCGCCGAAGCACATCGACAGGTAGCCGCGTACGCCCAGGCCCGCCTCGCGGGCGCGGGCGACCACAGGGGCGAACATCTCCAGCGACTGGGCGACGGTCCGGTTCAGGTTGGCCCTGGCGAAGGACTCGGTGGCGCTGGCGAAGACGGCGACGTCGGTGAGCCCGAGGCCGATCGCCCGGTCCAGGCCGCGTTCGTTCGGGACGAGCACCGGGTAGCGCACGCCATCGCGCCGATTCAGCCGGCGCAGCACCTCTTCGGCGTCGGCGAGCTGCGGCACCCATTTCGGGTGCACCAGCGAGGTCGTCTCCACGACGGTGTGCCCGGCGTCGGCGAGCCGCTCGACGAGTTCGACCTTCACCTCGACGGGCAGGATCGCGGCCTCGTTCTGCAGGCCGTCCCGTGGCCCTACCTCCCAGATCGTTATCCGGCCGGGCAGGCTGGGCAACGGGTCGACTCCGTAGTGGTTCACCCTTGCCCCTTGCGTGAGGGGAACTCGGGTGATCGGCGGGCGGCGAAGGCCGCCAGGCCCTCGCGGGCGTCGGGCGAGGTGAACGCCCGCTGCCCGTAGCGCGCCTCGGCGTGGAACGCCTGGTGGAGCGGGAGGTCGCCCAGGCGCAGGACGGCCTCCTTGATCGTCTCGACCGCGGTGCCGGACAGCCCGCCGATCCGGCGGGCCCACGCGAGCGCCGTCGGCATCACCTCCTGCGCCGGTACGACGGCGTTGAGCAGGCCCAGTCGCAGCGCTTCGGCGGCCGGGACGCGCTCGCCGAGCAGCAGCAACCGCATGGCCCAGGCGTACGGGATCTGCCGGGTCAGCCGGGCGAGTGTGCCCCCGGCCGGCACCACTCCGACGCCCGGCTCGGGAAGGCCGAACTCGGCGTCCTCGCTCGCGACCCGCAGGTCGGTGGAGAGCATGATCTCGAACCCGCCGCCCAGGCACAGGCCGTTGACGGCGGCGATCACCGGCTTGAACAGGTTGGTGTGCTTCTGGTGCGCGCCGTCCCAGCGGGAGATGTCGAACCGCCCCTCGGCCAGCGCGGGGATCGACTCGCCCAGGTCCGCGCCGACGCAGAACGCGCGTTCGCCCTCACCGGTGAGGACGGCCGCGGCGATCGTGTCGTCGTCCCGCACCCGGGCGAAGGCGTCGGCGAGCTCGTCGTACATGGCCAGGGTCAGCGCGTTGAGCTTGGCGGGACGGGCGAAGGAGATGATGGCCGTGGACCCGTCCCGCTCGAAGCCGATGGTCAATCAGATCACCCCCGCGGCGCGGAGTTCGGCGATCCGCTGCGGTGAGAGGTCCAGCAGGCCCCGCAGTACGGCGTCGGTGTGCTCGCCGGGGCACGGGGCGAGCGTACGCGGCCGGGCGGGGGTGACGTCGAGCTTGATCGGCTGGCCGAACATCCGCAACGGCCCGAAGTCCGGGTACTCGACGTCGACGATCATGTCGCGCGCGGCGATCTGCGGATCGTCCACCACTTCCGCGATGGTCTTGACCGCGCTCAGCGGCACCTGGTCGCCGGCCAGTTCTTCGAGTTCGGCGCGGGTGCGTGGCGCGAACCAGTCGAACAGCAGCGGACGAATCCGGTGGGAGTAGACACCGGGGTCGAACCGCTTGGCCATGGTGTCGATCTCCGGGTCACCGGCGAGTTCGGGACGGTCGAACATCGTGCAGGTCAGCCGCCAGAACTTGTCGGTGTAGCCACCGAAGAAGACGTACCCGTCCTTGCACGGGTACAGCTCGTACGGGCGTACGAACGGGTGCTGGTTGCCCAGCGGCCTGGGCACCTCGCCGTCCACCGTGTACGACACGACCGCGTTCTCGGTCAGCGACAGCACCGAGTCCTGTTGCGACACGTCGACGAGCTGGCCCTCACCGGTGCGTTCGGCGTGCCGCAAGGCGGCCAGGGTGCCGATGACGGCGTACAGGGTGGCCGACAGGTCACCGATGATCGTGCCGACCCGGACCGGGGGCCGGTCGGCGTAGCCGTTCATCGACCACAGGCCGCCGGTGGCCTGCGCGGAGTTGTCGTAGGCCGGCCTGCTCCGGTACGGCCCGGTCTGGCCGAAGCCGGAGATGGCGGTGTAGACCAGGCGGGGGTTCTCCGCGCGCAGGACGGCGGGCCCGACGCCGAGCCTGTCCATGGTGCCCGGCCGGAAGTTCTCCACCAGCACGTCGGCCCGGCGCACGAGCTGCTTGAGCAGGTCTCGCCCGTCGGGCGTCGCCAGGTCAAGGGTGAGCCCGAGCTTGCCGCGGTTGTACTGCGCGAAGAACGCGCTGAACGTGCTCCCGTCGGCGGCCGGCAGATGAGGGGGGAAGTCGCGGGCGTAGTCCGGTTCGGTCGGCCGCTCGACCTTGATCACCGTCGCGCCGAGGTCGGCGAGGATCATCGAGCAGAACGGGCCCGCGACCACCCGGGTGATGTCCAGCACCACGACTCCGGCGAGAGGCCCGCGCTCCGCCGGGGCGGGGTCGCCGCCGTCCCAGGTCTCGGCGGTCATCGGGCGTACACCTCCTCCGGCGCGGCCACGCGCACTCTGGTCTCCAGCAAGGTGCCGCAGGCCGGGCTGACGAACTCGTCCAGCAGGACGGCTGGCTCTCCGGACCGGGGCCGGATCCGCACGCCGAGTTCGGCGAGGCGTTCGGCGGCGGGACGGGTCCGGATCACGGCGTCGTCGTGCCAGTCGTCGGCGGTGCCGATCGGGGCCCCGCTGGCCGGGCAGTACCAGTGGCCGTCCTGCCCCCGGGCCGGGACGGAGGCTCCGGCGACACCGATCATCGTGTCCCGGACCGCCGCCTCGGGGGGTATGCCGCCCAGCCGTTCCGCGCGGAGCGCGGCCCTGCGCCCGGCGGTCGCGGCGAGGTCGGCATGGTCGCCGTCGAGCACCACGCCGTAAACACGCTCGGCCACGGCCGCGGTCACGTAGCCGTCGCCGACGTCCTGCGCGACCCGCGCCGGGTCGCGCAGCAGGGGGTCGCCGTAACCGCCTCCTCCGGCGATCCACTGGACGAAGACGTCGCCGCGCCGGACGGTGAGGTCGTACTGGTTGATGTCCAGCAACTGCCTGGTGGCCGCGGAGAGGCTCTCCTCGGTGGGGACGGCGCCGCCGGACATGAGCCGCCACACGTCGGTGTCGCGGTACAGAAGGTGGCCGCTGCCGCCGCCGGGCAGGCCGCCCCCGTAGCCGTCGGCGGGCACCTGGGCGCTGGGCGCGAACACGGTCTGCGTCACCTCGCTCGCGCCGTGCAGTGTCCAGGCGAATTCTTGGCCGAGGCCGCCCCGGTGCGCGCCGTGGCCCGCACTGGCGGGAGAGAGCCGCTTCCACAGGTAGAGCACCGGGTAGAGCATCTCGTTCATCTCCACGTCCGGCAGCATGTTGTTCATCTGCGTCATCATTCCGGCGCAGTCGAGGCCGTCGGCCTCGGGCTGGGCGCCGGCCCCCATGCCGCCGCCGTCCATGTTGAACAGCACGAAGTACTCGCCGTTGTCACGGGTTCCGGCCGAGATCCCGCCCGTCCAGGAGTCGGCCCAGACGCCCTGCGTACGCTCCCGGAGCACGGGGTCGTCACTGGCCCGGCACGACTCGTTGAACAACTTGGTGATCAGTCTGCTCACCCGGGCCCCGGTGGTGAGGTGGCCGTTGCTGATCGGCGCCGGCGGGCGCGGGTTGACGATGCTCCCCGGCTCGGCGACCACCTCGAAGGCCGTCATGACGCCCTCGTTGAACGGCACGTCCCACGCCAGGATCGGCACGATGGCGGTGGCGACGCTGCCCACCAGGGCCCCGTAGCTGCAGTTGACGAACCCGTCGGTCTGCGGGCTGGACCCCGTGAAGTCCAGCGTGGCCTGGCCGCCGCGCTTGGTCAGCCTGCACCGGACCCGGTAGAGATCGTCGGCGTGCCCGTTGTGCTCGGTCCACTCCTCCGCCTCCCACACGCCGTCGGGCAGCCGGGCCAGCCGGTCGCGCACGACCTGCTCGGCGATCTCGAAGTTGCGCCGCGTGTACGACCGGAAGCGGTCGAACCCGAACTCGGCGATCGTGGCGAGCAACCGGCGGATGCCGGTGTTGTTGCTCGCGACGAGGCTGCGCACGTCGTTCCAGTACGGCACGGGGACACGGACGTTGTTGAGCAGGATCCGCCGGACCCACTCGACCGGCTCGCCCCGCTCGAAGACCTTGACCCCGGGCGGCAGCCGCAGGGCCTCGCTGTAGCAGTCGTACGCGCCGGGCGCGAAGCCGCCGGGGGTCATGCCCCCGACGTCGAGCAGATGCGCCTGCGACTGCGCCCAGCCGATCAGCTCCGCGCCGTGGAAGATCGGGGAGATCACGTTGGTGTCGGGCGGGTGGCTCGCCCCCGCGGTGTGCGGGTCGTTGCAGATGAAAGCGTCGCCCGGATACAACGGCTCGCCCCGGATGGCCTCGACGAGGTTGCGGACTGCGACGCTGCCCGACCCGATGTGGAACTGCACGTAGTCCGAGTACGCGTAGATGCGTCCCTCGGGATCGAACAGCGCGGTGTTGAAGTCACCGGCCTCGGTGATGACGGGCGATCCGGAGGACCGGATCATCGCGATGCCCATCTCCTCGACGATCGAGTCGAGGCGCATCCTGATCACTTCCAGCGTGACCGGGTCGAAGTCGTCGGACGTCGGTGAGCTCACGGGGGTCTCCTTCGATCAGGCGGCGTCGCCGGCGCCGGCGTGGTTCAGGCGGATGAGGAAGTGCCCACCGTCGATGACCTCGACCGCCGCGGCCGGCGGCACGTAGACGGTGGTGTCGGGTTCCTCGATCAGACACGGGCCCTCGGCCTTGCCGAGCGCACCGAACCCCCGGTGCACCTCGACGTGGCGGCGGTGGCCGGACAGCGGCTCGACGACCTCCCGCGTGGTGACGGTGTGCCGCTCCTGGCCGGGGGTCTCGGTCACGGTCTGCGTATCGGTGCGGCCGACCGCCCGTACCCGCGAGTTGACCAGCAGCACCTCGGCCTCGGTCCACGCGGTGCCGGTGCCGAACTCGGCCTCGTAGTCCGCCACGAACCGGCGGCGCAGCGTCTCCTTGTCGCCCTCCCGGAACGGCTCCTCGGGCAGGCGCGTGGTCACCTCGAAGATCTGGCCGACGAACTTCATGTCGGCCTCGCGGAAGACCGCGCGGCGGTCCTGGGGGATGCCCTCGGCGTCGAACCAGTCGCGCGCCCGCTGTTCCAGGGCGGCGAACTCCCTCTCCAGCGCCTCGGCCGGCTGCTCCATCGTCCACGGGCTGGTCTGGACCGCGGAGAAGACCGAGTCGGCGTGCATGAGCCCGTACGCCGAGAACACGGCGGCGTTGCGTGGAATGATCACCTCGCCCACTCCCGTATCGGCGGCGATCGCGGCGGCGAACAGTCCGCAGGCGCCGCCGAAGCCGACCAGGGTGAACTCACGGGGATCGTGCCCGCGATTGACGGTGATCTTGCGTAGCGCGTTGGCCATCTGCGAGGTCGCCAGCCGGTACATGCCGTGCGCGGCGGCGTCCTCGGACAACCCGAGCGGGTCGGCGAGGTGCCGCCGGATCGCCTCGCGCGCCTTGCCCGGCGACAGGGTGACCGTCCCGCCCAGGTAGTACTCGGGGTTGATCAGCCCCATGACCAGCGCGGCGTCGGTCACGGCCGGACGCTCGCCGCCCTTGTCGTAGCAGGCGGGCCCGGGCACGGAACCGGCGCTGTGCGGGCCGACGCGCAGCACCCCGCGACCGTCGATCCAGCCCAGGCTGCCGCCCCCGGCGCCGATGGTCTCGATGTCCACCGCGGTGAGGCTGGTGGGCAGCCCGCCGATCTCGGCCCGCGGCAGCACCCGCAGCTCGTCGTCGATGATCGCGGCGGCGTCCAGGCTGGTACCGCCCATGTCGGCGGTGAGCACCCGGCGCCGGCCCAGCCGCATGCCGAGCAGGCGCGCGCCGGTCACCCCGCCGACCGGGCCGGAGTTGAACATCGAGATCGGTGCCCGCGCGGTCTCCTCGACCGAGAGGAACCCGCCGTGGACCTGCATGATCTGCACCCTGGTGCGCAACCCCTTGGCGGCCAGGGCGTCGGCGAGCTGCTGGAAGTGGGTCGCGACGATCGGCTTGACCGCCGCGTCCAGCGCCGTCGTCACCATGCGCTCGTACTCCCGGTACACCGGGGTGAGCGCGCTGGACAGCGAGTACGGCACGTCCGGGTGGTGCTCGCGCAGGTAGCCGGCGATCGCCCGTTCGTGCGCGTCGTTGCGGAAGGACCACAGCAGGCACACCGCGATCGACTCGGCGCCGCCCGCCAGCACCTGTTCCACACTCGTACGCACGGCGCCGGGCGACAGCGGCACCAGCACGGTGCCGTGCGCGTCGACGCGTTCGGGCACCTCGACGATCAGACGCCGGTCCACGATGTCCGGCGGCGGCGCCAGCTTGTGCGAGTCGCGCTCATCGGTACGCGCGGAGCGGGCGATCCGCAGCGTGTCCCGGAAGCCCTGGGTGGTCAGCAGCCCCACCCGGGCGTACTTCTGCTCGTCCACCGCGTTGGTGACGATGGTGTTGCCGAGCACGAACCGGTCGATCGCCGGGTAGAACTCCGCCTCGCTCAGCCCGACCTGCTCGCGCAGGATGCTCAGCGCGGCGAGGATGCCGGTGGTCACGTCCGGCGTCGAGAACGCCTTGCCGCGCACGGCGCGGCCGTCGGCGATGGCGACGGCGTCGGTGAAGGTGCCCCCGACATCGATGCCCACGTCCAAAATCATGGCTGCTCAGTCTCCTTCGGCTGCACCGGCTCCGGCGCGGAGCTCGGCCAGGATCTGCTCGGCACGGTCGGCGCGTACCGCCTTGGCGGCGAGCATGCGCGCGACCACCGTGGGGATCTCCTCGGGGCTCGCGCCCGCGGTCACCGCCACGTTGCGCGCGTGCAGTGACATGTGTCCTCGCTGGATGCCCTCGGTGGCCAGGGCCCGCAGCGCGGCGAGGTTCTGCGCGAGCCCGACCGCGGCGACGATGCCGGCCAGCTCGCTCGCGGTCCGCACCCCCAGCAACCGCACCGCCGCGCGCGCCACCGGGTGCACCTTCGTGGCCCCGCCGACCAGGCCGACCGGCATGGGCAGTTCCAGGGAGCCGGACAGGTTGCCCTCGGCGTCGCGCTCGAAGTGGGACAGGGAGGTGTAGCGGCCATCCGGGGCGACCGCGTGGGAGTGCGCGCCCGCCTCGACCGCGCGGGTGTCGTTGCCCGTCGCCAGCACCACGGCGGTGACGCCGTTCATGATGCCCTTGTTGTGGGTCGCCGCCCGGTACGGATCGGCCTCGGCCAGCGCCGCCGCGTGCACGATGTCCCGCACCACCTGCGAGCCCCCGAGGGCCTCGGCGTCGAAGACGGCGCGTGCCCTGGCCAGGCGCAGGTCCGCCTTGTTGGTCAGGATCCGCAGCAGGGTGCGGCCCCCGGCGATCTCCCCCACCCTGGTCGCCACGGCCTCCGCCATCGTGTTCACCGCGTTGGCGCCCATCGCGTCCCGCACGTCGACCACGAGGTGAAGCACGACGTAGACGTCCTCGCCCGACGGCACGAGCCGTACGGTGATGTCCCGTACGCCGCCGCCGAACTCCACCAGGCGCGGGTCCTGCGCGTTCGCCAGCTCGGCGAGCTCGCCGCGCGCCTCCAGCAGTCGCAGCCGCGCCGCGTGGGGATCGGCCGCGCCCAGCACCTGCACCTGCGCCTGCATGATCGGCGCCGAGCACGTCGTGGCGAAGCCACCGTGCAGGCGGGCGATGCGCGCGGCGTTGCTCGCCGCGGCGACCACCGACGGCTCCTCCGTCGCCATCGGCACCAGGACGTCGGATCCGTTGACTCTGAAGTTCGTGGCCACGCCCACCGGCACCCCGAGGACCCCGACGACGTTCTCGATCATGTGGTCGGCCTGGTCCAGGGTGAGCCCGGCGGCCGGATCGAGTACGTCGAGCGCGCCGGGATCGAGCCCCGCGCTCTTCGCGGCGAGGGCCCGCCGCTCCCCGGGCGACAGGTCGCGCAACCCCGCCAGCCGGCTGTGAATACCCACGATGCCTCCCGCATACCGCCGAAACAGGCTGATAATCGAGCCGAAACGCAAACGGCCTGTGCGGAAGGTTAGGTCCGACCGGAACGCCGCGCCCATGGGTGAATCACACGGCGTTGAAGCCGTTGCCATGTGTGAATCGACGTAGATCACAGACCAGTCGCGAGGGCGTGCATACGTACGGCCACGGTGACGCGAAAGAACGGCTCCGGCTCGCGCCACGCGGGGCCGAGCAGCAGGGTGATCCTGTCCAGGCGCTGGTTGACCGTGTTGATGTGCACGTTCAGCGCTCGCGCCGCCCGCGCCGGGCTGCAGTGCGAGTCGACGTAGGTGCGCAACGTCTTCACCAGGTCGGTCGAATGATCGCGGTCCCAGCGCAGCACCGGCCCGAGCACCGCCTCGGTGAACGCGACGATCCCGTCGCGACCGGCGCCGAACAGGGCCAGGTACGGCTGGTAGGCCGCCGCGTTGACGGCCGTGTCCTGGATGCCCATGCCGTGCAGCAACTCGGCGCACTGGCGCAGCGGCTCGAACCGGGCGCCCAGCTCGCCCCAGGTGGCGACGGGTGTGTCGGCCACCACGAGCACCGGCGCCCCCGTCAGCGGGCGCACACACTCACGGACCTCGGTCGCCGCGCTGTCGGGGTCGGCCGCGTCCGTCAGCACGACCACACAGCCCGCGTGCTCACTGGCCAGCAGGCCGGGGCGCCAGGTGCCGAGCGCCTGCACGGCCGCCCTGCGCCGGTCACGCGGCACCAGCACCGCGACGACCATGCGCAGTGACTCCAGACGGACCCCGCGGGCGCGGGCCCGCAACATCAACTCCTCGCGGTGCGCGCCGTCGCCCAGCAGGATGTCGGAGATCAGTTCTCCCCGCACCCGCTCCTCGGCCTCGGCGACCGCCTCCCGCTTCAGCGCCAGCAGGGCCACGATCTGCGCCGCGCGCTCGATCGTGCGCCGCTCGACCGAGCCCAGCGCGAGATCGCCGTGGCCGACGAGGATCGCGCCGAGCAGCGTCTCGGCCGCCACCACGGCGACCACGACGGACGCCCCGTCGTCCGACGGGTCTAGGAACACGCACCGCCCCGTGGTGCGGCTGCGCTCGACCGCGGCGCGTACGTGCGCGGTCATGGGCGAGGACTCCCCCGAGGCATCGGTCCGCGCCGAGGCGAGCGGGGCCAGGTCGCGGTCGAAGATCTCCACCGACCGTCCCAGCGAGGCGGCCAGCGTCCGGGCCACCTCGTGCGCGGTGCCCCCGCGCAGCACCGCATTGGTGAGGTCCTGATGCACCGCGCTGGCGCGTTCCCTGGCCGCCATGGTGCGCGCGAGATCCTCGTTGGCCACCCGGGCCGCCTCGGCCGACGCGCGGGCCTGCGCCAGCAGGTGCACCGTCTGCAACACCACGGCCGCGTGGTCGGCGAACGCCGACAGCAGCGCGATCTCCTCGGGCGTGAACGCGTGCTCGTCGCGGTTGGCCGCGAACAGCACCCCCAGCACGCGGTCGCCCGCCGCCAGCGGCACACCGAGCAGCGACACCAGTCCCTCGGCCCGCACGGCCTCGTCGATCTCCGCGTCATGCGGGGCGTCGAGATAGTGGTCATAGTTCGTCGTCCACTGCGGGCTGCGCGTGGACACCACCTTTCCGGCCAGGCCCTTTCCCGGAGGCACCCGAAGCCGGCGGAACTCGGGCGCGAACGTGCCCAGCGTCGAGCGCACCCGCAACTCATCGGTCTCCTGGTCGAACTCCGACAGATACGTCACGTCGGTGCCCACCAGGTCATGCGCCCGGGCCACCAGGCGGTCCAGCAGCGCGTCCAGATCGCGCAGCTCGGCCAGCTCACGCGCGCTGGACAGCAGCGCGGACAGCTCCTGATCGCGCCGGCGCCACCGCGCCAGCGCCGCCCGCACCCGCCGCGTCCGCCGCAGCACGCCGGCCAGCTCGGCGCCGTCGAGCGACTCGGCGAGCGGCGCGACGGCGCTCTGCTCGTCGGCCGTCTCATCGAGCAGCAGGTCCAGCAGTCCGAGCACCGAGTCCAGGGGCACCAGCGCCCGCTGCGCGGGCAACACCATGTTCCCCAGCATATGGGCCCCGTCTCACCTGCCGGTATGGACGTGGCCGCTGCGTATATCGCCCTCATCAGGCCCTGGACCAGAGGCCGCCGGTGAACGAAGCCGGCTCGGTGATCGACCTGACCGCTCCGATTCGGCACCGACGAGCTGTCGGAGGGTTGATGAACGAGCACCGCAGAGCGGCCTATGGATCTTGCGAAACGCCAGGTTGGAGCCGGTGCGCGAGTTTTGGTGCGGCCTCAGGACCTCGGAAACGAGGAAATCCCGCCCGATCAAGCGATCGGACAGGATCTTGTCAACCATCCTTGAGCCAACCCGAGAACGGCCCCTGGTGGGGTGTTCACGAGAGCGTGTGACCTGGCGGAACGGACACGTCAGAGGATCGCTTCCCGCGTTAGTCGTGATCGTTTCCCGGACTCAGCCCGCGTAGCCGGCCTACATAAGGATCATCGCCGGCTTACCGGTGATCCTCCGCCTGTCGGATGGTATGGTCACGGTGTGCGGATGATCTTCTTGTCTCTTGGCTGGTGGCGCCCCTGACGGGCGGCACTGTTCATTCGCGTGACTGATAACGCGGCCGCCCGGTTCGGGCGGCCGTTTCGTGTGTTCGCACCTCGGTGGCCCGGCCAGGGTGGCCCCCCGACCCCGAGGGAGCCAAACCGATGCCACGACGACTCACCGGCTTCACCCCGTCCGGCGATCTGCATCTGGGCAACTACATCGGCGCGATCGCACCGATAATCGCCGAGCAGGCCACCACGGATACGGTGGTGTTCATCTCCGACCTGCACTCCCTGACTCTGGAGCATGATCCGGTCGAGGTGCGGCGGCGGACACTGGAATTCGCGACCATCCTGCTGGCGGCAGGCGCTGACCCCGACGCGTGTCTGTTCCTGGTTCAGTCGCACGTACCCGAGCACACCGAACTGCACTACCTGCTGGAGTGCACCACCGGGTACGGCGAGGCCCAGCGAATGATCCAGTTCAAGGAGAAGTCCGGCCGTCAGAACCAGGTCCGGGTGTCGCTGCTGACCTACCCGATCCTGATGGCCGCCGACATCCTGCTGTATGACACCGACGAGGTACCGGTCGGCGAGGACCAGAGCCAGCACGTGGAGTTGGCCCGCGATATCGCCCAGCGGTTCAACACCCGATACAACCCCACCTTCACCATCCCCCGAGCGGTCAATCCGCCGGTCGCCGCCCGCATCATGGACCTGGCGTCACCTGGCGACAAGATGAGCAAGTCGGCCCCCTCGACCGCGGGGGTGCTGCGACTGCTCGACGAGCCGGATGTCCTGCGGCGCAAGGTGATGCGTGCAGTCACCGACACCGACAGCGTGGTGAGCTACGATCCGGATCGCAAACCGGGGGTATCGAACCTGCTCGCCATCCTGGCCGCCTGCACCGGCGACGAGCCTCAGCGGCTGGCCGGGCGGTTCAACCGGTACGGCGAATTGAAGAAAACAGTCGCCGACACGGTAGTGGCCACCCTCGCCCCCATCCGGGACCGCTACCTGCGACTGGCCGAAGACCCGCAGCACGTCCAGGCGGTTCTGCGGGCCGGCGCCGCCCGTGCCCGTGGGTTGGCCAATGTGAAGGTACGCCAGGCCAAGGCGGCGATCGGTCTGCTACCCGGATGACTCAGCGTGCACGGGAGTTCGGCCATCCGGGTAGCTGACGGCGACCCGGACGGGAGGCCATCGTGGTGCGCCGTTGCCGGTCGGGCCGTCCAGGCTGTACACCACCCGCGTCATCACCGCGATCGTCCCCACCATGATGACGACGCCACCGCCCTTTCCACCTGTGGGAAGCGGGCGGTGGCGGCGGCACGAGCGGTCACTTCGGAGGCGGCCCGTTCAGGTCACTCACCGGTCACCCCAGCAACCCCTTGGCGATCAGCTGGGTCAGGGTTTCGATGTCCTCGTCGTCGTCGCCTCCCGGGCTCTCCGCGAGGCGGTGGTAGCAGAAGGACTCCAGCATGCAGGATATTGCGAGCGCGGCCAGCCGGGCGCTCTCCTCGCTCCTGGCCGCCGGGGTGTCAGTCTCGCGGATGTGCCGCGTCCAGTTCTCCACGTGGCGCTGGCGTAGTTCGTCGTGGATGTGGCGGAAGGTTCCGCTGGACATGGACGCCTGGAAGATACCGACGATCTCCGGCAGGTGTTCGCGATAGGTGGCCCAATACGCGCCGACGTGGCGGCGGATGTCGTCGGTCGTGGAGAGCGAGTGCTCGTGACCGAGGTGATCGACGACATGGGAGCGCAGCGCCGTTTGGAAGTCCCCGGCCAGCGAGGCGAGCAGGGTGTCCTTGTCCTCGAAATAGCGGTAGAACGAGCCCACCGCCTTCCCCGCCTCCGCGGTGATATCGGTGATCTTGATTTCGGCATAGCTCTTGCGGGTCAACAGCCGCCGCACGGCGTCCTTGAGCTCTGCCTCGGTACGCTTGGACTTCACCAGATACCTCCCCATCACCGAGATTACTGCCCGTAGAACAGCCTTCCGGGCGCCTCGACGAGGATCCGGTGGCGATCTTCCGGGGTGGGCGCCCAGTCGGCCAGCAGATTCAGCAACTCGCCGGTGTCGCGTTGGCCGTCGGGCAGGTGCGGCCAGTCCGAGCCCCACAGCAGCCGGTCGGGGTGGGCCTCGACCAGCGCGCGGGCCAGCGGCTCAACGGCCGACAGCGGCCCGTCTTTGGCCAGCCGGTACGGTCCCGACAGCTTGAGATGGCAGTACCCGCCCGCGAGCAGCGGCAGCAGCCCGTCGAGGTCCATCCCGTACCCCATGTGGTCGATGACGAAGGGGTGCTCGAACTCGGCGAGGAAGGGCAGGAGATTCC
This sequence comes from Streptosporangium sp. NPDC002544, assembly GCF_040295965.1. Lineage (NCBI taxonomy): Bacteria > Bacillati > Actinomycetota > Actinomycetes > Streptosporangiales > Streptosporangiaceae > Streptosporangium > Streptosporangium sp. NPDC002544. The sequence continues at coordinate 26,071 of NZ_JBEOWJ010000040.1, read as the reverse complement.
GCACGACCGCGCCCGGCGTGTAGAACTGCAGGTGCCAGCCGCGCGGCCGGGCGCGCTTGGCCATCGCGCGGATGTAGGCGACGAGCTCGTCGGTGCGCCACGACGCGCGGGCGAACAGGTCGAGCCTGATCGCCCGTACCCCCGCCTCGTGGAAGCGGTCGAGCTCCGCGTCGCTCACGGAGTCCTCGATCCGGACCACGCCGCGGCAGCGCGGGCCCACCTTGCGCAGCACGTCGAGCAGCAGGCTGTTGTCGGTGCCGTAGAAGGTCGGCTGCACCAGCACCATCCGCTCGATGCCGAGCCAGTCGGTCAGGCGAAGGTACTGGTCGAGTGTGCCGTCGGGAAAGGTGTAGAGCGGGTCGGGAACATGTGCGTAGCCGGGCTCGAACACGTGGAAATGGGCGTCACAGCTCAGCGGTGGCATCGTGAAACCCGGCCGGGTGTTGCTCGTCGTGGCCCGCATGGGCGTGGTCTGAAGGGTCATGACGCATCCTTCGCGGCAGAGCTGATGGCCTGGAAGAGCAGGGCGGAGTCCATCCCGGTGATTCGGAGTGGGCAGACACCGGCGAGACCGGCCGCGGGCATGCCGCCGACCGCCAGTAACCTCCCGTGCGTACGGCAGGCCGCGGCCGCGGTGGCGATCGCGTCGAGCACTCGCGGATCGTCGTAGGCGCCGGGCATGCCGAGCTCCGCGGTGAGATCGTTGACACCGATCGCGAGCATGTCCACGCCGTCCACCTGCGCGATGTGGTCGGCGTTGGCGATCCCCGCCGGGGTCTCGATGAGGATCTGCACCACGGCCGCGGCGTCGAGCGCCGGGTTCAGCTCCCTGGCGGGCACCGGACGCATACCGTACTGAGGCACCTGGGCGGTCTGCGAGCGTTGCCCGCGCGGCGGGAACCGGCAGGCGCGGGCGATCCGCCGTGCCTCGTCCGCCGTCTCGACCCGCGGGGCGACGATGCCGTGGGCGCCACCGTCCAGGAGCCGGCCGATCATGCCGTATTCGCGCTCCGGCACTCGCACCAGCGGCGTCATTCCCAGACTGTCGGCGGCCGAGCAGAGCTGCGCGGCCACATCGGTGGACATGGTGGAGTGCTCCAGGTCGACCAGGACGGCGTGGTGGCCGGTCGCGTGTGCCATCCGCACGACCTCGGAGGTACGGCTGCCGCGGATGCCGAGCATGAGCGTCGGCAGCCCTTGCCGCAGCCGGTCCAGGAAGGCGCTCACGGGGCGCCGCCCAGGAAGAGCGCGCCCATCTCCGGGTCGTCGAGAATCGTCCGGGCGGAGTCCGCCATGAGCACGCGGCCGCTCTCCATGACGACGCCGTGACCGGCGATCCCGAGCCCGAAGCGCACGTTCTGTTCCACGATGAGCACGGTGATGCCGCCGTCGCGCATGGCGTTCACGGCATCTCCCACCAGACCGAGCGAGCGCGGGTCGAGCCCCAGAGACGGCTCGTCGAGCAGCACCATCGCCGGTTCCAGCATGAGCGCCCTGGCGAACTCGACGGTTCGCCGCTGCCCGCCGGACAGGTTCCCCGCCGGCTCGCCGCTCCGCTCAGCGATGATCGGGAAGCGCTCGGCGAGCCAGGCGAAGCGCCCCTGCAGATACGCCTTCTCGCGGCGGCGCAGGTAGCCGCCGAGAAGTACGTTCTCCGCGACGGTCATCGCGGGGAACAGGCCGTTCTTCTGCGGCACCTGCACGATCCCCGCCTTGATCAGCTCGGCGGGATGCCGTCCGGCGATGTCGCGGCCGTCGAAGCGGATCGCGCCGAGACGCGGTGCGAGCTGGCCGCTGATGGTCCGCAGCACGGTGGACTTGCCCGCGCCGTTGGGGCCGACGATGCAGGTCACCGAGCCGGGGAGGACCTCCAGGTCCAGCCCCTGCAGCACGTCGCCGCCGCCGTACCCGGCGAAGACACCGGTCATCGAGATCATTGGCTCGCTCCCGTCAGGTAGGCGTCCAGCACCAGCGGGTCGCTCCGCACCTCCTGCGGCGTGCCGGAGGCGATGCGGCGGCCGCCTGCCAGGACGTGGACCGTGTCACAGAGCCCGAGCACGAAGGGCATGTTGTGCTCGACGATCAGGAAGGTGGTCCCGGTCCGGTTGAGTTCGCGGATCAGGGCGCCCATCTGCTCGATCTGCGTCGGGTTGATGCCGCCCGCCGGTTCGTCGAGCAGCACCAGGCGGGGCTGGAGCAGGAGAATCTGGATCAGTTCGATGAGCTTCTGCTGGCCGTAGGAGAGCTCGCCGGCGGGCAGGTCGCGATAGTCGCCGAGCCCGACGAGATCGAGGAGCTCAGCGCCCCTGGCGGCCTGGACACCGGTGATCGCCGGAGCCGCCCAGGACCCGTTGGATCCGGCGACGACGTTCCGCAGCACCGACAACCGGGGGAACAGCCGGGTGATCTGGTGGGTACGGCCCAGCCCCGCCTGGCTGCGTGCCCACCGGCTCGCGGTGTCGATCCGCCGGCCGTCGAGCAGGATCGTGCCGCTGTCCGGCTTCATCGCGCCGTCGACAAGGTTGAACAGCGTGGTCTTGCCGGATCCGTTCGGCCCGATCAACCCGGTGATCGAACCGGGCTCGACGGTGAGGTCCAGGCCGTCGAGGACGGTGAGCCCGCCGAAGCGTTTGCGAATGCCGTGCACCTCCAATCGCCCCCCGTCGCCGACCGCGAGCCAGGACGGGACGGCGGCGAGGGCCAGGCGTTTGCCCACGGCGGCCGGTCGCTTTCTGGCCAGCGCCTGCCGTACCCCGGGAATGATGCCCTTGGGCAGGAAGAGCAGGATGGCCAGGAGCAGCCCACCGAAGACGACCAGCCGCCAGGCGCCCGCGGTCGGACCGGTGAACAGCTGGTTGGTCAGCTGGGAGAACGGCTCCAGCAGGAAGGCGCCCAGCACGGGGCCCCACAGCGTGCCCGAGCCACCGAGCAGGGCGGCGAGCACGATCATGATGCTGGTGACGATGCTGAACATGGCTCTGGAGTCGAGGAAACCCAGGTAGTAGCCGTAGAAGCCACCTGCCACGCCGATGGGCACGCTGCTGGCCACGAAGGCGGCGAGCTTGGCCGCCGAGGTGTTGACGCCGATGCCCGCGGCCTTCTCCTCGTCCTCGCGGACGGCCGTCAGCCCGAGGCCGAAGCGTGTGGAGGCGATCGCCTTCGACATCACCAGCGTCAGGATCAGCAGGCCGAGCAGGGCGTAGTAGAAGGGCCAGAGGGCGTAGTCCCTACTCCAGGTCGGCGTGGGAAGGATCATGCCGTCGTTGCCGTTCGTGACCCACGTCCAGTTCAGCGCCACGATGCCGAGCAGGTAGAGCATCGCGAACGTGATCATGATGAACGCGTTGCCTCGTGCCCGGAAGGTCACCAGGCCGAGGACGGCGGCGAGCACCCCCGCCGTGAGGCCGCCCAGGGGGGCGGCCAGAAGTGGGGAGATCGACCACGCATTGGCCGCGATGGCGGTCGTGTAGGCGCCGACGCCGAGGAAGGCGCTCTGCCCGAGGGAGATGTAGCCGGTGTAGCCGCCCATGATGTTCCAGGAACTGGCCATGATCGCCAGAAGGAAGATCAGGATGAGCATGTTCAGGTAGTAGGCGTCGCCCCACAGCACGGGCAGCGCGAGGAGGGCGCCGCCGGCCGCGATGATCAGGATCCTCATGCGCTGACCACATCCTGTCGAACTCGAACGCCGAAGATCCCCTGCGGGCGCAGCAGGAGGGTCAGCACGATGACGGCGAAGGGCATGGCAGTGGCCCACGAGGGCGACCCGTAGGTGGCCGTCAGTGTCTCGGCCACGCCGAGGACCAGGGCGCCGATCAGCGCGCCGCCGAGGCTGCCCATGCCGCCGAGCACCACGATGGCGAGCCCCAGGCCGATCCACTGCTCCCCGGAGTCCGGGGTGAAGGGAGACAGGACCGCGAGGATCGAGCCCGCCGCGCCGGTCAGCGCGACGCCGAGGGCGAAGGCGGCGACGTTGACCCGCTCCACCCGGATGCCGACGAGTTCGGCGCCCTGCGGGTTGGCCGTGGCCGCGCGTACGGCTCTGCCCAGCCACGTGTGGTTGAGCACCACGTACAGCGCGGCCAGCAGGGCCAGCGCGCACGCGGAGCCGTACACCTGGGCCGTGGGGAAGACCAGGTCGCCGAGCCGGATGGACGTGCGGGCGTAGGAGGTGGCCACGGTGTGCGGTTCATGGCCCCAGATGAGGATGGTGATGCCCTCCAGGATCATGGCGAGCGCGAGCGTGGAGAGGATGATCGTGCCCTCACCGCCGCGCTCGGCCCGCTGGATGACGAGCTTGTGGATGAGCCAGCCCAGGCCGAACAGCACAGTGCCGGTGACGGGGATCGTCGCGAAGGGGTCGAGGCCCGTCGCCGTGCAGATGCTGTAGGTGAGGAATGCCCCGGCGATGAGGATCGCACCGTGGGTCAGGTTGACGATGTGCATGACGCCGAAGATCAGCGTCAGGCCGCTGCTGGCCAGGGCGTATACGCCGCCGACGAGTAGGCCGAAGAGCAACGCCTGCATCAGGTCGCCCAGCTCGGCTTGGCGGCGATCACGGAGGTGACGGTCGCGGCCGAGGCCGGGGCGACGACCTCCAGCTTGCCGCGCTGCCACTGCATCAGCAGCAGGCTGCCGTCGGGAACGCCGCGCTCGTCCCACTTCAGCGGGCCGACGATGGTGTCGACCGTGTTGGCGTGCAGCCAGGCGGCGATCGCATCCTGGTCGAGCTTGCCGACGGCTTGGACGCCGGCTTGAAGCACTTGCGCCGCGGTGTAGGAGTTGGCGGCGTCCTCGCTCGGTTCCTGCTTGAACTGCTTGCGGTAATCCGCGACGAACTCGGCGTTGCCCGGATACTTCGAGGCCGGATGCCAACTGCCGGCGGTGAAGACGGCCTCGGTGTTCGTGGCGCCGATGGCCTGCGGGTAGGTGTTGACGCTGGAGGGCGCCCTGGTCTGGTAGAGGATCGACGGGGTGAAGCCGATCCGCTGCAGGGCCTGGACCACGGCCACGCCGTCGACCTCCAGCGCGCCGTGCACCAGCAGAGCGGGGTTGGCCTGCCGGATCGCGTTGGCGATCGCGTCGAAGTTCTTGGTGTCCGGCGGATACTTCTGCCCGTAGACGGTCTTGATGCCGAGCCCTTCGAAGGCCTTCTGGAGGTTCTGGACGGGCACGTCGGTGCTGGGGTCGTCCTGGTACAGGTAGGCCGCGGTGGCGGGCCGCTCCTTCAGTCCCTCCACGTAGGCGGCGAACGGCCGATGCGCGGTGTCGGTCGTGCCCGGCTGGCTGAAGAACAGCCTGGTGTGGCCGCGCGAGAAGATATCCGCCGCACCACCCGACGGCTCGATGTAGAGCATGCGGTTGCGGTCGGCGACGGTCGAGGCCGGCAGGTTCAGGAACGAGGAGAACGTGCCGATCAGCAGGTCCACCCGATCCTGGGTGATCAGCCGGTTGTAGTTGGAGACCACGGTGTTCTGGTCGAAGCCGTCGTCCAGGATGACGAACTCCACCTTGCGGCCCAGAAGCCCGCCACGCGCGTTGATCTGGCTCTGCCAGACCTGGTAGCCCTTGTAGCCGGGGTCGGCGACGTCCGCGGCCGGGCCGGTGAGCGGCAACGATGCGCCGATCTTGAGTGAGTTCGAGGAGGAGGAGCCTGACGCACCGCATGCGGTGGTCAGCGACAGCAGTGATGCGCCGATGAGGAACGAGCGCCGGTCAATGGTCATGGTTCGCTCTCAGAGGTCGGTCAGCCCAGGCACCACTACCTGGGTGGGATCGTCGCCCGCCGCCGCCAGGGAGGCGGCGGCGAAGTCGGTGACGCAGCTGGACAGCAGCTGCCTCGGGTCCTCCAGCACGATGCGGAGCCTGGTCACAAGCGCACGCATGTCGTCGGCCGAGTGGATGGCGGGCATCTCGCTCACCTCGGCGACGCCGGGGTCGGTGACGTCGGGGAGCGTGAGGCGGCCAGGGGCGTAGCGCGGATAGCCGTCGAACATCACGTCGCCGAGTTCGACGGTGGCCCTGGTGCCGCACCAGAGGGTGCGCAGGTCCTCCTCCAGCGCGATCACCTGGGTGAGGTCGCCGTCGGCAGGTGAGGGGAAGGTGGGCGCGTGCGGGGCCACGTACACGCGATCCAGCGGAAGGCGGCCGCGCGAGGCGGCGAGGATCATCGTGGCCACGCTGCTGGTGTTCCAGGTGACGCCCGCGGTCGGACGCCCCTGCCTGCCCGCGATCACCACCATGGCCCGCTCCCAGTCCAGGTCCTGCTCGGTGAACCAGCGCGTGACGCGGAAGCTGATGTCGAGGCTGACCAGGAAGAACGTGGCCACCATCATTGAGTTGATGCCGTTGTCGAGGTAGTCGCGGCGGAGCGTCTCGGGAGTGAGGTACTCCTCGTCGTCCAGCGCGGCCGTGAGGTAGCGGGCGGTCACCGCGCACGCGTGGTCGATCATGTCGGCGATCTCACGTTCCCTGCCCCGGTAGGCCTCGACCGCGATCCGGTCCCGCCACAGTTCGGTGCTGTTGGCGGCGCGGGTGGCCTTGACCTCGGTCAGCAGGCGCTCGGCGGCCTTCCGCCAGGACTCCTCGCCCAGGTCGCGGAGCCTGACCAGCGAAGCCACGGCGGGACCCAGGTGGGAGATCGCCGTCAGCTCCTTGAAGCCCCTGGTCGAGAGCCGGAACCCTTCGACCGTGGGTGGCCTGCCGTCTCCCGGGTAGAGCGCGAGGTCGGTGGCCGTCGCGGCGATCAGCGGGTTGTTGCGCGCGCGATCAGTGACCGCGCGGCCCAGCCTCCTGCCGATGCTGTCCGGATCGGCTGTGTAGGTGGCGAACAGCCGGATGAACTCCTCGGTCACTGGTGCTCCTGCTCGGTGAAGCGGTAGATGACGCTCTCGGTGGCGAACCGCACGTCGGCGCTGAGCCCGTTGGAGACCGCCACGAGTGGCCCCCGGTCGTCGGTGAAGACGGCGACGTCCGTGCCGCCGCTGGTGGGGAACTCCTCGACGACGCGCAGCCCACCGTCCTGCCAGTGGTAGAGCTGGGAACTCAGCGCGGTCGTCGGCGCGGCGGGGGTGCCGTGAATGAAGTTGACCCGCAGCACGTACAGGCCGCCCCTGCCATGCAGGACCGCGAACTCGCGGGTGCCGAGCCCGTCCAGCACGGCGTGCTCCACGAACGACTCACCATCCCAGCGCAGTAGCCGCGACGGGCTGAGGATGCAGCCGACGAGTAGATACTCCTCGCCGTCGGCGCTGAAGGAGGCGAAAGCCCGGCCGTGCTGCTCGGCCAGCTTCTGGTGTACGGCGAAGCGCGCTCCGTCCCAGCGGTACAGGACGGACGGAGCGAGGTGGTCGGCGTGGGCGAGGAAGTCGTGCCCCGCCACCCGGAAGGCGTGCCAGTTGTAGCCCTGCTCGGAGGCGATCTCCTGGAACGGTTCGAAGGCCCGGCCATCCCATCGGTAGATCCGCGACGGCCGGCTCCCAGGCAGCGGAAGCCCCTGTGCCAGGGCCAGGAAGTGCTGATCGGCCAGCGTGAAGTGCCGCCACTGCTTGGCCGCGAAGCCTGGCACGCTCTGGAAAGGGACGAAGCGCGCGCCGTCCCATTCGTACAGCTGGGAGTCCACGCCGAACTCATAGGGGCCTTGGCCGCGGCGGATGCTCGCGGTCGCCAGGAACGCCCGCCGGCCGATCCGGAAGAACTCCGCGTCCTCACCCCCCGACACCCGAAGGCTCTGGAAGGGCTCGAAACCTTCGGCTGTACGGCGGAGCACCCGCAACTCGGTGTCGCTGTCGCCACCGTTCATGCCGGGCGGTTGCCCGGGCACATCGACGGCCAGCTGCGGGATGGCCAGCAGTGAGAGGCCGTCAACCTGGAAGAGCTCCACCGCCCGGGCACCTGAGGTGCGAATGCGACACGACTCCACGAGATACATGTGATCCCTCTCACAGTGAATGTGAATTCCTATTCATCATGCAGGCATCGCCTGGGGTTGACAACCCCTGCTCAATGGGTGAATTTGAATTCATCTTCACTCTGAAGGGAGATCAGTGTGCACCTAGGCCTGAAAGCGCGTCTGGGACGCGTAGTCGCCTTGTCGGCGGCAGTATCGGCCTGCCTCGGCGTTCTCGTCGCTCCGGCGCAGGCAAGCGGAGCCGACGAGCGCGTGCGCTCCGTGAGGTCCGACGGCTACACCACCTACTCCGATGTGGCCTACGCATCCGGAGGCGACCAGCAGGTCCTGGACCTGTACGTACCGAAGGGCACCCGGTGGGCGCCTGTGATCGTCTACATCCACGGCGGCGGCTGGTCCGCCGGAGACAAGAGCGAGCTGCAGCGGATCCCTGAGTGGACATCACTGCTCTCGCAGGGATTCGCTGTTGCCTCCGTCAACTACACCCTGAGCACGAGCGCCAAGTTCCCGCAGCAGATCCACGAGGTGAAGGCCGCGATCCGGTATCTGCGCGCCAACAGCTTCCGCTACGGCCTCAACGGCCGGATCGGCCTGTGGGGCGGATCTGCGGGTGGGCAGCTTGCCGCCCTGGCGGGCACGAGTTGCGGGGTTCCCGCGCTGGAAGGCGATGTGGGTGGACGCGGCCCCTCCAGCTGTGTTCAGGCGGTAGCGGACCTTTCGGGGCCCGCCGATTTGTCAGCGCTGGCCGACAACCCGCTCCTGGCGGGAGCGGTGGCCACCTACCTTGGCTGTCCGGACGGCGTACAGTCGTGCTCCCCCGCTCTGCTGAGGCAGGCCAACCCCATCACCCATCTGGCTTCCGGGCGGCGGCCCCCGCCGTTCCTCATCGGGCACGGTGACGCTGACCCCGTGATCCCCATCGGGCAAAGCCGGCTACTGTTCTCCGCGCTCAAGGAGGCCTGCGGAAGCGTCCGCTTCTTCACCTTGCACGGGCAGGACCACTTCTTCCCCTTCACCGGCGGCCTGTCGGAGCCCTTCCCGGCCAGGACCGTGCAGACTTCGAAACGCTGTGCTGAACCCGTGACCAGCACTGAGCCTCCACTGAGCTTCAGCACGCTGGCGTCGTTCTTCCGCGCTCATCTCAGCTGACGAGCGCATGCAGTGTCGGCGCCGCTGAAAACCGACCCTGTGTCGTCGCCTGGGTTCTCGTGCTTGCCGCAACACACCTGATCATTAGGGGCGTGTTGCCGGCGAGGCGAGGACCCAGGCGCAGGTTGGATGTCGAGTCGGAGTACTGGCGGCTGGTGCTGTCAAGCGCCAGAACATGGTCGGGCCGGTACTCGACCTGCCGCTCCCGGCTCGATCTCCACGTTACGAGCTGTCTGGTGGGCGCGTCGAGCCGGGAGCCGAATCCACCACTGTCAGCACGGCTGGCGTAGCCCTGCGACGAGGAGCGCGGCCAGCCGTCGCGCGTCGTAGCGAGGGTCGCTGTCGGCGCCGATACAGAGGTTTCCGACGCCGCGCATGAGTTGGTAGGCCTCGAGGTCAGGGGGGACCTCGCCGGAGGTGGCTGCGGCGTCGAGGAGCTGGGTGCACACCGGCAGGAGCCGGTCGAGGAAGTAGGCGTGCAGCGCCTCGAACCCGGCGCCGTCGTTCTGCATCGCGGCGGCGAGGCCGTGTTTGGTGACCAGGAAGTCGACGAACAGGTCGATCCACCGGGCGAGGGCGGCATGGGGGGTCGGCCCGGAGGCCAGCAGGGCAGGGCCGGCTTTGGCGCAGGCGTCGACCTGGTGACGGTAGACGGCGATGATCAGTTCGGCTCGGGTGGGGAAGTGCCGGTAGATCGTGCCGATCCCGACGCCGGCCTTGGCGGCGATGTCGCGTACCGGGGCATCCACGCCGGAGGTGACGAAGACCGTGGCGGCCGCGTCCAGCAGGGTTTGCTGGTTGCGCCGGGCGTCCTTCCGCTTGGACGCGGCCGAGCTTGCCGCGGGCCGGTCGCTGCCGTTCATCGTGGTTGTCCTTCCCAACGGTTGCAAAGCGGAACCTCGTTCCGTATTGTCAGCGGAACGCGGTTCCGTTTCTCCATGGTGTCAGACACCGGACGGAACCGCCGAACCGCGAGCTCGACAAACCGACCGGAAGGCATTTCCATGTCCCACTTGAACGCCGCCTCCGTGATATCCGTGAAGCCGGTGATCCTGCCCGTCCCTGGCCGCGGTGACGACCTCCAGGTGCGTGTCTCGGCCCCCGTGACCGGCAGCAATCTGCCGGTCATCGTCTTCTCGCACGGCTTCGGCTGGTCGATGAACGGCTACGCGCCGCTGGCCGACTTCTGGTCCGCTCACGGCTTCGTGGTCGTGCAGCCCACCCACCTCGACTCCAGGACGCTCGGCCTCCCCGCCGACGACCCCCGCACGCCGCGGATCTGGCGGTTGCGGATCGAGGACCTCACTCGTGTCCTGGACGGGCTCGACGCCCTGGAAGCGTCCGTGCCGGGCCTGGCCGGGCGCCTCGACCGCGGCCGCGTCGCCGTGGCCGGTCATTCCTGGGGAGCTCAGACGGCGAGCGCACTGCTGGGGGCGCGTGTCCTGGACGCGGACGGCGTACCGGGCGAGGATATGTCCGACCCTCGCGTCAAGGCGGGGATCCTGCTCGCCCTTACCGGCCTGGGTGACGACCTGACCCCGTTCGCCGCCGAGCACTTCCCGTTCATGAGACCTTCCTTCGACGACATGAAGGCACCGGCTCTGATCGTCGCCGGGGACAACGACCAATCCCACCTGTCCACCCGCGGACCGGACTGGTTCACCGACCCCTACACCTACAGCCCGGGCGGCAAAAGCCTGCTCACGCTGTTCGGGGCAGAGCACTCGCTCGGCGGCGTTTCCGGGTACGAGGTCGCCGAAACGACGGACGAGAATCCCGCGCGCGTCGCTCTGATCCAGCAGCTCACCTCGGCCTTCCTGCGCAGCGCCCTCTACCCCGAGGACACCGGCTGGAAGGCGGCGGCCACCGCACTGGAGGAAGACCCCAACCCGCTGGGGAAGCTGCAGAGCAAGTAAGCGAGCCTCACCAGAACCCGCCGCATGGGGCAGGCGGTGCTGGTGTGCGGCATGGCGAAGGCATTCGGGCGCCCCTTCGCCATGCCGCGAGGTGCCGCCTGTCGGCGTGAACCGGAACATCACGTGCGCCGGTCGTGGAGTACGAAGCCCATGGTCTTCCCTTCCACGACGCTGCCCACGCTGTGGGCAGCCTTGTCGGCTTCGGTGGGCGGCTCTGGCGACGTCAGGTATTCCAACTGTCCGAATGCCTCTGCCTGGCGGCGGTCTTGATGCGATCGAGTAGTGGCGGGCTCCAGTGAGTGCCGTAGGCGGACCGAAGTTGAGGCAGTTGCCAGTCGTTGCCGGTCACGGTGCGGCGGCAGCGGGGCCTGCCGCAACGGCAGACCATCGACCAGGTTTCAACGCCGGTGTGAGTGGCGTAGTCGATGGTCAGTTCATCGCCGGGGTTGATGTCGCGTCGTGCGACCACGGTTGTCGCGTCGCGGTGCCAGAGGTTGGGCTCGCAGGAGTGATTGCCGAAGCGCACTGGATGAGCGGGATCGAGAAGCAGGTGAAGGCCCTCCCCGACGGTCAGGCTGCTGTAGGGCGGTGTGAGGGAGGCCAAAGTCTCATCGTTGATCAGCTGCCCGCCGAGCCGCATGACGACCTCGTCTTGGCGGATCTGTTCGATGGCGAACAGGCCGCTGCCGTGGATTGGCGAGGGTTGGGGCTGAGCTCTTGGCGTGAGCCGGCATTCAGTCGCGTAGGTCGTGCTCATCGGGATGTTCTCCTTCCGGGGTTCGGCGGCTGACTTCGGCGGCGTAGGCGGTCCAGTCGCCGGCGGAGGCGCGTTGCCAGGCGACGGCCACGGTGATGTGGATACCGAGCATGTGGGCCAGGACGGCGGCGGGCAGGTCGGTGTGTGGGGTGCGTAGCAGGTGGCGGTATAGGCGCTCCTGCGTGTCGGTCAGCCCCAGGCTGGTCAGGCTCATCGTCGCTCCAGGTCTCGGCACGGCCGGAACATGATCAGGAACAGCGGGTGGAATGATGTTTGGAATGCCCAACGCTGGTCATTCTCGACAGGCTTGACACCGAGGTCTCGTGGCTGTCCGGGGTCGAGCGCCATCCGCCCCGGACCGCGAGCCTGAGCACGCGGTCCGGACTGTGTGCCATCGCGTCATGCGGAAGCCGCGCCGGACCGACCTCCCTGGTCCAGCAGGGCGTTGATCATCTCCTGGAGCCGGGCGCGTCCGACAGCGCCGAGTGCGCCGGTCAGAGCCTGGGCGAGCTTGTCGAACGGGTCGTCCATCGGCAGCTCTCGCACCTTCTCGGCCAGTTCCTCCACGCTCCACAGCCCGTCCTTGTGGATGTGGTCGCCGAGGAACCAGCCGTGGTTGACCGCGACCGTTCCGCCCCGCACCGACAGCACCTGGCCGGTGAGCGGGCAGGCCGCGCCGGCCAGGTAGGCGGCGACAGGCGCGCAGGCGGCCGGGTGCAACGGGTCGAATCGGCCCGCCGGTGATTCCTGGCTCATGCCGGGAACGGCGAGAGTGAGGCGGGTACGGGCCATCGAGGGCGAGATGCAGTTGACCCGCACGCCGTAGCGACCGAGTTCGAGGGCGGCCACGATGGTCAGCGCCGCGACCCCGGCGTTGCCCGCCGCGTAGGAGACCTGCGCGGGCAGCGGGTTGAGCAGCCCGGAGCCGGAGGAGGTGTTGACCACGGCGCGGTCGGCGTGGACTCCTGCCTGATATCGGTCACGCCAGTGGCGGGCCGCCCAGTGCGTCACCGCGAAGGTGCCCTTGAGCTTGACGGCTACGACGTCGTCGAAGTCCTCCTCCGACAGGTCGGTCAGGCCCATGTTCCGTTCGATGGTCGCGTTGTTGACCACTACGTGCAGGTCGCCGAAGGACTGCAGGGCCGTCTCCACCATGCGGCGGGCGCCGTCCCAGTCGGCGACGCTGTCGGTGTTGGGCACGGCCTGCCCACCGCGGGCAGTGATCTCCTCGACGACCTTCGCGGCCACGCCGGCGTCGCCGCCCGTGCCGTCGATGGCGACGCCGGGGTCGTTGACGACGACCTTGGCGCCTTCGGCGGCGAAGAACAACGCCTCCTCCCGCCCGATGCCGCGCCCTGCTCCGGTGATGAGGACGACACGTCCGTCCAGGCTCCCCATACTGACCACCCTTCAATTGCTGCAGTCTCTGTAGAGTTTCACAGTATGCATCAATTCAGAGGATGAAATAAACTGCCCGCATGGTGGAGCGACACGGATTGCGGGAGCGCAAGAAGCAGCGCACCCGGCAGGCACTGATCGAGACGGCGGTGCGCCTGTTCGAGGACAAGGGCTACGACCACGTGACCGTGGCCGCGATCGCCGACGCCGCGGAGGTGTCCCCTCGTACCTTCTTCCTCCACTTCCAGGCCAAGGAGGACGTGCTCCTGGCCAATGCCGACGTGCGCGTCGACCTGGCGCTGCGGGCGATCGCCGAGCGCCGCGCCGAGGAACGGCTGCCCGAAGTGTTGGTGCGGGCGATGGACCAGATGATCGCCAACACCTGGGACAGCGACCTCCCCAACGGGCTCGCGGCACTTCGGGCACGGCTGGTGGCCTCGGTGCCGGCGCTGCAGGCTCAGCTGCTGCAGCGATACCTCACCGCGCAGGCCGAACTGGCTCAGGCTCTGCAGCGGGCATTCCCCGACAGACTCGACACGATCACCGCCTCCGCCCTGGTCGGCGCGATGGTGGGTGCGATCAGCGCATCCGCACTGACCGCACTGCAGCGCGGCGACGGACCCAACGAAGTACGGAACGCCATGCGACAGGCCATGGCCCTGGTGGCGCAATCTGTCACCTGACCTCGTCCATCTCCGCCAGATTGGCTCGGTCAGGGACTGTGAGGAGGCGGGGACGGTTCTGCTCTGCGCGAAGTCGGCGGAACTCGAACGCGCCGTCTACCTATGGTGAGATATGGCTTCCTCTGTCCCACCACTACATCCGGCGATCGATCGGACCGATCCCAAGCCGTCTCCGGCTCGCGAGCCGCTGTGGCGGCACGCGCTCGGTGAGTGTCTCAGAGGTCTTCGTCACGAGCGGGGCGAGAAGTTGAGTGAGACGGCGCGTCGCGCCGGCGTCTCGCCGCAATATCTCTCCGAGATGGAACGAGGCGTTAAAGAGCCGTCGAGCGAAATGATCGCTGCGGTCGCCGGCGCGCTGGATGTCACCCTGGTCGATCTGACCCTTGCCGTTGCCGAGAGCTTGCGGTCTGCTCAGAACAGCACGTCGAGAGGTGCTACCTGCTCGGCGGCATATGCTCTGGCCGCGTAGCGTGGCCTGCCGGGATCATCCACGAGCCGATGAGTGCTCCTCGATGATCTGATCGAGGAGCCCGTACTCCAAGGCCGCGGTCGCGGTGAACACTCGATCGTGATCGGTGTCGGCGCGTAGGGTCTCGACAGTCTGACCCGTGTGCCGTGACAGTATGCGCTCGATGTCCGCTCGGACACGTACGACCTCGTCGGCTTGCAAGATGAGATCGGGGATCGTTCCGCGCCCCTGAGCGGCCGGTTGGTGCAGGATCACTCGTGCGTGCGGGAGAGCGGCACGTTTTCCTTCGGCGCCCGCGGCGAGAAGGACGGCACCCACCGCGATGGCCTGTCCAACGCAGGTTGTCTCAACCCGCGGGCGGATATAGCGCATGGTGTCATATATCGCGAGCATCGCGCTCGGGTCCCCGCCTTCACAGTTGATATAGAACTGTATGTTGGCATCGGGGTTTTCCGACTCCAGAAAAATAAGCTGTGCGACGAGCGCGTTCGCGACGCCCGCATCAATCGCGGTCCCCAGATAGACGATTCGCTCGGTGAGAAGGTGCGAGTAGACATCCATGATCCGCTCGCCACGAGGATTCTGGGCGATGACGTTAGGGATCGTGTACGTGGTCACTGGCCGACTCCTTCGGTGACGCCGAATCCGGGCCGTGGGCGATTGCGTGGCGCTATTTCGTCGAAGCTCTGAACGATTGCGTCTATGAAGCCGTAGTCCAGTGCCTCTTGCGCTGTGTACCAGCGATCGTGCAGGGAATCCTCGAATATGCGCGCTACGGGCTGACCTGTGTCCCCGGCGATAAGACCGAGCACCGTGTCGCGAGTATGCCGGAGGTCATCGGCCTGCAGTTCGATGTCGACCGCGGTGCCACCGATTCCGGCCGATCCTTGGTGCATCAGGACACGTGCGTGCGGCAGGGCGCGGCGCTTCCCTCGGGTACCCGATGACAGCAAGAACTGCCCGGCGCTGTAGGCGATACCCAGCGCGAGGGTCGATACGTCACAGGGAATGAGCCGAATGATGTCACGGATCGCAAGCATCGATGGAACCGAGCCGCCCGGGGAGTGAATCCACAACGCGATATCGGTCGACTCGTCCTGCGTGGCGAGTGCTATCAATTGCGTGGCGAGCAACGTCCCGTTGTCGTCATTGAGAGGACCGTCGAGAACGAGAACACGCCCTTCGTAAAGCTGACGTCTTACCCGTGCGTCGAACAGTGGAAGTTTCGATTCTTCGCCCATGCGTCCATCATGTGGGGCGATCCGCATCGGCGTCGACGCGATCTGCCTGCGGCAGATCTGCTCTGAGCAGAGCAAACTCGGTTTCCGGCCCGGTTCGTAGCATTACGGTCGGGAATCGACTCTCGCCCGCAGGATGACGGCCTGAGTTTCCCCCACGCGAACGAGGCCCCTGTCCCCATGGTCATATCGGTGGTACTGCTGGATCCACACCCTGCGCAGCACCTGCACCTCTTTCAAGATCACATATGCAGGGCGAGGCTCAAGGTCAAGGCGCGACTTGATCTTTGTGCGCGCAGCCCGGGGCGAAACGGCCGGCGCTGGAGGAGGTGTCGGTGACGGAGACCGTCTATCGCAAGCAGCTCCGCCCAATGCTTCCTGAAGGAGCTGAGGCTATGGATCAGTTCTTTCCAGACCTGTGGACGGTACGGGATCATCGGTGCCCATTAACGTCGAGGTTTTCGAAGGGACACCGTGAACGGTCCCCGCATGTTCTATCTGATTCCGCTGCTCCTCGGCTGGCTGGTCCTGCTTTGCGGCAGCTTCATGGTGGTGTTTATGCCGAGGAGCGCGATGTCGCTCGTCATCATGGTTGCAGCTTTCGGCCTGGCGTTCCTTCTGACGGCGGTGATGATGGCGATCACCGAACTGATCTCAGCGATCAGGCACAGCAGGTAGTCACTCAGCAACGCAAAAGGCCGCTTCCGATCTCTCGGAAGCGGCCTCTGACCTGGTGGGGTGTTCACGAACAGGTCTGACCTTGTGGGCATGTTCGCCATCGAGAACAGCGGCACGCCACCGCCGAACCCGACGACGGCGCTGAGCAGCGCGGTGCCGAGGCGGCCAGGACGACTGAGAGTGCGGTCACGACGCCACCGAATCCTAGATCATGACGACGTGCCCAAGGTCGATCCCACCAGGGTGCGCAGGCCGTCCAGGAGCTCTGCCGGGGTCGGGGTGGCGTCGGGGTCCACGAGCCACTGCGCCGCCAGGCCACCCAGCAGGGTCTGGACCACGGCTCCCAACCGCTCGGAGTCCGAGCCGAACAGCTCCGCCAGCCCGAGCCTGGCCTGCCGTCCCGCCTCCACGAACGACTCGCGCAGCTCAGGGGTGCGCTCCATGTGCGCGATCAGCTCGAACTGGATCGCCCACAGCGGTCTGGCCCTGACGAAGGAGTCGATGACCTTGCCCCAGGTCGTCTCGAAGTCCCCCGGCTCGGCCAGCACCCGGCTCAGGTCGTCGCCCCACTCTCGCATCGCCTCCACCAGCACCTCGTTGAGCAGGGCCTCCTTGGTGCCGTAGTGATAGCCGATCGCGGCCAGGCTCACCCCGGCCGCCGTGGCGATGTCGCGTGCGGTGGTGCGGGAGTAGCCCTTGTCGTAGAGGCAGCGCTTGGCGCCGTCCAGAAGATCTTCACGGTTGCCCATGAACCAATCTTACACATACGTCTTGCACAATCGTCTAACACGTACGTACTATTCAGGCATGTCGAACATCCTGATCTCCGGAGCGAGCATCGCGGGCACGACCCTGGCCTACTGGCTGCGCGAGCACGGCTTCACCCCGACCGTCGTCGAACGCGCCACCGAGGTGCGCGAGGGCGGCTACAAGATCGACATCCGAGGCGCGGCCCTCGACGTCGTCGAGCGGATGGGGCTGCTGGAGAAGGTCCGCGGACTGCGCACCGACGTGCGCACCGGCTCAATAGTGGACGACGAAGGCCGCCAAGTGGCCGGCATGAACGGCGACAGTTTCGGCGGGCGCGTCCACGAGGACGCCGAGGTGCACCGCGGCGACCTCGCCCGGCTCCTCCACGAGGCGACCAACGGCGTCGAGTATCTCTTCGGCGATTCGATCGCCTCGATCGACGGCACCCAGGTGACCTTCGACAGCGGCCTGGTACGCCACTTCGACCTGGTCATAGGCGCCGACGGGCTGCACTCCAACACCCGTGCGCTGACCTTCGGCCCCGAGGAACGCTTCGTCCACGACATGGGCTACAACGTCTCGATCTTCAGCGTGCCCAACCACCTCGGGCTCGACCGCGAGGAGCTGACCTACGTCGGACCCGGCCGTACCGCCCTGCTCTACAGCACCCGGCAGGACACCGGCGCCAAGGCCATGTTCCTGTGGGCTGCCGACAGCAAGGTACGCGAGCGCGCCGAACAGCAGCAGGCACTGGCCCAGTCCTACAGCGGATCCGGCTGGGAGGTGCCGCGCCTGCTGGAAGGCATGGCCGACGCGCCCGACTTCTACTTCGACTCCCTCAGCCAGGTGCGCATGGACAGCTGGCACACCGGCCGAGTCGCGCTGGTCGGCGACGCGGCCTACTGCGCTTCCCCCGCCTCCGGGCAGGGCACCAGCCTGGCGCTGGTCGGCGCGTACGTGCTGGCGGGCGAGCTCAAGCGGGCCGCAGGCGACCACACCGCCGCCTTCCCCGCCTACGAGGCGCGGATGCGGCCCTTCGTCGAGGCCAACCAGGCCCTGGGCACCGACAACATCAAGCGCATGGTCCTGTCGAGCCGGTTCCAGGTCCGCATGTCGATGGTGACGCTGCGCCTGATCAACCTGCTGCCGGGCAAGGACCGGATCATGGCCAAGGTCGTCGAGCAGATCCACCGCGCTGCCACCGCGATCACACTGCCCGCCTCCTGGTAGACGTGTCACCGTCGAACTGGACTCGGGCATCATCGAGCGGGCTTTCACCAGCTGAACCCACCGACTCAACGTGCTCATACCGCCCCGCCACCAACCGCACAACACCACGACGACCGCTGGGTTTCGCACGCCCACCGGACAGTCGTGAAGGTCGGCGAGCTCGGCATCGCCGGTGACCGTGGCGACGGCCTTGGGAGAACTTGGTGCCGTAGACGGCCGTCGCGGCCAAGGGCCGGCCTTTGCTTTCGGCGTTCCAGCGATCGGCGAACTGTTGGTCGGTGTGATGCGTCCTGTGCGACCCTCATCCCTATGATCTGGGTGACGGTGTACCGCTTGATGCTGATCCTGGCTGCGGTGGTCGGCCTGATCTATACCTGGCTGGCCCTGGGCAGCCCGCTGAACCCGCTCGTGCTCTTCACTGTGCAGAGCAATCTGCTGCTCACGGGGTTTTACTCCTGGCAGGCGGTCAGCAGATGGCGCCCTCCTGCCGAGCTTAAGGGGGCGGTGACGCTCTACATCGTGATCACTGGGCTGGTCTGGCACTTTCTGCGCATGCGCGGAGCCAGCCCCTTTGAGCACCTCTCCCTTCACGGTCACGGTCTGGGCAACTTCCTTCTCCACTACGTGACGCCCGTCATGGCCGTGATCGACTGGCTGTTCTTCGACCGGATCGCTTCTCGGCCGAAATGGACGGCTGCTCTCAGGTGGCTGGTCTATCCGATGGCCTATCTGACCTTTGCCCTGGTCAGAGGTGCCCTGCTGCCTCCAGATGCGTGGAAGCGGTATCCCTATCCGTTTCTGGATGTGGGCAGGTTCGGGTACGGCGGGGTGGCGCTTATGGCGCTGGCGCTGGCCGTCTGCTTCGTACTGCTCGGCTATGGGTTGATCGCCCTGCACCGCCTGGTCAACCATGCCGGCCGTACGGCCGCGGTCCCCATACCTTCACCCCCCGGAAACCCCTGAAACGACAAGATCCCACCCGATCTCGATGATCGGAAGGGATCCCGTCAACTTCAGTCCAGCCGTCTCGAGAACGGCCCGTGCGAAGCAAGACGGGCGGGCGCGATACTACGAGCTATACCCGCTCCCACCTGCGCATACGGTCCACGGTGATCCACCTTCGTCCGGCCTTGTCCAGGGTCGTTGTCACCCAGAGATTCACCCGTCCGAGCCGGTCAGAGCGCGCTTTCATCGCACGAAAAACGCGGCCGCGGCCTGAGTGAAAGTCGCGACCCCCAGAATGACCCAGCGGTATTGCGATGTCTTCACGGCTTCCAGCACAACAGGGGATCGGGGTGGTCGGAGAAGCCGAGCTGCCGGTAGAGCGGTTCCGCCTCGTGGGAGGCGGTGAGGTCGACCCGTACGGCGTTGCGGTCGCGGAACCAATCGAGCAGACCGAGCATGATCGCCCGGCTGTGCCCACGCCGCCGGTACGACGGGTCGGTGACCATGCCGATGACGTGGCCGACCCTCCCGTTGCGGGAGTGGGGGCCGGGGAACCACTGTTCGATCGTGCCGATGCCGCAGGCGGCCAGGCCGGTGTCGCCGTCCACGACCAGGATCTGGCAGTCGGGTTCGGTCAGCTTCTGCTTGAAAACCCGTGCGAGCGCGTCGCGCCAGTCGTCACCGGCGTTCGCGGGGTTGAAGAAGTCGCCGCCGAGGTCGTCGAAGAGCAGTGCCCGGAGGCGGACGAGTTCCGGAATGTCGTGCTCTGTTGCTGTTCGCGTCATGACGTACAGGCTGATGTAATGAGCTTGTGCACCTCAACCCTTACGGTGCGGACGTGGTGAACTTCGCCGCGGAACTGGCGAACCGCCCACCGGCGAGCGCCGATGAACTCGCCGACCGCTGCCGCACGGCCGGTCTGGTACTGGAACGCCCCGTCGAACCGTCGGATCTCGACCAGACCCTCGCCGTCATCGACGCCTGGACGAACGTCGTCGACGCCACGGGCGAGCGCGCGAAGGCCGAGCTGGTCAACGAGATGCCGGCCCGGTCGGCCGCCTACCCCCGGCTGACCGACCACGCTCATGGTTGGCACCTGCACTATCGCGACGACCTGCAGCCGCTCGGCGCGGTGCTGTTCGCGCTGATCTCCGTGGGCACGGCGATGCACCTCGTCAGCCGGGGCATGGGCCGGCTCGGACGGTGTGCCGCCGCCGGTTGCGGGACGATCTTCGCGGACACCTCACGCACCGCACGGCAGCGTTACTGCTCCCAGCCGTGCGCCAACCGGGATGCGGTACGCCGCCATCGCGCCCGTCAGTCCACGCCCCCCACCTGACTGGCCGGCAGGCGACGGTAGCCGGCGTCGACGGCCAGCAGCTCGTCGTGGGTTCCGGTGACGATCGTGCGGCCGTCCTGGCGCATGGCCACGCGGTCGGCGGTGCCGGATGACAGACAGGCGGTGGGCGATCCCCCACAGCCCGGCCTGAAGGCCGACCAGCTGCCGAAGATCTGCCACCAACACACCATCACCCTGCACCCCGGCGACCTCGGCCACCTGTGGCGGGCGCGGCGCCCGGATCTGATCGCCGATTGCGCCGGCGACCGTTGTGCCGCTCAGTCGGATGTCGTCTCGGTATGTTCGAACGGGCTCAAGCGGTCGGTCAGGAAGGCGATGATCTCGTCCCTGGCCTTCAGCGTGGGATGTCCGTCCTCGTCGACGAGATGGGCGGTGACAACGCTGTGGGGGGTCCCGACCACGTCGCCGAAGAACGGGGGCGGGCTGGTGTTCGCGGAACTGCCCGGAAGAACACGGCCGTCGAAGGCGTCGCCGAGGAGCGCCTGGTAGGCGGCGAAGCGCTGGCCGGTGCACCAGCGGTCGTCGTCGAAGCGGTAGGCAAGAACCTTCAGTCCGTCGCGCGCGATGCGGTCTCGGACCGCGCGTGCGTCCTCGTCGCTGATCTCGAGTCCGGCAGGGTCGTCCAGCGGCAGCGACGGGTGGTTGACCACTGGCGCGATGACAGCCGGCTCAAGCGCCATCGTGAGAGCGAAGTTGCCGGTGAAGCACAGTCCGATCGCGCCGACTCCCGGACCGCCGCATTCGCCATGGGCTTGGCGCGCGAGCCCACGTAGCCATGCCGTGACCGGGCTGGTGCCGCCCCCGGCGAACGCGCGGAACTCGGCACTGACACACGCGCGGCGGAAAACCTCCATACCGCCCTCGGCCGTGGGATAGGCACCATCGATCCCGAAAAGCGAGGGGACATAGACGGTGAAGCCCGAATCCCGCACCCACCGCGCCAGTCGAAGGACGTCAGGACTGATGCCGGGCATCTCCGGCATCAACACGACGGCCGGCCCGGAACCCGCGGCGTACACCGTCTTCACCACCCCCTCCACATCCACGAGTCGGCGGGAGAAATCCGTGATCATGTCGTCAAGTCCTCCGCTGGCAGCGCTCATGGTGACAGCGTGGACCGTTGCCCCAGCACAAGGTGAGAGGCCAGATCGCCATATATGCAGGTAATCTCGCCAGAGGCTGATGGTGAGGAGGCGAGCGTGAGCGCGCTGCGGGTTGGTGTCCTGGCCTATCCAGGCTGCTTCGCGTCCGAGGTGTTCGGCGTACCCGATCTCTTGACGATGGCCACGCACGTTGCCGGACCGGACAGCTCCGGATACGAGGTGTCGATCGTTTCGCCTCGCCGTCGTGTCGCCGCATCGGGTGGTGCGGCGTTGGACGTCTCACCGCTGCGCGAGGTAGACGTCCTTGTCGTGCCAGGGTTCGAGCTCGTGCCGGGCCTCGACGTGGACACGAAGCTCGCACCCCTCGCCCCTGAAGTCGCGGCGATCCGCTCACACGCTGCTGCGGGCACTGTCGTCGTCTCGATCTGTGTCGGTGCGTTCCTGCTCGCCGAGGCTGGACTCCTCAACCGACGCCGTGCTACGACGGCCTGGCTCCTCGCGGACGAACTGGCTCGACGCTGTCCGGACGCTGACATCCGACCTGAGCGTCTGGTCGTCACCGACACGGGGGTGACGACAACGGCGGCCTTCAGCGCCATGTACGACTTCGCGCTGGATCTGATCCGCCAACACAGCGGTGCCGACGTGGCACGGACAACCGCACGGGTGGCGCTCGTCGACGATGCGCGATCGTCCCAGACTCCATACGTTGACGCGCGATTTCTTCCGCAGCCCGGAAACGAGTTCTCCCACAAGGTCATGCGACGGCTCGACCAAAACCTCGCCGCCCGATACGACCTCGCCGCGTTGTCGGACACGTTCAAGGTCAGCACTCGGACGCTGCTGCGGCGCTTCGCGGACGAGACCGGCCAGAGCCCGCTGGAGTACCTGCAGTCGTCGCGTGTCCGTCGCGCCCGCCACCTCCTTGAGACCACGAACCGAACCGTCGCCGGCATCTCCGCCGCGGTCGGATACAAGGACCCCAGCACGTTCGCCGCCCTCTTCGCCAAGCACACCGGACGACGCCCGAGGGACTACCGCTCGGCCTTTCGTCGTGTCGACTGATTACTCTGACGGCCAGAGCGCCGAGCTGCCCGGGGCTGCCGGTTGGGGCAGGAACCCGTCCAGCGGCCTCAAGACGTGGAAAACGCGAAATCCCGTCCGATCAAGCGATCGGACGGGGCCGCGGAGTGGAACTCGATCATCGTTTGCTGAGCGGGCGCGAAGCACATGGCAGTGATCTCCGCGGGCGCGTGACCCGTGGAGATCACTGCCCAGCGGCTACGGTCCGGCCGACCGGTGGTCCGATGCCGCTGAGACGGTGTGGATCGTCAGCCCACCGGGCCGTTGACCACAATGTTGTCGACCGTCATGGCACCGCTGTTGTGGATGCCCCAGATGAGGTAATAGTCGTCGAACGCACCGGTGGTGAACGTCACCGATCTGCTTTTCACCCCGGAGCCGGTGGAATCGGTCAACATCCCGCCCCACCAGTCGTTGCCATATCCTCCGCTGGTGGTCCGCGCCAGGAAGTAGTGCTCGACCTGGGAGTTCGCAGGCCCGAGAATCCGGTACCGGTAGGTCACCGTGTAGGTCGTCGAGCGCTTCAGCTTCATCTTGGTCCTGTTCGAGATCAGGAACTCCGTCCACTCCCCGCCGGGCAGGCTCTGACCGTAGGCCGAGAAGGTTCCCGACACCACATGGGACTTGTCCGAGGTGATCCACATGGAATGGTCGACGCCCCACGAAGAGTAGGCGGTCTTGTCGTACGAGCCCGCCTCGAAGTTCTCCCCGATACAGCGGCACGGCCCAGAGGAGCCGTCGTAGTTCATCTTCCACTCCACGTTGCCTCCGAGAGGACCGGCACGGCCGATGTTCGTCGGCTTGACGGTGATCTTCTGGTCATCGAAGGCGGCGGGAATCGTCGTCTCGAACCCATGGGAATCGCCATACTCCGGATGGGCATCACGGATGTCGGTACGGAGCTGAAAGGCTGAGGCCGTCTTGACCAGCTTGCCGTCCGCGAAGATCGAGACCTCTACCGGCGAGCGGGTGTCGGGGTCGATCGCCCAGCCTTTGACCAGGATGTTCTCGCCCTGCCAGCGCACTTCGTCCAGCGCCCCGAACGGATCGTGCCGGGAGTTCTGGGTCATGCAGCCAACCTGTTTCCCCACCCCTCCAGAGTCGGCGTTCACACAGAGCTCGCTGGGGGTGCCTTCGATTCCGTCATGCTTGATCCACACTTCCCAGCCATGATTGGGGCCGAACGTGGGGAAAGCCTGGGCGACGCCGGGGTGCGGCAGGGGGGCGCTGTAGCCGCGGAAAAACTCTTGCTTGTCACGGAATCCGCTGAATGTCGCGGGACCGGCGGTATAAGGGTCGATCATCCAGCCGCCGATCACGGAGTACGCGCCCGATGCGACGACCGCGAGAGGAATCCGGTACTCGACGGCGCCGAACGCCCGGGAGTCGAACTCGATGCATCCGAGGTCGGTGAACTTGGTGGTGGTGTAGAACGCCGATACGCAAACCTGGTGCAGCCCTCTGGTCGGTGGGATCTCGACGTCGAAGTCGAACCCGTGCGCGTCGCCGTAGGGGGTGCCCGGCCTCGTGGTGTTGGCCCGGCTTGTGACCTGCGCCTGTCCTAATGTGCCGCCGATCACTTGGACGGTCCTGGATGGGGAGTAGGTGTCCGCGGCCCATCCCTTGACGCGGATCCGTCCTCCCGCCTCCAGGATCGCCTCCTCGAGTTTTCCCACCACCGTGTTGGTTTCCGGGGCACTGGTGGGTGCGACCTTGGGCTGCTGCGGGAGGTTGAGGAAGCCGTCGGGAGTCCGGTCCAGCCGCCGCATCTTCGGTGGTTCGACCTTCCGCGTGCCCGACAGGTCGGGGAGTTGGGCGCGGTCGAGCTCGTTCGGCGTGTAAGGCGTGAACTTCTCCTTTTTCTTCGCCTTCTCCTTTTTCTTTGTCCCCGGCTCCGGCTCCGGCTCCTTGACCGTATCCACGAGGTTCCCCGCAGATACGGTCAGCGCCGGCGCGTTGGCGAGTGTGCCTCCGGCGGCCTGCGCCGGTGGCGCCATCGGGAGGAGCAGGAGCGCACACAGCACGCTCGCCGCTCGCAGGGCATTGGTTCCTCTTCGCATGGTCATTCCTCTGACTCCCTGGACGGGATGAGATGGGGAACAGACGTCGGTGGGGTGGATGAAGGCCACGGACCGCGCGTCCGGGTTGTCATGTGGACGGGTTCCATCCAGGGGCTCCGTCCGGTCTCTTTCATCGGGCGGAGGGACGGGTCATGGTGTCGTAGGTTTCGAGGAGTTTGTGGGCGGTGGTGACGGGGGCGAGGGTCTCGGTGTAGCTGTTTTGTTTGAGGCTCTTGGAGTGGTGGTCATAGCGCAGGCGCAGGGTGTCGGCGGTGTGATAGGCGAAGGCCACGATGGTGTTGGCCAGCGGATCCTGGCTCCACCTGGCAACGGGCAGCTGGTTCTTGTACCAGGTCAGACAGTTGGTCAGCCAGGCATGCTGCTGGCCGGCGAAGGGATTGAAAGTCGCGGCGCAGGCCGCGTCAGAGGTGGCGGTGCAAGAGTTGTAGGTGCTTTGCGCCGTGCGGAAGATGGTGGTGATGGTGGTATCACCAGGAGTGTCGGCAGGCAGGCGTTCGGCACCGTGCAGCAGGACCTGCAGGAGTTCGTCGTCATTGAGAGCGGTGGGGAAACCCGCCGCGGTGTAGGCCTGCAGCAGGCGCAGGGCGGTGGTCAGATCGGCGTTGGCCTGGAAGAGGGGCTTGCCCGGGGTGGTCAGCTCGGTGACGACGGCGTCGTAGTAGCCCTTTTGCCGTTCAGTCAGGAACCGGGTGACCTGGGTGCGAACGGCCTGCTGGGGCTCGGGGTATTCGGTGAGGGTGGCGGTTTCGGCGAAGGACTGCCGATAGCCGCCGCTGACCCAGCGCTCACGGTAGTGCTGGGTGGGGTTGCAGGCCGACGGGGGTTCGGGATTGGGATCGGGTTTGCGGCAGACGGTGGGCACCTCCCAGGTCTTGGTCCAGGTACGCAGCGTCTGAGGCGGATTCGCAGGCTGGCCAGGGGCGCTGGGCCAAGTGATGCGCAGGTGCATGGTGACCGACAGGGTCGAGTCGAGGACGGATTCGTCGCTGACACCGAACTGGTTGCAGTAGCTGAGAGTGGGCCGGGAGCCTTCGGGGAGGGCGTATCGGGCCATGGGGATGGCGTTGCCGCTGTAGGTGACGTTGGCGGGCCGTTCGAGGTTGAGGATCGGGCCCTGCCCGGAGCTGCTGTTGCAGAACGGCACGATGTTGGGAGGTGAGGGCTGGGTGGCGATGGCCTGGTCGGCGGTGCCGAAGAGCTTGTAGTCCTTGTTGTCGACGGCCTGTCTCTGCAACGGCAGCAGGGCCGCGTTGAAGTCGGTGGCGGCGTTCTTGTAGTCCTCCACCAGCCCGGTGTAGAGCTTGTTGGTGTGAGACCCGTCG